>DAOUFK010000001.1:0-3775 GCA_034430095.1 Candidatus Mesolinea sp.
CTCAGGTAGCGCTGCAGCTGCTTGCTGGTCTCAATTTGGTCTAAGTTGGTGCCAGGGGTTTTGGCTTCGATGTAGCCTACAATGAAATCCTTGCCATCCCATACGCGGAAATCCGGGCTGCCGGCTTCGGTTTTCTTGGGCAGGACGGTAACTTGCGTTTTACGCCCCTTCTCGAGCGGATAGCCTTCGAGGAATTGCTTGAGCGCTGGGTAATATGATTCTTCGCGCGCATCGCCTTGCGCGGTAATCGCGGAAACTTCTTTGAGGTATGCTTTGATGAGATCCTTCATCCCTTCATGCTCCTGCAGGTTGCTTTTATTGATAGTTTCGGATATTTATACGCTGTTTGTCCCTATTATACCCATAACCTACCCATTGACATGGAGAATATTACTTAATATAATTATGATAATAAAATTTATAAATGCGGGTGATACTGCATCAAAATGGGGTAGGGGAGATGGCGCCTCGGTGTGCACCTTTGCGGCGCAGTTTCCTTCGGGTAAAGTACCCGTAGGGTATAATGACTGTAGGGTAAAGTACCCGTAGGGTATAATGCCCGTAGGGTAAAGTATCCGTAGGGTAAAGTACCCGTAGGGTAAAGTGCCCGTAGTGTAAAGTGCCCGTAGGGTATAATAATCTGAACTACTTCATTTAGCATCATTGAAGGGTAGCACATGCATATATTAATCATCGGCACTGGATATGTCGGCCTCACCACGGGGGTCGTATTTGCCTATATCGGGCACGAAGTTACCTGCTTAGACACAAACCGCGAGAAAATCGCGCAGCTGCAAGCCGGCAAAGCGCCTTTTTACGAGCCGCACTTGGACGAGCTGTTAGCCCAAGTGGGGGGCAGGATGCGTTTCGTGAGCAGCATGGAAGAGGTGGACCTGGCGCATACGGATGTGGTTTTCATCGCGGTGGGCACTCCTTCGCTGCCGGATGGCAACGCTGACCTGACCAACGTACGCCAGGCGGCGGAGTCGATTGCAGAGGCGATGGACGACCACTTTTTAGTGATTGTGAACAAGTCCACTGTGCCGATTGGCTCTGGCAACTGGGTGGGCACGCTCATCAAGGACGCCTACGAAAAGCGCAACGGCAGGAAGGCTGATAATCTGTTTGCGGTGGTTTCCAACCCCGAATTCTTGCGCCAAGGCGCCGCGCTGCACGATTCGTTTTACCCGGACCGCGTGGTGATAGGATCGGAGAACACGCATGGCGTGGAGACTTTGCGCGAGCTTTTCATACCCATCCTGCAGCAGAGCTTTACGCCGCCGGCTGGCTTGCCGCGCCCCGAGGGCTTGCAAGAAGTGCCGCTGTTGGTCTGCGACCTAACCAGTGCGGAGGTGATCAAATATGCAGCCAACGCCTTTTTGGCGCTGAAGATTTCTTACATCAATGAAATTGCGCAGCTAGCCCAAAAGGTGGGCGCCGATGCCACGCTAATAGCTAAGGGCATTGGCTTGGATAGCCGCATTGGGGAGCGCTTCCTCAACCCGGGCATTGGCTGGGGCGGATCGTGCTTTGGCAAGGATACCGCCGCGCTGGTGGCGATGGCGAAAGATTACAACTTAGCTATGCCCATCGTGCAGGCTGCACGCGACGTCAACTATCATCAGCGCACGTGGGTGGTAGATGCACTGCAGGAGGCGCTCAAGATCCTCAAGGGCAAGCGCGTGGCGCTATTAGGTTTCAGCTTCAAGCCCGATACGGACGACCTGCGTGATGCGCCTTCGTTAGATATTGCCCGGCTGCTGCTGCAACGCGGCGCCAGTGTGCGCGCGCATGACCCGGTAGCTCTGGAGAATGCCCGCCGGCTGTATCCGGACTTGGGTGTGCGCTATTGCGCGCAGGTAGAAGAGGCGTTGGAGGATGCGGACGCGATTGTGCTCGTAACCGAGTGGCAGCAGTATCGTGAGTTGGATTGGGAGCACATTAAACCCGTGCCGCTGGTAGATGGACGCAACTTTTTGGATCGTGAGCGCTTGAGCGCGCTGGGCTTTAAGGTCATCGGCGTCGGGCGGTAGCCTGTAAATGCGTAATGGGGGAGGGAAAATGTGAACCTTTATATTCATAAGTGATTACTTATGAGAATGTTACTTCTCGATAGCTATAAGAGGGGTTTTGGTTGTCGGAATGGGGTTTGGGCGAGCTTAGGGCAATTTCGGTTTAGAATGAAAATCAGCGCGATGCAGGATTAAAAGTATGCTTGATGTAGTTTTTCAGCGATTTTAAGCCCTTTTTTTGAGGCTATCTTGTTGTCTCGGGCATGATTTTCAGCATGGATAGGTTGGAATCGTTCTTGTTGGTCTCTCTCTTTGCTTGTTCTTGCTGGTGTCTGAGTGCGAAGCCTCCTGTAAGGACCAGCGAGTGAGGTTTACTGTAGGTCTCCAAATTTTAAACATCATTGAGACCTAAAGGTCAAATGCCTTGCAGGGTCAGAGACCCTGCAAGAACAGATGTAGATAAGATTGCTTCGTCGGGCAAAAAGCTCCCTCCTCGCAGTAACATGGTGGGTTTGGTCGTTCTCGCCATCCCTTCTCTGCTTACACCCCACGAGCGGGTATAATTACTTATGAGAATATTTTGCACCTCACTGGAGCGAACCAATGCCCAAGCCACAATCTAAAATCGCACTGAACTTACCAGATCTGGAAGCTGCCCCACCCCGCGACCCTGGGCTTGAGTCGCCAGCGCAGGCCTACCTCAATTCACTCAGCCCGGCTGGCAGGCGGACGCAGCATACCGCACTCAACAACTTAGCTTACATCTTTTCGAATGGCGAGACCAGCGAGGCGTTAGATTTCCCTTGGGAAGTTCTACGTTATGAGCATACTAATGGCTTAGCTGCTTATATGGTAGATATTGGCTATGCGAAATCTACGGTAAATAAACACCTTGTCGCCTTACGGCGCGTGCTGGCTGAAGCCTACCAATTAGGGTTGTACACTGATCATAACGATTATTACCGCGCCGCTAATGTGAAATCGCTGCGAACAGCCCCCCTACCCCGCGGGCGTACGCTTAAGCTGGAAGAACTGCGCCGGCTCACCCAAACCTGCCTGCAAGACGCCCACAACCCCACCTTAGGTGTGCGCGATGCTGCCATCATCACCGTGCTGTATGCAGCTGCACTGCGCCGGCAAGAAATCGTGGACATTAACCTCGCGGATGTGGACCTGAAAGAGGGCAAATTGCGCATTTTGGGGAAAGGCAGTAAGCGCCGCCAGGTCTACTTGCAACCCGATGCCGTCGCAGCCCTTGAAGCTTGGTTGGGCTTACGCGGCAGGCATATTGGGCCTCTTTTTACACGGGTAACCAAATCTGGCAAGGTGTTGCTCCGCCGGCTCACACCCCAAGCGATTTACTACCTGCTCAAGAACCGCCAGCAAGAAGCCGGCTTAGATGCCTTCACCCCACACGACCTGCGGCGCACAGCGATCACCGATTTGCTCAGTGCGCAGGTGGACGTACTTACCGTTTCGGCGATTGCCGGGCATGCCAGCGCAGATACCACCCGCCGCTATGACCGCCGCAGCGAAGATAGCAAAAAAGCCGCCGCGCTCAAATTAGCCTCACCTTTCAGCCCAGAGGAAACGAAACCCGCTGAAGCATTGCCAAATTCCGCTTCCGAGGCAGATGGGTCTGATCAGGTTCAATAAAGCAGCGCAACCAGCTCTGGTGCCGTCAAGCCAGAAAAGTATTGATCGACGTCCACTTGTTCCAAGCGCTGCCCTAAGCTTTGCGGCTCGTAAGGGCAATTGGCGAG
>DAOUFK010000002.1:0-106192 GCA_034430095.1 Candidatus Mesolinea sp.
TTCCTTACTTGTCATTTCGATTGTCCATTTCATAGCTCCTAATCATAATTAGGACATTTCTATTTTGCTACTTTAGGACATTATCACTTTGCCATTACATTTTTCAACACCCTACAAAATAATTTAGAGATAATGATTTATAATTGAAGCGAAAGTGAGACTAAAATGAGCGTTTTTGATTCAATCTTTGGTGATCCTGAAATCCGCAAGCTTGATCAGCATCGTAAGCAAGAGGTAAACAAACTCATCGACCGCCTGATCGATATTGGCATACGGGATGATTACCTTTCCCTTAATCCTGGCGGACCGTTCGATATCCAATGCCACCATCGCGAAGCTAAAGATATCGGCAAGCGCCTCAATGAAATTGGAGGCGTGCCTTTGATGTTAGCTGCACGTAAACAGGTCAAGCGCAAGTTGAAAGCCGTCATGGCTGAGCATTTGGATTATTGCTGGAAAGACATTGGAGAATGGCAGGTATAACATATCTGCACTAAAAAATCAGCAAAGCAGCCCTGTATTTCAGGGTTGTTTTTTTATGGACTTACGGTTTGTCTGACCTCAGAACGGTTTTATGGGGAGGGATGTTATAATCGGTTCAGTGGAAATGTTAAAATGAAAGGTCATATGGCGATGAACGCAGAACGTGCAAAGCATCATAAAGAAAAGAAGATCATCACGGCAGAAAATGCGCCTCAAGCGATTGGTCCGTATTCCGTAGCGGTAGTTGGCGGATGTTTTCTGTTTGTCTCGGGTCAATTAGGCATAGACTCCACCAATGGCGATCTAAAACCTGGTGTGGAGGCGCAAGCCCGCCAAGCGCTTACCAACCTAAAAACAATCCTTGAGGCAGCTGGCGCTGATCTAAATGCCGTGGTTAAGACCACCGTTTTCTTACAAGATATGGCTGATTTTTCCACCGTGAACGCAGTTTATGCTGAGTTCTTTACGCACAACCCTCCTGCCAGATCCGCCGTGCAAGTGGCTGCTTTGCCCAAAGGCGGGCTCCTCGAGATCGAAGCCATAGCCTTTCTCCCGCACGGTGGAGGAACATGTGAGTGTCAGGACTCCTAGTACTGAAGTAATTATCGGAAGCCATTAGCTTATGCCTATTCAAGTCTCGGTGATAGTCCCTTGCCGCAATGAAGAAAAAACGATTCGTTTGCTCTTGGAAGCTTTAGCACAACAGAGTTTTCCTCAATCCGAGATGGAAGTGCTCATCGCTGACGGATTGTCTGAGGATGGCACACGGGAAGTGATCGCTGAATTTCAAACAGAACACCCTGATTTGCAGGTGCATATATTAGAGAACCCCAATCGTATTATCCCCGCAGCGCTTAATGTCGGCATCGCTGCTGCCCAAGGGGAGTTTATTTTGCGCATGGACGCCCACGCTATCCCCCGACCAGATTATGTAGCCCGCTGCATAGAGGCTTTGCAAGCCAGAAAAGCCGAAAACGTGGGTGGCGTTTGGGAAATCCAGCCCCAAAATGAAAGCTGGATCGCGCGGTCGATTGCCGTAGCTGCAGCGCACCCGATAGCGGTGGGAGATGCGGGATACCGCATTGGCAGCCATGCCGGCTACGTAGATACCGTGCCATTTGGGGCTTTTCGGCGTGAACTAATTGAACGCATTGGACCCTTTGATGAACGCTTGCTCACCAATGAAGATTATGAATTTAACACACGCATCCGTCAATCTGGCGGGCGGATCTGGCTGGATCCGCAGATCCGCTCGGTGTATTTTGCGCGGGGGAGCCTAAGCGATTTAGCAAAACAGTACTGGCGCTATGGTTATTGGAAGGCGCAAATGCTGAAGCGCTATCCTAAAACACTGCGCTTGCGGCAAGCTTTGCCGCCAATATTTGTCCTTAGCATCATCTTACTGCCTATATTAAGCCTGATTTTTCAGCCTTTATTCACCGTTTGGCTCATAGAATTAGGAATTTACCTAGTAACACTCATCCTCGTTGGTATACAGCTTGCAATCCAAAAGAAAGATGCCGCGCTAGCCCTTGGCGTCCCGCTGGCGATTGCGACCATGCACCTGGGCTGGGGTGCAGCACTTTTAGTCGGGAGTCTTTCCAACCCGCGCAGCTGAGAGAGCAGGAGAATAGAATATGCAAGATAAACGAGCAGCACCGCGGTGGCGCCTTAAGCAATCAGAGCAGCGCGCCTTATTGATTTTAGGGGATCTTATGGCTGGCTACTTAGCCTTGCTGGTTGCGCTGTACTTTTGGGCTGCTGGAGATGCTTGGCTACAGTTTTCGCTGGAATTCCTGAAAACTCGCCCAGATACCTGGTTTTATTTTCTACCTATCCTCTGGATTATTTTGCTCGTCGATACGTATGACGTCAATAAAGCTGGAAATATGCAACTTACCATGCGGGGGGTTAGTGTCGCTACCATTGCAGCTATTTTCCTCTATCTGATTGTTTATTTTGCCATGCCTCCGCTCACGTTGCCCCGGCGCGGTGTAGCTTTCTTTATTATTTTCGTGGTCATCTTTACCCTTATTTGGCGCTATGTTTATGTGCGATTATTTCAGGCGGCGAGCCGTTCCAGGCGCGCATTGATTATAGGTGCAGGCAAGGCTGGCTCAACCTTAGTGAATGTTATTACTGATAAAAACCCGCCACCCTTCAATTTGATTGGTTTAATAGATGACGACCCGGAAAAGTTAGGTAGCACTATTCGAGATTATGAAGTGTTAGGTGATCATACCCAGCTGTTTGATATTATCGATCAGAGAGGCATTACAGATCTGATATTAGCGATTTCCGGCCCAATAAAACACGGTATGTTTCAGAACTTATTGATGGCACAAGAACAAGGATTGGATATCGCCACCATGCAGGAGGTCTACGAATCCCTCTTGGGGCGTGTTCCGATTAACCTGCTTGACTCGGAGTGGGTTATCCGCTCATTTGTCAGCCACACACCCAATGGCGGCTTTTACCGCCTGTTCAAGCGCTTGATGGATCTTGCCATTAGCTTGGTTGGAATGGTATTTCTCGTTGGACTATTCCCGATTATTGCAGTAATCATTTTGATCGATTCTGGTATGCCGGTAATTTATAGCCAGGAGCGTTTAGGCCGCGGGGGAGTACCCTACCGCATTTATAAGTTTCGTACGATGAAAACTAAAGCCGATATGGAAAAGGAAGCATTGGTCACCGCTTCCAACGACCCGCGCGTGACACGTGCGGGGAGATTTTTACGCAAAGTACATTTAGACGAGCTCCCTCAGGTAATCAATGTTCTCATGGGCGATATGAGCTGGGTAGGCCCTCGATCAGAGCGCAGCGAACTGGTAGAGATCTTCCAAAATGTTGTCCCTTTTTATCGGGCGCGCATGCTGGTCAAGCCTGGCGTTACCGGCTGGGCACAAATCAACCAACCTTATGCCGAGACGGTTGAGGAAACCGCTATTAAGCTGGAGTACGACCTCTATTATATTGAGCACGCAAATATTCTCATGGATATAACTATTTTGTTGCGCACTTTTGGAGCGGTGCTCGGGTTCAAAGGGCGATAAGGCGGCATGACCGTGAACACGCTTGACAGCCCCAGCTGGGATGAGCTCTTGCAAAGCTACCCAGAAGCCCATCTCCTGCAGACCTCCAGCTGGGCAGAGTTTAAAGAGGCTTTTGGTTGGTCAGCCGTACGCGTGAAGGCAGAACACTGCGCTGCCCAAATCCTCTTGCGCCATCTCCCGCTTGGTTTGAGTATTGCTTACCTTCCCAAAGGTCCGCTGGGCACCCAGTGGCAGGAGCTTTGGCTGCGAGTGGATACGCTCTGCCGCGACCATCACGCGATTTTTTTACAGGTTGAGCCGGATCACTTTGAGCCGCTGCCGGAGGAAGTACGCACGCAGTGGCTAGCGGGCTTTAGCCTTGAGGAGCATACCTTCCAGCCGCGGCGTACCATCGTAATCGACTTACAACCCAACGAGGAGCAAATCCTCGCTTCGATGAAACAAAAGACACGCTATAACATCCGCTTAGCGCAGCGGCACGGCGTGTTAGTACGCCCCAGCGCCGACTTAGACGGCTTTTACCGTATGATGCAGACTACCGCTCAGCGTGATGGTTTTGCCTTGCATAGCGCTGAATATTACCGCAGAGCTTATGATATTTTTGAGCCCCAAGGTCAGGTTGTACTGCTCGAAGCAGTTTTGGATCAGAAGCCTTTGGCATATCTGATGGCTTTTCGGCAGCATGAGCGCGCCTGGTATTTTTATGGCGCTTCGGATGATGAGCATCGCAACCTGATGCCAACTTATTTACTGCAATGGGAAGCTATGCGCTGGGCTAAAGCCAACGGTGCGAAACTCTATGACCTATGGGGCATTCCAGATGCGGATGAAGAGACCCTTGAAGAGCAGTTTACGCAGCGTTCGGATGGCTTATGGGGTGTTTACCGCTTCAAGCGCGGTTTTGGCGGGCAAGTGCGGCGTAGTGCACCCGCCTTCATTCGGGTCTACAATCCGCTGCTCTACAGAGCTTATAAAATGATGCAATCCAGGAGGGAGAGTGAAGCCCATGCGCCTGCTTGAGGGCGTCTCCGCGCAAGCTTGGGATAAGCTCATCCAAACCTTGCCCAATGCGCATATCCTTCAGACCTGGGAATGGGGGCAATCCAAAATCCGCAACGGTTGGCAGCCATACCATGCAGTCTGGGAGAATGCCCATGGGCAGCTGCAAGCTGCAGGGCTCATCCTTAGCCGCAAGACCCAGCTGCTGCCAGGGCTGAAAATCGAAGTGCTCTACTGCCCTAAAGGTCCGCTCTTGGATTGGGGTGACCAGGCACTTGCCACGCAGGTTCTAGCCAATTTGGAAAACTTAGCTCGTTTGCGCAAAGCAGTCTTCATCAAGATTGACCCGGATGTTGTCCTTGGCTGGGGCGTGCCCGGCAGCCTGCAAAGTGCTGAGCTGCCTGAAGGGCTAGCCCTCCAAGAATTGCTGGTGCAGCGCGGCTGGAGCTTCTCCGGCGATCAGATCCAATTCCGGAACACTGTTGTTATTGACCTGCGGCGCAGTGAAGAGGAAATCCTGGCTTCGTTCAAGCAGAAGACGCGCTACAACATCCGCTTGGCAGAGCGTAAGGGCGTACGTGTGCGGGAGGCGGATGAAAATGAACTGCCGCTGCTCTACCACATGTACGCTGAGACAGCTGTGCGGGATGGCTTTGTTATCCGTCATGAAGCCTATTACACTGGCTTGTGGAGCGAGTTCATGCAGGCGGGTATGGCTAAAGCGCTCATTGCTGAAGTGGAAGATCAACCGGTTGGCGGACTGGTGCTGTTTTATTTTGCCGGCGTTTCACGTTTCATGTTTGGTATGTCCACAGAGATAGCCCGCGAGCGTATGCCCAATTACTTGCTGCAATGGGAGGCTATGCGTCTTTCCAAAGCTTTGGGCTGCCACACCTATGATATGTGGGGGGCTCCCGATAACTTTAACGAGAGCGACCCGCTGTGGGGCGTTTACCGCTTCAAAGAAGGCTTCAACGGTCAGGTAGTGCGCCACTTAGGCGGCTGGGACTACACTAGCCAACAGGGGTTGTACCGGCTCTACACGCGCATGTTGCCTAAAATCTTGGGTGTGATGCGCAGCCGCGGAAAAGCAGCCACGCAAAGGAGGCTCTCGAATGACTGAGCGAATAGTTTTAGCACATTTACCCACTCCGATTGAACCGCTGCCCAGGCTGACGAAGCTCCTCCAGGGACCGCAGCTTTTCATTAAGCGCGACGACCTGACCGGATTAGGCTTGGGCGGCAATAAAACCCGTAAGTTAGAATATCTGGCAGCAGATGCTCTCGCACAAGGCTGCCGAATGCTGATCACAACTGGCGCGGCGCAATCCAATCATTGCCGGCAGGTCGCTGCCGCTGCTGCGCGCTTGGGCTTGGGTTGCATCCTCGTCTTGGCTGGAGAAGACTCTGGCATCCGGCAGGGCAACCTGTTGCTTGATGAGCTCAGCGGAGCAAAGCTGGTTTTTGTCCCCAAGGAAGAGCGCGACCAGCGCCTGCAGCAAGCTTTTGCCCAAGCTGACGAGGACGGCATGCAGCCTTACCTCATCCCTTACGGCGGCTCCAATCCGGTTGGGGTTCAGGGCTACATCCAAGCCATGCAGGAGCTCAAAGATCAGGATCTGCAGCCAGATTGGATCGTTTTGGCAAGTTCTAGTGGCGGCACGCAAGCCGGCTTGGTGCTGGGGGCAAAGCAAACTGGCTTCCCGGGCCGAATCCTGGGCATTAGCGTGGATAAGCCCGCAGATGAGCTCACGCAAACCATCATGGCGCTGGCTAACCAGACCGCAGCGTGGTTGGGCATTGATAAGAAGATCGAATCGGAAGATGTTTTGGTCAATGATGCTTACTGCCAGGCAGGGTATGGCATCCTCCAGCCGGCAGAGGTAGAAGCTATCTGCCTGTTTGCCCGCACCGAAGGCATCTTGCTGGACCCGGTATACACAGGGCGTGCAGCCGCGGGGCTCATTGACCTCATTCGCAAAGGCTTTTTTAGCCCTAATGAAACTGTCCTCTTCTGGCATACTGGCGGTATCCCAGCGCTCTTTGCTGAGCCCTATGCCAGCGCTTTGCAAGGCTAAACTGGCGTGAGCCATGTTTCGATGGTTTGGGCTCGGATTTTTAGATAGGTTTACCCATCTCGGCCTAAAAACACTTTTCATCGTGCAGGTATAATTCCGAGCAGGTGCTCCGCATGGATATCCGCTCGACTGTCATCACGCTCACCATTCTGGCTGTCATCGCTGCCATCTGGACTGCGGTGCGGGCTTCCCGCGCCATCCAAAAAGGCAAGCGCATGCCCTTTTATTTCAAGCGCCGCAAGCTCTATGACCAAGCGGCTGGTCTGATCCTGACAGCTTTTGCATTAGGCGCATTTGCCTATTTCAACTTCCGCTATGGCGAGGGTATTGCCTACCGTTACTTCCCGCCTTCGCTTACGCCCTCTCTCACCCCAACCATCACCCTCACGCCAACAATCACGCTGACCCCTACCATCACGCTCACCCCTACGATCACCAACACGCCCTCGGTTACCAATACTCCCGCGGTTCCCCAAGCCATCGCCACCCAGTTCGACTCGTTTGTTACTCCGAACCCCAATGCAGTATTTAGCCCCATCGTGTTTGCCACCGAGATCGATGAAAATTTTCAGCCGGTGAACCCGGCGGTGGAGTTCAGCAATCCGCTGACCAAGATTTACGGGACGTATAGCTATAACTTTATGGATAATGGCGTGCAATGGACCGAGCTGTGGTATCGTGGGAATACCTTGCTCAAGGCTGAGACTGGCCATTGGGAAGGCGGCACAGGTGGCTATGGGGTGCTGGTGCTCGAGCTGCCTTCTGAAGAATGGCTGCCAGGCGAATATCAGGTGCAATGTTTTGTGGGCAGCCAGTGGATCCTTTCGGGCTATTTCACCGTGGTGGGTAACCCGCCCACGGCTACCTTCACCCCCAGCCCAACCTTTACGCTCACGCCCACTGCAACACCTACGCCAACGCGTACGCCGACTCCCACACGCACGCCTATACCCAGCAATACGCCATTGCCTTCTGCCACCCCTTCGCCATAAAAAAAGCCGGCACATCCAGCCGGCTTAGAATATTTTTACTTGAGGACTAGATATAGCGCCATTCCTGCAGCCCTTCCGGAATCTGGGCAGCAATTTGGGCTGCCACCGCGGCGTTATTGCGCAGCAGTGCTAAGTTGACTTTTAAGCTTTCGCCACCGCTGAGCACGTTCATCTTAGCCAGCAGGTATGGTGTAAGAGCACTACCACGCACACCCTCACCTTCGGCTAACTGCAAGGCTTGCGCAATCAAGGCTTCCATGCGCTCGCGCGGCATGGCACTTTCTGCAGGCGGCGGCATCACCACTAGGACGCTCGTACTGAACGTGAGCTTCCAATGCGCACGGGCGACTTCTGCCACTTCCTGGGCGCTCTCGGCGCGCAGGGGTACCTTCAGCCCGCTCTGGGCAGAGTAAAACGCCGGAAATTCATCCGTTTGGTAGCCGATGACGGGAATGCCTAGGGTCTCCAGCACCTCAAGCGTGGCGGGCAGGTCCAAAATGGCTTTAGCGCCGGAGCACACCACCACGAGCGGGCTCTTGCGCAGCTGCAGCAGGTCTGCGGAGATATCGTAAGCCTGCGCGCGGTGCACCCCGCCAATCCCGCCGGTAGCAAGCACCTTGATGCCAGCCCGCTCTGCGGCATAGAGCGTGGCAGAGACGGTTGTCCCGCCGTTCCATTTGCGCGCAATCGCTGCGCCCAAGTCGCGCAGGCTGAGCTTGTGCGGGTCACGCGATTCTGCTAAGTTTTCCAGCTGGCTGCTACTCAAGCCCACGCGCAGTTGGCCTTCCTGCACGGCGACTGTAGCCGGGAAGGCGCCGTTGTGCTTCACTGCGTCTTCCATGGCGCGGGCGATGGTGAGGTTTTCCGGCCAAGGGACGCCGTGGGTGATTAGCGCTGATTCCAGCGCCACCAGCGGCTTGCCGTTACGCTTGGCGCGTTCCACATCATCCGAGATGCGGAAATCCGGTGCCGGTTTTTTACCAAAGTTGAAAAATCCACGTTTATTTTCCATGGGGCTAATTTTACCTGAAAGGAGACAATTTGGAGGACGATTCTCGATTTGCTTCGAAGTTTGCTGCGGGAAGTTCAATTGGATGAGTCCGGGAAATTGACATTTTCACTCTTGAGCGCCTTTTCCAGCCATTCCTCGAAAGGCTCAGTGAAGACTGCAAAATTTTCGTAGGTGAGCTTTAGGTTTTTATATAATCTCTGTAGGTGAAAGTGGTTGGGATTAAGTGTGTATTTTAGGATACGATAGGCTTTGAAAAGAAATTCAAGAGCCTGGGTGAAGTCGCCTTGATCATAATAAAGTATTCCAATATTGTTATAGATCGCGGCGATATCAGGGTGCTCCAGCCCCAACACTTTTTCTTTAATGGCCAGTGCCTTTTGATAATAGTTCAAAGCCTGGAAGTAATTGCCTTGAATTTTATAGAGTATTCCAATATTATTATAGCTCGTGGCGGTATTAGGATGTTCGAGACCAAACACTTTTTCACGAATGGCCAATGCCTTTTGATAATAGTTCAAAGCCTGGGAGTAATTGCCTTGATCATGATAGAGTGCTCCAATATTGTTATAGCTCTCGGCGGTATCAGGATGTTCGAGACCTAACACTTTTTCACGAATGGCCAATGCCTTTTGAGAATAGTTCAAAGCCTGGGGGTAATTGCCTTGATCATGATAGAGTATTCCAATATTGTTATAGCTCGCGGCGGTATCAGGATGTTCGAAACCTAACACTTTTTCGCGAATGGCCAATGCCTTTTGAGAATAGTTCAAAGCCTGGGAGTAATTGCCTTGATCATGATAGAGTGCTCCAATGTTGTTATAGCTCTCGGCGGTGTCAGGATGTTCGAGACCTAACACTTTTTCATGTATGGCCAATGCCTTTTGATAATAGTTCAAAGCTTGGGGGTAATTGCCTTGATTATGATAGAGTACTCCAATATTAGCATAGCTCGCGGCGGTACCTGGGTGTTCCATACCCAACACTTTTTCGCGAATAGACAGTGCCTTTTGATAATAGTTCAAAGCCTGGGAGTAATTGCCTTGATCATGATAGAGTATTCCAATATTGGCATAGCTCGCGGCGGTATCAGGATGTTCCGATCCCAACACTTTTTCGCGAATAGCCAATGCCTTTTGATAATAGTTCATAGCCTGAGGGAAGTCGCCTAAATAAAAATGATGGTTATAAGCGGTTTTATTAAGTAATAGTGAGAAGTCAGCACTTTCAGGGATAGGTTGGAAAAATTCAATTAAAGAATCAGCATAATTTATACGTTTACCTTTTTCAGTATATGGCAAATCTCCAGAAATAAATTCTTTTTGGGTGAAAGAATCAATCAGCCCTTGACAATCCTCAAGGGTAGCTCGAGTTTGCAACCTGATAGACTCTTGCAAAAGCTGATGCATGGTATAGCCAAGTTCATTTTGCTGAAGCCAACCGCGCTCTACTAGCCAAATGAGGTCGTTTATATCGCAAGGCATCCAACTCTTAATGTGCACTGGGATGGGCGTGCTGTGCGGCAGCACCGAGAAGACACGCAAAACATGCTGCTTCGCTTCATCCAACCCCGCCATTTCGTAGAGCGCTTTTACGTGCTCCTGCAGAGTTTGGGCACTCGTCGAGTGTTCTGTTGCCAGCCTCACATGAGAGAACGCAAAACCGTGTTCACGCATCCTTTCCCATACATTATTGAGTTGTTCCCCTTCGGCTTGCGCACTGCGAGCAAGAAGTTCAACTAAATAGGTGTTCCTTCCTACTGAATTGATGATGGTTTGGGCTGTTTCTCTTTGCTCTCGATTGGGATCCAACTTGTAATGCAGGTAAAAGATGTCTGTGCAAGATTCTAATGAGAGAGCATTTAGGAGAAAGACCTCCATGCCCTTTATCTCTGGTAACCTGGAAGTGATCAATATCCTAACACTAGGCGAAAAGGCGGCGATAGCTTGCAAGTCTGTATGGTTGGGGATGTCATTGACGTTATCAAGAACGATAAGCACATTCTTCTCAGTGGTGTTCAGGAACTCTTTAATTTGAAACAAACGATTTTGCGGGTCGGGGTTTTGCTCCAGTATCCTCAAGGTGAGCAACTGGTTTTCTAAACTGCCATCATAAGTCAGCCAGGCGAGGTGATCAAACTGGTCTTCTAGGGAATGACAAACTGCTCGGGCGAGTTTTGTTTTACCCAAACCCGCTGAGCTGCTGATCATCACAATTCTCTGACCGTTCAATAACCTTTGGACAAGCTCATTAGTTTCTTCTTCCCGATGCAAAATGCTTTCGGGTGTAAACAGCTCGATGGGCGTGAGATATTTGGGATAATTGACCGGAGCCGCGCTCACATTTTGTAACTCCCTAATTTTGTCCAAAATGAGGTGAGTATTAACGTTAGTATCTAAGATAAGTAGATTAGAATCTTTTTGAATTCCAGAATTAATGTTGAGAAGAAGCTTTTTAAGGATTTCGTCAGTATTTAATAAAGTCCAGTCTTGATTTTTTGTGGGTTCAAGCTGATTAAGCGCATCGAGAAAATTTTTGCGGAAAAGGTCATAAGCATTATCCGTTAAATATTCTTGCATATTATCAATGGAAAATATTATTTCTTTAAACTTAATGATTTGCTGCTTATTGAAATATGGCTTGAGCGTTTCGTCTAAAGATTTTTGAATAAGCCGATCAAAGCCCTTGATGACGTTTGGCTTCTTAGTCGTATTAAAGCTCGAAATGATATCTCCGGCTATTCCTGGAAGGATATTAATAAGTCCAGACGGATTTGAAGCAAGATACGCATAAAGACCTAGCTCAAGTAGTGCTCCAACTATATTTGAATAATCAATGCTCAACATCCTAAGGCCTCCCTGACTTACCTGAGGTTTGCTAAGTCCAACAAAACAAATTATACATTTTAAAACGATTTATTTCACTTTTTCTTCCAGGTTAAAATTCGCATCTTTAGCACATTCTTCCTGTTCTTACCGGTTACAATAAAGCCACACAAGCACAGATACGAGGACTATTCGCATGGAGATTATTAATCACACCCCCGTCACAAAGCGTTGGAACGTCGCCGCGCCTATCCCCCCAGAAATCAATCAGGAGTTGGCGGATTTCCCGCCTTTGCTGCGGCAGCTGCTCTACAACCGCGGCGTGAGGGATGCCGAAACAGCGCAGGCTTTCCTCTCTGCCAGCGCGCCAGAGGCAACAGACCCGTTCCTCATCCGCGATATGTCCCAAGCTGTAGAGCTGCTGCATGCCGCTATTACAGAAGGCACTCCCATTGCCATTTATGGCGACTACGACGTGGACGGCGTAACCTCGACTGTGTTGCTCTACGAGCTGCTCCAGAAGCTGGGCGCAAGCCCGCGCATTTACATCCCCAACCGCTTTGATGAGGGTTACGGACTCAACCTGGACGCTGTCGAGCAGCTTGCGAATGAGGGCATCGGATTGATCATCACAGTCGACTGTGGCATCCGCTCGGTGGAGGAAATAGCCTTAGCGCGCCGCTTGGGCATGCGGGTGATCCTCACCGACCACCACCAACCGGGCGAGGTACTCCCGCCGGCAGATGCGATCCTCAATGTACACCAGCCTGGTGATAGTTATCCTTTCAAAGACCTGGTAGGCGTGGGATTAGCTTATAAGCTTGCTGCCGCCTACTTGACAGCTTACCCCCAGCCAGGTGTGAGCGCTGAGGATTGGCTCGACTTGGTGGCATTGGGTACGGTGGCAGATATGGCACCGCTCGCCGGCGAGAACCGAGCGCTTGTGCGCGCAGGTATCCAAACGATGAGCAAATTAGGGCGGCAGGGGTTATATTCTCTCGCGCAGGTTTCGGGCGTTAACCTGGAGCAACTGAATGCGAGCCATATTGGCTTTCGCTTAGCGCCACGCCTCAACGCGGCTGGTAGGTTGGATTCTGCTATGTCGGCTTTCCACCTGCTCTCCGCGCAGGATGCACTTACTGCCGGAGAGCTCGCTCTGCAACTCGACTCGCAAAACAGAGAACGGCAGGAGATCATGGCTCGCATCCAGGAAAGCGTGCTGCAAAATGTCCTCCAAGCCGAGGTGCAGCCCCTGATTGTATTTGACGCCTCACCGGAATATAACGAAGGCGTGGTTGGGCTGGCGGCTTCACGCATCGCCGAGGCGCTCTACCGACCCAGCATCATCGGACACCGAGGAGAAGAGATGGTGGTCGCTTCTTGCCGCTCGATCGCTGGGTTCAACATTACTCAGGCGCTGGATGCTTGTGCCGATTTACTCGTGCGCTATGGCGGGCATTCCATGGCAGCTGGTCTGACGGTTACCAACGAAAACCTGCCTGAGCTGCTGCGCCGGCTTAATAGTTTAGCAGAGCAGAGCCTACAAGGGCTCGAGCTAGCGCCGGTGCTTGCGATAGACAAAGAGATTGCAATAGATAGCTTACCTGCAGCAGAAATCCCACGGATCTTTGAGATGGTCAGCTTGCTAGAACCAACCGGGCGCGGAAACCCGGAGGCGCTCTTCTGCAGCCGTAATTTACAAGTGAATAGGGTTTACCCCGTAGGCAATGGTCAACATCTTCGGCTTGTGCTGAATGCGGGTCGCGTGCGCTATGAAGCCATTGCATTCGGCCAGGGGCACTGGAACGGGCAATTACCGGGGATGGTTGATATCGCCTATTCCTTTGAGATCAATAAATATCAGGGACGGGAAAGCTTGCAGCTGAATATCAAGGATATCAAGCCTTCGGAAGGGATTTAGCTGGGGAGTTGGAGATAAAAAAGTGCCCCCAAAGGAATTCGAATCCTTGTTTTGGCCTTGAGAGGGCCACGTCCTAGGCCGCTAGACGATGGGGGCAAATGGTTCCTATTATCTGCTTGAGCGAAAACATAATATCATACGGCTGTCGCCTCGTCAATCCAAACTTGTGCGGGAGTTGTGCGGGGGTGTTGAAAAAATCAAACTGACTGGCAAAATGAGTGAGTGATGGCAACCGCCACCATTAATCGAGTAATATTATAGCTCTAACCCTGACCCGTCTCAGCGATAATTAATGTGAATTATGATATAAAATTGTCCGCTGGGAAGGGGAGCTAGAGGGGAAAGGCTGACAACACCCTGTTAATCCAGTTGTTTTTAGTTCGTTGCAATTGAACTTACATGAAGTAAGTTATTTCTTTAATCCTATTTCAACCCTCTCACTGGTAATAGAGATGAATGACCTACTCACATAGAAGAATTTTCGCCTCGCTGTGGCGTGCGCAGCAGTCCCCACACTTGAGGAGCGGATGGGAAGGGCTTTTCACTTCCGACGATGCTGAAACCTAACGATTGGTAAAAACCAAGGTTAGCTGGGTTATGAGTCTCCAAGTAACTTGGCACTTGCAATTCATCCGCACGGGAGATGCCGGCTTGAACCAGCGCTCGACCAAGACCTTTGCCTTGATGTGATGGTTCTACCCCAACAGCTTCTAAGTAAAAATGAGGAGTGGAGACGGCTTGACGATGCAACTGATTGGAAACTTGTGCCAACATGATGCTACGTTTGAGCTCAAGATGGGACACTTTAAAGGGGAAAAGAAATAAACCAGCCCGTAAAACCCCGAGCGGAAGGAGCCCGGTATGCTTTGGATCTAACCAAATTGATATGCCATGATATTCTGAATCTGCAAAAACCAAACCATAATGGTTAGCATAACTGAGGAGTTTGTTAAATAACCAGGGCAGCAGACGAGTCCGTCGCTCTGCATCCGGAAATACAAAGGTGTAGAAAGGATCGTCCGCAAACGCAGAAGATAGAATCTCAGCGAAACGCGGTCTCCTAAAGCGATGACCAGAAAGGATTTCGATTGAGGCAGCCATTTTACTTTTAGGAATTGTTAGACAATCCAATTTATTTGTCAATAGTTTACACCTGAAAGTAAATTGATCCTCTACTATAATCACTGTAAAAAAAGGAGTTAAATTATGGAGTATAGACATTTAGGAAAAGCTGGGATTAAAGTTTCGGAGCTTTCGATTGGCTCCTGGGTTACTTACGGCAAACAGGTTGACGTCGCCTCTGCAAAGGAAATCCTAACGGCTGCTTGGGAAGCCGGCGTAAATTTCTTCGATAATGCTGAGGCTTATGCCCGCGGTGAATCAGAAGTTATTATGGGCAAGGCGCTCAAGGAATTGGGCTTGCCGCGGGAGCAATATTTGGTCTCCACTAAAATCTTCTGGGGCGGCTCGGGACCTAATGATACAGGCTTAAATTACAAACACCTCATCGAAGGGGTCAATAACTCCCTAAAACGCTTCGGTCTGGAGTACGTTGACTTTGTATTTGCCCACCGCCCGGACCCAGAAACCCCTATGGAAGAGGTGGTATGGGGCTTCAATCAGATCATACAGGAGGGCAAAGCCTTTTATTGGGGCACTTCGGAATGGTCTGCCGCAGAAATTATGTTAGCTTATCAGGTGGCACGCGAAAATCACTTGCGTCCGCCTTCTATGGAGCAGCCCCAATACAACTTGCTGCACCGTCGGCGCTTTGAAGAAGAGTACGCCATCCTTTATAAGGAATTAGGCTATGGCACCACCGTTTGGAGCCCGCTGGCAGGCGGTCTGCTCACCGGTAAATATAACGACGGCAAAGTTCCGGAAGGCAGCCGCGCAACCTTACCTGGCTTCGAGTGGGTAAAAACTGAAATTCTGAACCCGGAAAAGCTGAAGGTAACCCGTAAGTTAGCTGTCATTGCCGAAGACTTAGGCGTCAGCATGGCGCAGATGTCTTTGGCTTGGATCCTCAAGAATCCCAATGTCTCCACGGTGATTACCGGCGCCAGCCGTGTGGAGCAGGTGCGCGAAAACATGAAAGCGATCGACGTGGTGCATAAACTGGATGCTGAAGTGATGGCACGCATCGAGGCTGTTTTGGCGGACTATCACGAAGAGTGTTAAGTCGTTAGAAATAACGAATAAAGCGCGGTTAACCCGCGCTTTATTCGTTATCATTGAAGTCTCTTATTCGGCTTTATCTACGCCCTTCATAGATTTATCTTTCTCCTCCAGCGCTTTGGCTTGTGCCTCCCGCCAACGCCGGACGCGCTCCGCGACTTGGGCTTCATAGCCCTGCTCGCCAGGATGGTAAAACTGGGTGCCCACCACGCCGTCCGGCAGGTATTGCTGCGGTGTCCAATGCTCCGGGTGGCTGTGAGGGTAATCATAGCCGGCGCCATGCCCAAAGCCCTTTGCATCCCGGCTGGGGTCCATGAGGTGCAGGGGCACCGGTCCAGCGCCTTCCGCTTCAATTTTATCTTGCGCTGCAAAATAGGCACTTGCGGAGTTAGACTTGGGCGCTGTGGCGAGGTAAAGCGTGGCTTCTACGATGGGGTAAATGCCTTCGGGCATGCCAATGTATTCAAAAGCCTGGGCAGCGGCATTGGCAACCACCAAGCCTTGCGGGTCGGCTAAGCCAATATCCTCGCCCGCAAGAATAATTAACCGCCTTAAGATGAAGCGTGGGTCCTCACCAGCCAAAAGCATTTTCGCCAACCAATAAAGGGCAGCATCCGGGTCGGAGCCGCGCACGGACTTAATAAAAGCGGAAATGGTGTCGTAATGGGCATCCTCGTTTTTATCGTACCGCAGGACGCGCTTTTGAATAGACTCGGCGGCAATCTCCAGAGTGATATGCACTTTGCCATCTCTGGGTGGCGTGGTTTCCACAGCCAGCTCGAGGGCGTTGAGGGCGCTGCGTGCATCACCACCCGCCATGGAAGCTAAATGCTGCAGAGCGTCGGCATACACGAGCACGTTGCGCTTGCCATATCCGCGCTCTGGGTCTGCCAAGGCGCGCTTGAGCAAGGTGAGGATGTCTTCTTCTGAAAGCGGTTTGAGCTCGAAGATGCGCGAACGGCTGACCAGGGCTTGGATGACGTCGAAATAAGGGTTTTGGGTAGTGGCGCCGATGAGGGTGAGCAGACCAGTTTCCACGTGTGGCAGGAGGGCATCTTGTTGAGCTTTATTCCAACGGTGCACCTCGTCGATGAAAAGGATCGTACGCCGGCGGTAAAGGCGGCGCCGTTCGATGGCGTCTTTGATGATCTCGCGCAGGTCTGGGATGCCCGCCAGCACGGCGCTGAGGCTGACGAACTCGGCTTGGGTTTGATTTGCGATCACGCGGGCGATCGTGGTTTTGCCCGTGCCAGGTGGTCCATAAAAGATAATGGAGGAGAACAGGCGGTCCGCTTCGATGGCGCGGCGCAACAAAGTGCCTGGACCTAAGATGTGCTCCTGTCCGACGATTTCATCCAGCGTTCTAGGGCGCATGCGTGCCGCTAAGGGTGCCTCAGCGCTCAATTGCTCCTGCAGGGAATGGTCAAACAAATCCATCTATAAATTTTACTACTTATGCGGAATTTATTAAACGGAAAACTAAATAGAAAAAATGAACAGGTATATCAATAAATACTTATCTAGTTAGTCAGTGCGATCAGGAAGATCAAAAAGATCAATTAATTGTTGTGGGGTCTCTATCTTTTTTACTTTTTCCAGCAAGTCTTCCTGGCTTAATATTTCAGCTATTTTTGAAAGCAATTCAATATGCGCATTTGCGTTGGGGGTGCAAAAAGCCAGTACTAAGTGAACGGGATCATTATCTTGATTCCCAAAGTTTACCGGTTTACATAACAATACAGCAGCAATACCAACGTCAAGAGCCCCTTCTTCTGGTCTAGCATGAGGAATAGCCACTCCGGGGGTCATAACAATATAGGGCCCGAGCTCATTAGCTAGATTAATCATTCCATCTATGTATGAAGGGGTAGCTTTATGGTTATTAACTAAGATATTACCAGCAGTACGTACAGCATCTTCCCATGAATCTACTTCAATATTAATTAAAATCATTTCAGGCGATAGTATTTTCATCTCACTAGTCCATTAGCTAAACATTTTTTAAGATATTTAAATAAATGCTATTACTATCTAAACCGTGCTTAACGCGCAATTCGTCCGTTGATGCGGATTCACCAAATTTATCTTGACTTCCTATACGAAGTAGACGACCTCCAACAGTAGAAACAAGTTCGGCAACCGCTCCACCCAATCCACCATAGATTGAGTGGTTTTCAATTGTCACAATCAACTTAGATTCCTTGGAAAGTTGTAAAATAAAGTCTTCATCTAAAGGTTTAATAGATCGAATGTTAACAACACTAATACCCATGCCTTTCTCAGCTAACATACGTGCAGCCTCATAAGCATTGAAAATCATACTCCCGTCTGCAATCAGCACTACATCGCGTCCTTTATCCATCCAGAAATCAGCTCGGCCAGGAGTAAACTTAACATCTGCAGGATAATATACAGGAACTGGTTGTCTCCCTATACGGATATAGTTTAGCTTGTCATTGCCGATAAGAGTGCGCATAGCAGAACTTGTTTCATGAATATCCGATGGGGTATGAACATCAAGCCAGGGGATAACTCGGGCGAGGGCAAGATCCTCAAGCATTTGATGCGTACCTCCGTCGGGGCCAATGTCAAAACCGGGATGAGTGCCAATAATTGTAAACGGAACATGTGCATAGGCAGCCATTCTAATTTGTGTCCAAGGGAGTCCAATGGAGAACATAGTAAAACTAACTAAAACAGGATGGTAACCTGCAATGCTAAGACCGGTAGCTACACTCAAAGCGTTTTGTTCTTGTGATCCTAATTGAATAAAACGCGAAGGAAATTTTTGCTCAAATGAACTTAAACGGGTGGACCTTCCCAGATCACAATCTAAAACGAGAAGCGTTTTATCTTCATCCGCAATTTGAAGTAATGTTTTTCCGATGATATCTCTCGGAGCAATAAGTCTTGTGTCGATCATATAAATCATTCCCTTATTCAGATAAGCCTAATTCTTGTAAGGCCTTTTTTAGCAAATCGTCAGGTAAATCAGCTGAATGCCATTGGGGCACATTTTCCATAAAGCTTACCCCTTTTCCTTTGATGGTATTGCAAGTGAACCAGATAGGTCCAGATTGGTTAGACTTAAAATTGTTTAAAGAACATAGCATTTCCAAGTAATTGTGTCCATCGATATCTTTAACAGTCCAACCAAAGTTTTCTATCTTCTGAGAAAGAGGGTAGACGTTCATGATGTCTGTCGCAATTCCCTCTTGTGTCAATTTATTTTCATCTAAAAAAATAATTAAGTTTGACAGTGAAAACTTTGCGGCTGACTGTATTGCTTCCCAAGTCTGGCCTTCGTTCATGTCTCCATTGCCTAAGATAACATAGACTTTCTTATTTGAGGAGCGCAATCTTTCTGCAAGTGCAAGACCAACTCCTAGCGACAATCCTTGCCCTAAATGTCCAGTATTTACTTGGACAAAAGGCAACTTATTACGATCAGGATGCCCTTGAAGTCGACTCCCCAATTTCCGATAGGTTAGTAATTCATCCTCAGGTAAATAACCCAATTCAACGAGAACACTATAGAAAGCTGGAGCTGCATGACCTTTGCCCAGCACAAACCAGTCCTTGTTATGGTCGGTGGGGTCGAAATGACCCCACCCAACCAGGACTGTTTGAATCATATCTATTGCGGATAAGGAGCCACCAGGATGACCTGCATGAGCTGAATTTATCATCCTTAGAATTCTTCCTCTAAGAATAGGGGCCCGTTTTTCTAATGTTTCTGCAAGTTCTGTTAACTCCATTTTATCCTCTATACTTTATTTTGTAATAAGCTTCAATAAGAAATACAAAGGAATACCGACCGCATTAAAATCTGTCTCCGGAAAAGCTGTACCAGATAATCCCATTTGTTCAAAAATAGGATACATAATTGCAGGACCGATAGCAATCATAATTCCAGCGCATAATGCACCAATGATTGCGCCTTTCCATCCTCCGGTAGCATTCCCAAAGACACCTGCTGTGCCCCCTATGAAAAAGTAAGGAATTGCTACAGGAATAATAACGGGGGCTTTTAAGAGGATTAATACGAACATGGTAAGTAAACCACCAGCATAAGCAGCTAGAAATCCAATAATGACAGCTGTAGGAGCATACGGAAACACTACCGGGCAATCTAATGCAGGTACCGCATTAGGTATTACTTTTTCGGAGATACCGATGAATGCAGGCACGATCTCACCAAGGAACATGCGAACACCGGTAATAATTACATATACTGCACCTGCAAATGTTAAAGATTGCAAGAATGGGAAAAGAAGCCAATTAACTCCAGCAGAAAGCTCCTCAACGGCACCTTTTCCTGCAACTAATGCAGTTATATAAAAGAAAATGAGCATCGTGACAGAGATTGCTGATACATAATCGCGGAAAAAAGTTAACCCTTGAGGTAGTTTTATTTTTTCAGTGCTATCCTCAGGGTTCCCAACTTTTGATCCTATCCATGAGGAAAAACTATATGCAATTGTGCAATAATGACCGATGCCAATGTCGTCTGAGCCTGTGATTGCGTGCATGCCTTTTTTGCCTAAGAATGGAAAAATAGCTGCACCAATTCCCAGAATAATAGAACCAACTATTATTGTGATAGTATTCGACACTCCAGCGGCGCCAAAGACAACGGCCAACATCGCTGCAAAAAACAGATTGTGTTGACCTGTTAGGAAAATATACTTAAATTTAGTCAGGCGGGCAAATATCAAGTTCACAATAAAACCAAATACCATAATCAACGCTGTTGCTACACCGAAATCTTTCATTGCTATAGCTGTAATATTTTCAGCTAATGGGGTAACACCAACAAGGTTGAATGCTTTTGAAAATAATGTTTGGAAGTTTCCCAACGCTACAACACCAGCCCCCGCACCAATGCCAAAAACGAGGAATCCAACCATTGTCTTTATAACACCCGAAGCTATCTCAGGGAACGATTTTTTTTGAATTAGTAAGCCTACTAACGCTACCAAACCCACCAAGACGGTTGCATTCCCAAGAAAATCTTTAACGAAAGTCAATAAAATATCCATTTTGTTCTCCTTATGTATTAACAAATTATTTTTTAGAATAAATAAATTCTATATGTGTTCTACATAAATCCTCCTTTCATAGATATCCGCTCAGACAATTTATATCAATTCTGCTTACTATTTAGTTCTTCTAACTCTCTCAACAAACCTATTGATATCTCTGAACGACTAACTATATTTTTTATTCCTAAGACTGGTTTTCCTATTGGTTTTAAAATATCTACAAGATCCGCCATACAAACAAACAGATCAGCGTCGCTTCCTTTAGCAGAGGACACAACATCAGAAGAAATATAGAAGGGTAATCCCCCTTCCTTCACTGCTCGTTCCACTTGAACTTTTAACATGATGCTACTTCCCATACCCGTTCCACAAACAACTAATAATTTATACTTTTTATCCATAGAACTCCTAATTTAACACAATGTGATCTTCACACCTAAGTTTTCAATTTCATGTAAGATTTCCGCATCTGCGTCTTTTGAAGTAACGATTCGTTCTGCAATTCCAATTGGTGCAACGATGCTTGTTGCAACATAGCCAATTTTAGTATGGTCTGCTGTAATAATGACACTTTTACTTGTTTTCATGATCATACGGTCCGTTTGCAGCTCTTGAGGAAAATCACTTGTTAAGCCATATTTAGGATGAACACCGCGCATACCCATTATTACTTTGTCCACATGTAAGTTTTGCAGTATTGTTTCAGAAAAATGACCATAAAATGAGTATTCATTACGCCGAAGAAATCCGCCAATTGCAATTACTGGCATTTTAGCGTTTGAGGTAAGCTCCTCGATGACAGGTAAAGCATTTGTAACAACTGTAATGTCGTCTCGATAAATTAATGCTTTAGCAACGTAGGTAGTTGTGGTTCCAGATCCTAAAAAAACCATTTCCCCTGGTCCAATAAGTTTTGCTGTTTCTTTACCTATTCTTTGTTTTACATCTGCAAGAGTTTTCATTCGGTTATAAATGTTATTGATATTCTTCAAAGGGAGATTGGAGGTTGCATATGCACCACCATATATTTTCCGAAGATATCCTTGATTTTCAAGATCATTTAAATCTCGTCGTATCGTCATTGCGGAGACGTGGAATATATCAGCTAGCTCATTGACCTTGACATGCCCCTCTCGATCAATCTTATCAAGAATGATTGCTAATCGCTCCTCTTTGAACATAGCTCTAACATTATATAAATCAAAATGGGATAAGTCAACAAAGACACACAACCGAACATATAAAAACAATAAACAATAATATTATTATAATTAATAACTTCGGCTTATATCCACCTGGTTATAGAGCGGCTCGCCGGCTTGGTAGCGCTGTAAGTTTTCAACGAATAATTCTACAACCGCATCCATCAGCTTCGGGCTGATGCCAGAAACATGTGGCGTGATGATCACATTGGGCAGGCTCCACAAGGGGCTTTCTGGCGGCAGCGGCTCCTGCTCGAAGACGTCCAACACCGCTCCGCCGACCCTGCCTGATTTCAATGCCGACACGAGAGCAGCTTCATCCACCAGTCCGCCACGGGCAATATTCACAAAGCCGGCACCAGGCTTCATCGCCTCGAACATTTTATCCGAGAAAAGATGATAGGTCTCCTTGGTGAGCGGCAAAGCCAGCACCACAAAATCACATTCTGGCAGCATACCCGGCAGCCCTTCGATAGGGTAGAGACGGCGGAAGTAATTGCCTTTCGGGTCGCCTAAGCCTTGGGCGTTATAGCCGTTATCTTCTGGCTGCATCACGTTGCGCTTGGCTGCCAGCACAGTAGCCCCAAAGGCATAAAGCAGGCGCGCTACTTCGCGTCCAATGGAACCATAACCAACGATGCCGACAGTGCTTTCGCGCAATTCCTGAGGCATTAGCGCGTCACCGTAATTAGGCAGCCATTTTTTCTCGTGCTGTGCCTGGATGGCTTTGGGCAGCTTATGCGAAAGCGCTAATAGTGCCATCAGGGCATATTCGCCCAATTGGCTCACGCGAACGCCGCTTGCGGAAGTGAGCATTATGCCTGCCGCAGAGCTAACGGGATACTCTAATGCATGCTCCACACCAGCAAAGGAAACTTGAATCCATTTGAGCGCTGGGGCTTGCTCTCGAGTAGGCAAATTGCGCCCGCTGGTGAGCAATACCTCAGCCTTTTCCCAGATTTCTTTTGGCAGGTTTGCGGCATCTTTAGCGTTCACCACAGTCAAATGGATATTTTTAACTTTATTTTTGATGTATTCCTGCTGAGCTTCGTTCAGTTCGATGGTACTCAGCACTTCCACAGGTTTATTCTCACTCATCTATATATAAATCCTCTGAGGGTCTAATTCCTCTCTCAATATGCGTAATTCCTCAGGCGTTGGCGCTGGAGTCACTTCCACCTGGGGGGCTTGCTTGAGCTGCCAGCCAGTGTTAGCTTGTACCTCTTCAAAGGTACAGCCGGGGTGTAAGGCAGCTAAGATCAACTCGCCTTGCTCATCGGGCTTGAGGATGCATAAATTGGTGACCACAGCTTGCGGCCCTGCACCGCGCACACCAGTTTTAGCGCGAGCATCGCCGCCTTCCAAAAATCCAATCGATGTATGAAAGTCTACCCGAGCTGGGAAGCGCCGCTTTTGGTGCGGGGTGATGATATAGCAGCGGTTTGCCCAGGCTGCGATCTCCATCGACCCGCCGGAACCCGGCAGGCGCACCTTGGGGTGGAAGTAATCACCAATGACAGTAGCATTGATGTTGCCAAACTGATCAATCTGCGCGCCGCCCAAGAAACCGACGTCAATATTGCCGCGCTGCAGATAGAACGAAAAGATATCAAACATCGAGCAGACAGCTAACGCTCCACTCACGAGGGTGGGGTCACCGATGGAAAGCGGCAGGCGTTCGGGCTGCGCGCCAATCACGCCGGCTTCGTAGATCATTTGTAGGTGCGGAGCGTGTGTGCGACGAGCAAGATTGCAAGCTAAGTTCGGAATGCCTACACCTACGAAGACCTGGTCGCCATCCTGGAGAAGGCGGGCAGCATTGATAATCATCAATTCTGTGGTGTTATAAGCTGCTTCACTCATTGGTAAAGCTCCCATAGTTAACCGGGGCACTCAGGCGCTGCCCAACGTGCAGGCGGCTGTGCGTCTCTTCGCCCAATTTCTGCCAATACTCCGCACGGTCGCGTACGCCAAATACCCATTCGTCCAAGTACGCGCTCACACTCGCTTCATCCTTACTGATTTCTTCCCAAGCTAAATATAACGCGTTGTCGCGGTCATAATAACCCTGGGTGTAAGAAGGGTGAGCGCAATAAGGCACGTGGCAGACGGCATCTACAATCATGGCGGGGATCAGCGTGCGGTTCGGGTCGGAGCGGATCACACTCTCATCCACAATCTCCTCGGCGGTAAGGATGACACGCTTGGCTGCAAAAGCGGCTTCACGTTGCTCGCCTAAGATGCCCCAAATATGCGCATTACCCTCGCTATCAGCGCGCTGAACATGCACAATGGCGACATCAGGGTTAAGCGCCGGCACCACAATTACATCGTCCCCACCATAAGGGTCTTTCACACGCCGGTATTGCGGGTTCACGCGCTCCAAATCCACGGCGCCAGTTTGGCGCATGGGCATAAAGGGCAAACCGCTGGCACCAGCTTGCAGCCGGCTGATCATGCCGAAGTGGGAGTATTCCTCCCACTCTAAGGTACCGTTTTGGATGCCTTCGCGCAGCCACTTGAGCGAGCCGACCCCGGGATTGCCGGAGTAGGAGAAGATCACCTTACGCGCACAGCCAGCGGCGACCATTAGGTCATAAATCAGATCGGGGGTAGCGCGTGCTAAAGTCAAGTCCTTGCGCCCTTGGCGGATGATCTCGTGCCCAGCGGCGAAGGGGATAAGGTGGGTGAAGCCAGCGGCATAGATAGTATCACCATCATGCACATAGCTTTGTATCGCCTCGTTGAGGCTGACCAGTTTAGACATGTTATTTCTTTCCGCTTTCGATCCAGGATTTGTGTTGGTGTTTCTGCTCTTCACGGCGGGAGGGCGAAATTGATTCGCCCTCATCCGTTGTTTTGCTTGGGCGGCTGAGTAATGCCAACCCAAAAATTAAGACTAACAATCCTAATATTTGGTAGGATGCAATTGGCAACTGGCGCACCCAGGACCAAGCCAACCAAATGAGGTTGGCAAAGCCCAAAATGGTGAGAACTCTGCCGACTTTCTTTAGGAACGCATCCATTTTAGGTCAAAATTAGGAACGGCGCACCGTATTGCGGATCTGCTCGTGCAGGTAAAGCGGCAGATAATACAATCCGCCAGCATTCTTGCCGCTGGAGCCAGAACCTTTCCATCCTCCAAAGGGTTGGAAACCAGGCCAGGCGCCTGTGGTGGACCCCTGCGGACGGTTGGCATACACCACACCTGCTTGGATGTTGTCGTAGAACCAATCGATCTCGGATGGGTCGCCATAGAAGCCGGCGGTTAAGCCATAAATTGTGTCATTAGCCAATTGCATAGCTTCATCCAGATCCTTGACCCGCTCGACCATGGTAATAGGCAGGAACATTTCCTTCTTCCAGAGTGGATGATCGCGGGGGACGTCAGCTACGATAGTAGGCGCGCAGAAATAGCCTTTATCATAGATGCCGCCCTTGAGCTGCTTGCCTCCAGTGAGGATGGTGCCGGCTGCAGCCAGGTCTGTTATATAGCTCTGGTAGTCCGCATAAGCTTTCTTGTTGATGACAGGTCCTAAGTAAACCTGCCGTTCCGTCGGGTCACCCACCGCAAACTTTTCCGTGAGCTCAACCATCCGCTGTACGACCTTATCATAAAGCGGTTCCTCGATGTAAACCCGTGAGGCAGCGGAGCATTTTTGCCCTTGCAGACCAAAAGCCGAGCGCACAGTGCCTAAGGCAGCATCTTCCACGTCCGCATGGCGGGAGATTATCGTGGGGTTTTTTCCGCCTAATTCCAGAATGGTAGGGCGCACATACTTGAGGTTGGTGTGATTATAGTAAAGGTTCATGCCTACATCATAAGAACCTGTGAAAGTGATGCCGCTCACATCTGGGCTCTCAACTAATGCATTACCCAATGTGGAACCAGGACCAGTGGCTAGATTGACAACGCCATCTGGTAATCCAGCTTGGCGTAGGCAATCCACCAGCAGCGAAACCGTCCAGCAAGTATCGCTGGAGGGTTTGATCACGACGGTGTTGCCTGTTACGAGCGCAGAACCCGTTGGCCCAGCGGTGAGCGCAGCCGGGAAGTTGAATGGGCTAATGACCAGCCAAACGCCATAGGGGCGCAGCACGGATTGGTTAGTGGAGATGAAGCCCGGCAATGGGTCCGAGCCCATATCGCGCACATAGCCGCCGTTGGCTTCCATCTGGCTGCAGGCATAACGGATGAGCGCGATAGCCTCTGCGACTTCGCCTAAGGCTTCGCTGCGGTTTTTGCCGACCTCTAAAACCATGGCTGCTGCGACCTCGTAGACGCGCTCGTCGAGGATGTCAGCTGCTTTACGCAGCAGAGCAACGCGTTCTTCCCAGGGAGTATGGCTCCAGGCGGGGAAGGCAGCTTTGGCAGCAGCAATCGCATCGGCGGCATCCTGGGCTGTGCCCTTTTGGAAGGTAGCTAAGTGCCAGTCGGTGTTGATGGGGGAGTGCTCGTAATTCTTTTCGGTGGTAAAGCGTTCCTCGCCATTGATGAGCAATGGGTATTCCTGACCCAAATTGCTTTTAATCTTTTGGAGTGCAGCTTCAAAATTGATGTGCAGTTCTTCAGGGGGATTGAACATGGTGGCATAGGTGAGTTTGAAAGAAGATTCTTTCGGCATTGAACAATACCTCCTCAGGTTAGGTTGTTATTACCGTGATTGTATCACAGGTAAGATCGGGGAAATGGATTTACGCTTTATAGGAAGGTGATGCGAAAAGCATCTTATTCGATTGCGTGGTAGTCGATTGGTTTTACCGGACGTTCAACGTGTTGATTGCCCTGGGAGACACCATTGGGGTAGTAAAAGCGTTGGCGCAGCTGCCAAGTAAGGGGTCCACTATAGCGGTAGCCCTGATAAGTACCCCAAAACTGGCACAGGCGGAACCAGATAATGCTCCCGAAGCTGCGGAGGAGTTCGCCATCATGCGCGGCGTTTTGCATATCGCGTATGATGTTGCGCGCCGAAAGGCGCACGAAATCCAGAAAGCCAAAACGCTCATGAATGTAAATGTGCTTAAAGGCGATAGCTTCGCGCTTGTAGCGGTTGAAGACCGCTCGCGGCGTTTCGTTATGCACATGGATGATCTCGGCTTCAGGTGCATAGTGGATCTTGTAACCAACGTTCATCATGCGCGTAGCCCACTCCAAATCCTCCAAGCCGGGCAAGGTCTCGTTATAGGGGTGCTCAAGCGCCAAACTGCGCCGCACCGCGGCATTGGCGTTATTGCAAAACGGACTTTCCTGGTATTGCTGGGCGTCATCCGGATACCAGCTGGCAAATATTTGGCGTTCCGAGTATTTCGAAGTCTCTCCGCCACGCTGTTTGCCGTAAACCAAGGCAATTTGCGGGTCAGCAAAAGGAGCCAACAATTTCTCCAACCAATCGGGGTAAACTGGGTAGACGTGCGCACTGGCAAACACTAGGAGCTCGGCGCTGGCAGCTTGAATGCCCAGGTTGAGCGAACGACCAAAGGTAAACTCCTCGGGTGCGATGTGCACCACCTGCACCGGGTAGCGTGCTGCCACCATCAGCGTGCCATCCGTCGAGCCCGAATCGACGAGGATGATCTCAACGTCTTTGACCGTCTGCTGGGCGATGCCTTCGAGCAGGCGGCCAAGGTGTTTCTCTTCGTTATAGGAGCGGATGATGACTGAGCAAGCTGGTTGTGGCAACTTTCACCTTTTGCGTAGTGATTCCTAAGTGTATCTTCAGAAAATCTATTATACCTGAAGCTTTGGAAGCCAAGTACTTTGTGGTTGCGTAAAAAAATAGCAGCCAGATGACCTGGCTGCTATTTAGGATTAATTTGAAAACCTAATCTTATCTGCCTTTGCGGGTGGCGCGGTCAACGATGACAGCACCAACCAGCACAGCACCGCGCACGATGTATTGGATGGATATATCAATGCCCATCAGGTTCATCCCGGAGGTCAGGGACATCATCACCAGGGCGCCGATGATCGAACCAGTGATCGTGCCTACACCGCCAGCAGCCGAAACACCACCTACGAAAGCAGCTGCGATGGCATCGGTCTCGAATCCAAGTCCAGCAGTGGTGGTGGCTGATTGCAAGCGGGAGGCATAGAGAATGCCAGAGAGGGCTGAGAGGACACCCATGAAGGCAAACACGAGCTGGGTGATACGAGCAACGCTAATACCGCTGAGCTCAGCAGCTTCTGGGTTGCCACCTACGGCGTAGATGTGTCGTCCTAAAGGCGTCTTAGTGGTGATAAAGGTAAACAAAGCAACCACAATCAGCACGACGACCAAGCTCCAAGAAAGTCCGTTATAACCAGAGAGCACCCATACGACGTATCCGATGATGGCAGAAGTCAGGATCATCTGTAAGATGAACATTGAAGGGGATGAAACCTCAAAGTTATAAGAAATTTTCTTCTGGCGGCTGCGGATGGCTGAAATAATGGAAAAGATAATTGCAATCACGCCAATAATCAGCGTGACTTTGTGGCGGTCATCCAAAAAACCAATGTCAGGGATGTCGGGGATAAAACCGTTGCCGATCGCATTGAACACGGGATCTCGGATGATGATTGTACCTGTCCCCATGGTCACAAGCAGCAGTGCACCGCGGAAAATCAAGCCGGCTGCCATCGTGGAGACGAAAGCCGGAACGCCTAATTTAGCAATTGGCAAGGAGGTGAGCAGCCCAGAAAGTGCACCCAAGATGAGCACCACTGGAATGACAGCGTAGACAGGCCATCCCCAAGCGGTCATCGCAATAGCGGCAAAGGCACCCAAGAAACCAGCCAGATATCCCACTGAAAGGTCGATGTGCCGAATGACAATCACCAACGTCATACCGACGGCTAGAACGGCGATGTAGCCCATTTGGTTGAGCAGGTTGCTGATATTACGCGAGGAGATGAAGACGCCATCTGTAGTGATCGTGAAGATAAGCATAATTACGATCAGCGCAATAAACATAAAATATTGGCTGAAATTTGCCGATAAAAGGGATAAGATTTCAGAGAAAATACTTGGCTTTGCGGGATCAGATTTTTCGTCAAACATGGCATCTCTCCTTAATATTCCACTGCAATTTCCATGATTTTTTCCTGTGTGGCTTCTTCACCGGCGAGCTCACCTTTGATTTGACCACCAGACATCACATAAACACGATCACTCATCCCCAAGATTTCAGGCAGCTCCGAAGAAATCATAATAATGCTCATCCCTCTTTCGACCAGAGAATTCATAATCGTGTAAATTTCGTACTTTGCGCCTACGTCAATTCCGCGTGTTGGTTCATCCAAGATCATCACACCCGGCTTGACGAACAACCACTTGCCGAGTGAGACTTTTTGCTGATTCCCACCACTGAGGTTAAGCACCTTTTGTTCAATTGAGGGGGTCTTGATGTTGAGGTTCTGTTTGTAATCATTGGCAACGACAATTTCCTCATTTTCATTGATGATGCCCCGCTCGGTAATTTCGCGTAGGTTTGCTAGAGTGATATTCGTCTTGACGTCTTGAATCAAAATCAGACCGTTCCCCTTCCGGTCCTCGGTGACGTATGCTAATTGGGAAATGATAGCATCATGCGGGTTGCGGAATTTTTGCTCTTTTCCCTTAATAAAAATCTTCCCGCTCACATGGAAACGATCCGGATTACCAAAAATGCTCTTGGCAAGCTCAGTGCGCCCCGAGCCCATCAAGCCAGCGATGCCGACAATTTCGCCTGCGTGTACGTTAATGTCGATATCTTTGAGGATTTGCCGACCTAAAGCAGGGGAATAAGCCGACCAGTTTTCGAGACGTAAAACCTCCTCTCCGATTTTAGTTTTTTCCCGCTTCGGGAAAACGTTATCAATCGAACGGCCGACCATATGCCTGATCAAGGTGTTTTCCCTCACCTGATGCTCTCTATTATCCAAGGTGCATATTGTTTTTCCGTCCCGCAACACGGTGATGGTATCCGCTACAGCTAAAACCTCACGTAATTTATGCGAAATCAAAATGCATGTTACCCCCTGCTGTTTGAGGCCTTTGATTAATTCGAGCAAGTTGTCACTATCAGTTTCATTAAGTGCAGCTGTAGGCTCATCCAATATGAGGATTTTTACATCCTTTTTAAGCGCTTTTGCGATTTCGATCAGCTGCTGCTTACCGACGCCAAGCGTCTTGACTTTGGTTTCTGGGTTGACGTCTAAGCCTACTTTTTTGAGAATTTCAGCTGCTTGCTTAATGGTTTCATAGGAATCAATGGTAAGACCATTGGTAATTTCGTTGCCTAAAAAGATGTTATCGTACACAGATAATTCAGGCACAAGGGCAAGTTCCTGATAGATAATGGCAATACCAGCACTTTCGCTATCGCGTATGCCTGAAAACTTTTGTGGTTCACCATTAATAAAGATCTCACCACTGTATGTGCCGTAAGGATGAACCCCACTGAGAACTTTCATCAAAGTAGATTTTCCCGCACCGTTTTCACCGACTAAACAGTGAATTTCACCTTTTGCGACGCTAAAAGTGACCTCGTCAAGCGCCTTAACCCCGGGGAATTCTTTGGTGATAGATTTCATTTCTAGGATAGGCTGTTCCATTAACGCCTCCTTATTGCGAAATGTAATATTTATAGAATAGTGACTGGTTTCCCAGTCACTATTCTACCCCAAATCAACCGATTTTACTTAAGATTTTCTAGCCCAGTGAACTGATCTGCTGAGTAATAGCCAGAGTCAATGATGGCTTCAATCAGGTTGGTTCGGTCCACGCTGATAACCTCTGATGGTTTGGCGGGAACATCAATCACACCATTGTTGTAGGTGGTGGTTGCTTCAGGTGTACCGCCCTCCAAGAACGTCACGGCAGCCTTAATTGCATCAGCAACCAGTACGCGCACGTCCTTCAGCACGGTCATGGACTGCTTGCCATCAATGATATATTGCACTGATGCAATTTCAGCATCCTGTCCAGTGATCACGTAGGAAGTGACGTCAGTATCGGCAGCGAAGGCATCCGCAATCGCGCGGGCTGTGCCGTCATTGGGTGCCAAGATGAAGACATCACCCTTATCAGCAGCTGTAGCAGCAGTCAGGTTGGATTCAGCTAAGTTCTTGGCGACGTTGAAGTCCCAGTTGGTGGTAACCTGACCAATGATCCTGCCCATTTCCTCACGGGTGAGTGTGGGCTTATCTTGCAGTGCCACAGCTTCGGAGGAGTTCTTGATTACGAAAGTGCCATCCACAATCTTGGGTTGCAGCACGCTCCAAGCGCCTTCAAAGAACAAGAAAGCATTGTTATCGGAAGCAGCGCCAGCATACAAGTACAGCGGGTTGCCTGTGCCGGTGGCATGATCAACCAGATATTGCCCTTGGGCTTTACCCACGGAGACGCTATCGAAGGTTACATAATAATCAACAGCTTCGGTATCGGTGATCAGGCGGTCATAGGAAATAACCTTGACGCCGGCTGCACGGGCAGCCTCAGCTGAAGCAGCTGCAGCGGTGCTATCGTGCGGGCAGATGATGAGAACTTTGATGCCCTTGGAAATCAGGGTTTCAACGTTCTGCTTTTCTTTGGCGGAATCACCCTGGCTGAAGAGAATTTCCACGCTGTAGTTCTCTTTTTCCAGGGCATCTTTGAAGCGGTTTTCATCCTGGATCCAGCGGGGTTCATCCTTGGTGGGTAAAACAATCCCAACTGCCAGCGTTTCTTCGCCGGTGGTCTCAGTGGGGGTAGCTTCGCCACCACACGCTGCGAGGGCAAAGCTACTGACAATCAATATGCTTAAAAGCATCCAAACAAACTTCTTACTTTTCATTCTTAACTCCTTCTTTCAAAATTAGAATTGGGACTTGCTGTTTGGAAAAGACTAAGACCTATTTTCTGTTAGCGACCATCTCCTTTCTCGTGTAGAGTTAACACACCCTTATTATAAGACTAATTGTGGATTAAGCTGAAACATTCGGCAATTCTAGACCTGCAGAAAGTTATCAAAACAAAAAAATCGTAACCGCGCCTCCTTCGTTGCCATAAAAACCCAAGGCGAGCTATTACTTATTGATTAAAGGCAAGTAATTGTAATGCTCAGCCACAATGGGCGTAGGTGTGGGCAAGGGTTCAGGGTGGATGGTAATTGTGCCTGCGGAAGCTAAGCCAGCTGTTCCATCCTCTAAAGCCGCTTGCACGTACACTCGGTGTTGCCCAGGTTGAAGAGCAGAGACGTCCAACTCGGTAGATAGCACTTCCTCAGCTTCATCCCAAAACCTATCATCTGGTTGGATCTCATAGAGGACGGCGTTCTCTTGCCACGGAGCCAAATCAAAGCTATACACAGCGGAAGCACCTATCGGCGAGGGATTCGTAGGAAATCTGTAAAGGTTAGTATTGGCAACAGCTGAAAGCTGCCAAATAGTCTGCCCATTTTCTATACCAGGTTGAATGCTCAAGTTGGAAATTTCTGGTCCTGCTGGTAGGCTATATGGAGCAAAAGAGGCTTTTGCTGCTCGTATCAGCATGTTGAGATTGGCATTGAGTTCCTGTTCAAAGTCCCAGCAGTTCATAAAGTATTGACCTTCTGAACTGCTCCCAATCGCGTAAGCTAAAGCAGGTATACCTAGCTCACCGTAGACGTAATCCTCGGGCGTACCATGGAATTGTGTTGTAGGCTCAGTCGGAAAAGCGTCTAAACCATAGGCAAGTTTATTGGCTAAGGTGTAAAGCTCAGCTTGTTCGGGAGCTTCATCACCTGTGTAAAAATAAGGGTACCTGAAAATGTCCCCGTAGCTCTCCATATTAAGAAGGAGACCGTTTACCGCTGCAATATCAAAAGGGTCCTCGTCGCGGTAGTCAGGGAAAACATTGGCAAGATACACTTGAATATCGGATGATTCTGGCTCAGAAAGGGCAGAAGCGCCGCTATAGGCGTTAATGCAGCCAGAGTAACCTCCCTCCCACTCGAAGAAAAAATTGCGCCGCAGGTCGGTGCCTGTACTGCTCGGTTCGGTGGGGCAAGTGGTCGCATTGAGGTTTTTCATGCGGGCATTTGTGCCACCCGTTTCAGCCCAGCCGCTCGCAATTTGCTCTTCTACTATAGCACGGCCATCTGGGTTGGCGACTAAAAGAAGGTGGATTTCGGTCTCGTCGAGCAGCCAGGCGACCTCTGGGTCGTGGTCATAGTTTTCCAAAAGGTGTTCAGCGAAGCGAAGGTTTAGTTCAACGGGTGCCAAATCACGGGCATGCAAAGCACTCATTACAAAAAGGACCGGCTTACTACCATCCGTGTTCTGGTTAGTGAGCTTGAGAACGTTGAGGTCGAAGCCCTCATCGTCGCTGCCATATTGTTTTAACCAAGAATCGCCGATATCGAGCCAGTCAACCAGGTCGGAGTATGCTTCAGCAAGGCTTGCGGCATCAGCAAGAACTGTATCCAGCGTGCGATAACAAGAGAAATCTGGGAGCATGGCGACTGCTTCTTGCGCCAGGGGTCCCCGCTGAGTGAAGGGGGGAAAGCATAGTGTAAAAACGAAACAAACTAGAACCCCAGCAATCCAGAATCGGTGAGATTTGAGCACGGCTAACTCCTTTGTAGAAAAATTTCAAGAGCAAATTATACAAGGAGAGGCTCATTTAGGAGTAAAGATGTCATCATTATCTGTAACCGGGATAATCTCAAAAAGTTGACAGCCTTGCCGGGATAGATTATGCTTATTTTAAGTTCGGGCGGGACCGGCACGGCGGAGCCCTGCGAACCCCGTCAGGTCCGAGAGGAAGCAGCGGTAAGGAGGTCGCTTCGGGTGTTGCCGACAAACCTGCCCGAACACTTTTATCTACCATGACTGAACCATCCACCACCACTCCCCCGGTCTGCTCTTACGAGGGCTCCGATTATCAGCAATCCTTCTGGGAAGCAGGCCAGCGCCAATATGAAGATGCCGTCGAAGCCATTGCCCTCCGGCGACTGCTTCCGGCAAAGGGTGAGCTGTTGCTCGAGCTGGGCGCCGGTGCTGGCCGCAATACACCGCGCTATGACGGCTATAAGCGCGTGGTTCTTCTGGATTACTCCCGTACGCAGCTGCTGCAAGCGCGCGAGCGCTTAGGTGATAACCCGCGCTACATATACGTTGCAGCAGATGTATACAAACTGCCGTTTGTAACTGGTCTTTTTGATGGTGCCACGATGATCCGTACGCTGCACCATATGGCTGAACCCGGCTTAGCCTTGCAGAGCGTCCGTCGCGTACTGGCTCAGGACGCTATTTTTATCTTAGAATTTGCCAATAAGCGCAATCTGAAAGCGGTATTTCGTTACCTCAGCGGCAAGCAAGCCTGGAATCCCTTTTCACCCGAACAGGTGGAATTTGCCGCGCTCAACTTTGACTTTCACCCGAAGACCATTCGCCGATTATTGGCACAGAATGATTTTAAGATTGAGCGGCAATTAGCTGTCTCTTATTTCCGTGTGGGTTGGCTCAAGCAGCACCTGCCGCTCGGGTTCTTGGTGGGTTTAGACTCAGCCTTGCAGTGGACGGGAGCATTCGCGCAGTATTCGCCGAGCGTTTTCACCCGTGCAAAGGCAATTGGCACTGCGCCTGCCGAGCATCCCCAGGGATTTTTTGCCTGCCCTGTGTGTGGAGCTGCCTTAGCAGAAAGCGCTTCCTCTCAGACCTGCCCAGGTTGTGGCAACTTATGGGAGTATTCTGAAGGTATCTACGACTTTCGGATTAAACCTGTAGCTTGACCCTATGCGTCAAGCACTTTATCAGGGCAATCGGCAGGTTGAGTGCTCACATCTAAATTAAGCGGATTAGCGCTTGGCAAGCTTCTCCCTTTCCAAAACCAGAAATAGTACATCGCCACAGAAGCAATATAGAAGAAGATCGTTATAAGGAAGGGCGGGGCAAAACCGTAGTTTACTTGGAAGTACCCGCTAAACGTCGGACTGAATGCCCAACCAAAATTACTTGCCATGCTGGATAGGCTCGCTACCATAGCACGCGATTCTGGTTCGACTTGTTCCATCGTAAAAGTCGTATAAACAGGCGAGCTCATGTTCATCAGCACCAAGCGAAAATAATAAGCCGTAGCTGCCACGCCAAACCAAGGTGCGAAACCCAACAAGGCTAAGAAGGGAATGGAGAGACCTTGCGTTGCGACAACAACCTGGATCTTACCAAATTTTTCTGCTAATGCTGGTGCTAAAAGCAGCCCGATGCCCATTGCAAGCGATCCCCAAGCGAACAGCACACCAATGGAAGCGTCAGAGAGGTTATGCACGTTGCGGAAGAAAACGTTCATGAAAGGCATAATCATGCCGGCACCGATCGAGGTAAATAAAATCGGGAGGATCAGTTTGCTCAATTTGCCTGGGTTCTTGCGCATGTAATTAATTGGCGCAAAAGAAGCTAAATTGCTATCTTTGGTACGGTTTTGACTGATCATAAAAATCGGGATGAGGGAAACTGCCACGCCGATCACGATGATCCCCAAAGCCCAAGCGTAGGCAGTGGCACTGGTTGCGCTCACTGCCAATCTCGTGCCTGCCCAGGTCGGCAAATACCCTCCTACCCATTGGCCAATGGATGAGGCGGTCATGCTTAAGCCAGAGCTGAAGCTGAAGAGATAGGTGCGCTCGGTTTCACCACTATTTTCCATCAAGAAAGGTCCCATGGTTATAGCGGTGAGCGATTGGGCTAAGCCAATCACGATGTTCATCACCACAAAGATGGGCACTGATGGGTAGAGCACCATCATGAGGATAGCAACGCCCATCCCGCTGTGCCCCAAGATGAAAGCACGCTTGTGGCCAATGCGGTTGGCTAAGTATCCCATAGGCAGCGCCACGATGAGTGAAGTCGCGCTGCGTGCAGTGACTAAATTGCCCAAAACGGCTTCGTTGTAGCCCAAGCTTAGTACGTAGAAGTTGAAAAGCAGCTGATAAACCCCTATAGCTGAGCCATAAATGATGGTGCCAATGAGGTATTTCCTAGCATTAGGGCTGAAGGCAGCGACGCGCTCTAAATAGGTTTTTACAAAAGTTGTCTTTTTAGCTTCAACAGTTGATGGTATTTTCTCCATCTTAATCCCCCTGAATAAACCTTTTGAGCAGATCTTGGGTTGCTTCTAAGCCTTCATAGCGTGTGGTGTAATAACGGTCTCCTTCTGGGGAAACGGTAACGCGCACCAAGCCGGCTAAGCGCAGCTCGCGGAGGTGATGGGTAACGGTAGGCGGGCGAAGCCGCAGCAGGCGCGAAAGCTGTGCGGCAGTCTGTGGCGATTGCACAACCGTGCGCAGAATGCGTAGACGGGTAGGGTCTGCCAGTGCCTTAAGGCTGAGCAGTAGGCTATCCGGGATAACCTCACCCGGGATTAAAGCCATGCTATCGGGTCGAGCGCCAAAAATCACAAGCAAAGTATCCACATCTAAGCGGTTGTAGAACAGGAAAGGTGATCCCCAAAAAGAGGGAGCTAAATAGATACGGCGAGCTTTGTCCAAATCAGCCAGGCGCACGCCGGCAGATAGTTCTTCGAGCATCGTAGGAAGCTGCAAAGAGCCTGCCCGCATCTGTGCATGCGAAAGTCCTTGGCGCAGCACGGGGAGAATGCGCTGCTCTTCTTCCAGAAAGAAAGCTTCCATATAGGCTTTTAGCGCCTTCAGGTACTTTTCGCCAAACTCCTCTCGATGTGCCCAGGTTTCATAAAGCAAATTTAAATAAGTAGGGGTGACCAATCGGTCACGGTTCTGGAAGTTATTGCTAATAATGCTTTTTTCGGTTGCAGTCCATTTACGCTGTGAGGTGGTATTGAGCAATACATCGCGTACCGCTGCGGGTGTGCCATAAGATAAACTCAGAGCTTCGAGCCTTTTTTCGGCTGGTAAATGTTCGAGCGCATCGATAACAGCTTGGGCGTCTCTGGGCATTGGAACGTTATGAACAAAGGGAAGCGGCTCGTACATCAGAGTGATGGCTGTCTCGAGGGTCTCACGTTCTTCGGCGGGAAGGCGTGAGCGCACGCCAGCTGCCCAAGAGGCACGCAAGCCATGTTGTTCAGGGCGGTGGAGCACAAGCAAGCTGATGAAAAGGTCATAGCCGCTGCCCATTTCCCATCTAAGGCGGGTGTAATCTGATTCAGGCAACATAAATCCTCACGCTAAGTAAATAATTATCTATTATATTAGCCCATTATCTAATTGGTCAAGTGGAGGAAAGTCTGCTTAGGCTGTGCCGCTTTTTTGGAGTCTCCCACATTCGATTAAAATAGTCCCGTAGAGGTGTGAATATGCATTCGATTTTTGACTATCTCGACTGGCGGGGTGATCTTTCCTTCAATCGGGACCCGCTCAACGAAGTGGATAACCTGATTTTCTCGGTTTTATCCTATAGTGACTTTAGCGGCGTGGTCCCAGGATTAGATAAACCCGGCTCAGTCACCTTGCAGGAGGCTGCAGACCGTATCGGACCAGCCTCTCACGAAGTCACCACCAACCTGACGCGCTCGTTTTTCGCTGCGCTGCCTTTACTCTTGGAGAAATGCGCTCAAACCGAACGTTTTGCCAATCTGCAGCTCTCGCATTATATCGATCGTATCGAATTTGCTAAAGCTGAGCAGTTCTCTGCTATCGTCTTCTCCTTAGAAGAAAACTTGCATTTCATCGCCTTTAGCGGCACGGATGATACCTTGGCAGGTTGGAAGGAAGACCTCGAAATGAGCTTCCGAGACGCGGTTCCGGCTCAGAGGGATGCGACGCGCTATGCTCAAGCCGTAATGGCAAACCTGAGCGGCGAATTTTATCTTGGTGGGCATTCCAAAGGTGGTAATCTGGCGGTTTACGCGGCCGCGCACCTAAAGCCGGAAGAACAGCAACGTATTATTGCAGTTTACAACAATGATGGACCGGGTTTTCTCGCCAACATTATTGAAAAGGAAGGCTACCAGCGCATTATTCACAAAGTGACCACTTTTATCCCCCAATCTTCTGTGGCAGGCATATTGCTGGAGCATGGGGAGGAATATCGGATCGTCAGCAGCAGCGAAACAGGCTTACTGCAGCATAACGCCTTCTCCTGGGAAGTGTTGGGTAAGCATTTCGTTTATGAACAAGAGCTTTCTAAAAGCAGCTTGGTGCTCAGTCAGGCTATCCAGGCTTGGTTGGATGAAATCCCCTTAGAGCAAAGAGCGCATTTTGTAGAAGCGTTGTTCCAGGTGATCGAAGCGACCGGTGCCAAAACTTTGAGCGAACTCTCGGAGGATAAACTGGCTGCGGCTCGCGCGATGATCACCACCTTTACCCAATTGGAAGAGGAGACCCAGACCATCCTAAAAAAAGTGGTGGAAAGCTTCTTTACCGAAAGCCAGAAAATATTACGTTCTTCATTAGGAGAGGGCGTAGAAAACTTGGTGCAAAAAACCATACTCCGCAAGAAATCCAACGGTCCTAATACCCAAAAAAGCTGATCCTTTATGGGTATAATAGAAGTGACTATACCCAGAAAGAAGGCAGCCATGAGTGATATTCAGTTTCCGCATTTCAGCAAAGAAGAAAAGATCTCAGCGCTTATCGAGCAGCTCAGCGCTTACATCGAACAATATCACGGCGGCACAGTCGAGCTCGTTGCAATTGAGGGGGATGAGGTTAAGGTGCACTTGGGCGGGGCTTGTGAAGGCTGTCCCCTGCTGCCTGCAACTTTACAGGGTTGGGTAGCTGGCACATTGCGTCAATTCTTCCCTGAAGTAACCGTTAGGTCAGTGGATTAATTTGGAGGAAACACTAAGCTGCTGTAGCTTGCATTTCCTTCTGCACGGTGTTATAGAGTGTCTCCCCTTTGATTTCATCCAGGGTGTAGCACGTTCCGCCCATCATATCGGCTAATTCCTGCGCCAAACCTGTATCGAAAGCTTTAGCTTCCATATTAATAACCACGCTGTGAATGTCTTCTTTAGCAAATAAGCTCGCCATTTCCTTGATTTCTTCTTTCACCGGTTTATTCCCCATTGGCACGTTCCCAGCACCATCGGTGAGAACGATGAGCAGCGGCTGTACATCCGGGTGAAGAATTTTCTCGCGCGTGATGACCTCATAAGCCATTTTTAAGCCTGCAGCTAAAGGTGTTTTACCGCCCACGGGGATATCCGCTAAAGCGCGTTGGGCTAAAAGCACGGAGTTGGTAGGAGCAAGCACGAGCGTAGCCCGGTCTTTCTGGAAAACAATCAAGCCCACACGATCGCGGCGTTGGTATGCGTCCTTGAGCAGGGAAAAGATGGCGCTTTTGGTGGCTTGCATGCGCTCTGCCACTGCCATAGACCAAGACCCATCTACCAAAAAGAGGATCAGGTTGCCCGTTTTTTTGACGCGCACCTTTTTCTGGAAGTCTTCCGGGCGCACGGCAAACGCCACGTTTTCTTTCTCGCGAATGGCTTTTCGCTGCCTCTGGAAAGGCGCTGCTGCCCGGATGGTCGCATCAAAGGCGAGATCATCGGCTTTATGCGGAGAGGGGCGGGCTTTGATGTAGCGCCCGCGTTTGCGGTCGGTATAAGTCTCAGAGCGCCTGCCGCCATGCTTGCGCACCATTTCATCCAACGGAGTGTCCAATTGGCGGGTATCAAAAGGCTCGCCGGGTTTAACTACCTTGCCACCATCCCACCAATGAGCATCCAGCTCGGTAAAAACTTGTTGCTGCGCTTCCCCTACTGGCACTTGCAGGTCATCTGGCTCTAAGCTGATGCGCTCCTGCTCACTGCCCGTTTTTTTTTACCTGTATCGTCCTCATCAGAGGGCGTTTGCTCGGCTTCTACCGCAGCCTGTTCTTTGAGCTGCTCGATGCGCTCTTCTAACGCCTCAATGCCGATATCCGACCTACGGAAAGGACCTGCTTTGACCCGATGCGGCAAAGCGAGCTCAGCAGCCAGAGCGATATCGTTGGGCACAATGCGCGTGCGGCCGTCAAAGGCAGCTTGTGCGCGGGCAGCCTTGAGGATAACCAGGTCTGATCGGTGGCCATCCACCTCCAGCGAGGCAGTCAAGTCGGCGATGATTAGTAAGTCTCGGGTGGTGTAAGTAACTTCATCGACCAACGCGCGGGCTTTTTGGATGCGGTTGGAAAGCGCTTGTTCGCGGGGCAACCAAGCCTCGCGGAATTTGACCGGATCTTGCTCGAAAGCGATGTTACGCTCCATAATCTCCACGCGCGCGCGGGCATCCAGGATGCCGCGAATATCCACCGAGAGGGCAAAGCGGTCCAGCAGCTGTGGTCGCAGATCACCTTCCTCTGGGTTCATGGTACCCACTAAGATAAAGCGGGCGGGATGGCTAAATGAGATCCCTTCGCGCTCGACGATGTTCATCCCCATCGCAGCAGAATCCAGCAGAATATCCACGACATGGTCATCCAGCAGGTTAACCTCGTCGATATAAAGCAGTCCGCGGTTTGCAGCAGCTAAGACGCCGGGCTCAAAGTGGCGTTCGCCTTTTTGAATGGCACGCTCGATATCCAGCGTCCCGACCACACGGTCTTCAGTGGCAGAAACGGGCAAGTTGATGAAGGGTGTTGGGCGGCGGATGACAGGTAAAGGCTCCTTGGAAGCCGCGGCGCGCTCGATGCACTCGGTGCACCAATGGGTTGGGTCGTGCGGGTCACAGCCAAAACGGCAGCCTTCAATTGCTTCTTCCTCCGGCAGGAGGGCAGCCAAGGCACGCGCGGCAGTAGACTTGGCTGTACCGCGTTCGCCGCGGATGAGCACGCCGCCTATGCGCGGGTCGACTGCATTGAGCACTAAGGCACGACACATGCGTTCCTGCCCAACGATAGCCGTAAACGGATAAACAATGCGTTGATTCATCTATTTCTTTTCCTCAACGCTAAGTTTACCATGCAGCCGTAAGAAAAACCTTAGAAGGTATATCACCACAAGAGATTAATGGGCTTTGTTCTTGCATGGTACCCTGCAGGTAGGCTGCGCACTCGGAGACCGGCGAGAACAACATAATGTTCTTGCAGGGTCTCCAGACCCTGCAAGGCATTTGACCTTTAGGTCTCAGGTTTCTTGCTGGTTCTGGAGGACGGAGAAACTTGAAAAAGATGGAGACCTACGGTCAAAACCACTCGCTGGTCCTTACAGGAGGCTGCGCCCTAAGGACACCGGCGAGAACGAGGGCAAACAACAATGGGAGAATGGCTATTCTTCCGCTCTTACCAAAATATGCGTCACGGCAGTAGAACCAGTTCCCGCTAAGGCTTGGATCATACCGATACGTGCCTGAAGCACCTGCGAAGCGCCAGCCTCACCGCGCAGTTGCAGGCAAGCTTCAATTGCCTGATAGACCCCAGCTGCGCCCAATGGATTGCCGCGGGCTTTATGCCCACCCAGTGTAGCCACGGGTAAGGGCTGCCTCTGCCAGCGGGCGTGGTCAAAGGCTAAGCGCCATCCTTGCCCACGTGGAGCAAGTCCCGCTGCCTCGAGGGAAAGGATAGCATGCAGCGTGGTGATGTCTGCATATTCAAAGAAATCTGCTTGCGCTGGGGTGATTCCGGCTTGCTGGCAGGCACGCTGCACCGAGACAGCTGCAGCTTCAAAGAAGAGTGGGTCGCTGCGGTCATGCAGAGCAAAGCGGTCTGTCACTAAGCTTGAACCGGCAATACGCACGAGTGGATGAATAAGGTTCTGAGGAACCACCTCGCGGCGCGCCAGGAGTACAGCCGCGGCGCCATCAGCTAACGGGGCAATGTCATAGAGGTTAAACGGCTCCGCAAGCATGCCAGCCTTCAGGTAGGTCTCCAGCGCCAACGGCTTGCGATACATCGCATGGGGATTATGCACAGTATTGGCATGCGCGAGCATGGGGAAAGCAGCTAAAGCTTCCCGCTCCACTTGGTTTTCATAGATATAGCGCTGCATGAGTAAGGCTGCTTGACCAATCGGGGTAAGCCCTTCGGCAGCTTCGTAGTCCGAGTCTAATGTACGCACTGAGAGCGAGTCGATATCACTATCGAGCACGTCGGTGGCTTTTTCGACGCCAACCGCTAAGGCGACATCCACCATGCCAGAACGAATAGCGGTGTAAGCCATACGCAGCGCAGCTCCGCCAGAGGCATCGGCTGCCTCCGCAGTGGTGCCTTCCGCACCCTTAAGCCCAGCCCATTCGCACAGCAGCGCACCCAAGTTGGCTTGATGCGAAGCGCTGGCAGCAAGCATATTGCCCACAAAGATCGCCTGGGGTTGCAGCTCGCCGGCATCTTTTATGGCAGCGCGGATAGCCTGCACACCCAAGTCGCGCAGCGAGAGATTCCACAGCTCACCCACATTGGTTTGCCCGATGCCGGCAATATATACTTCAGGTTTGGTGTCAGCCATAACGCGCCTACTTCACTGTAATCTCGCCGCGGAAGCGCACGTAAGTAGCGTAGTCGATTTCCGTGCGGCGGGCAATGTATTCCTGCGTGGTGAGGACTTTGCCTTGGCGTTCGCGGATGGGCTCTTGCACGCGAATAACGAAAGCATCCGAGCCGGCGCCAGAGCCATAAGAGGTCATAAGGATTAAATCTCCAGGCTTTGCCACGTCCAGGATGGCGGACAGCCCAATGAGCGCTGAGCCGGAATACGTATTGCCGATCATAGGCGTGAGCAGCCCGATCTTGATCTGCTCAGGGGTAAAACCCAGTTCCTTAGCCACCCGCTGTGGGAACTTGGTATTGGGTTGATGGAAGACGGCGTAAGTGAAATCTGCGGGTTTAAGCCCTGTCTCGGTTAACATCGTGCGCGCAGCGGAGGTAATGTGCTGGAAATAAGCTGGCTCTCCCGTAAAGCGCTGACCGTGCTCTGGGTAAACAGCGTGCTCCCGACGCCAGAAATCGGGCGTATCAGTGACGTAAGAGTAGGTGGCTTCGATGGTTGCTAAGGCTTCCTCAGCCGGACCAATAATGTAGGCTGCGCCGCCGGAAGAAGCGGTATATTCAAGCGCATCGCCGGGCTTGCCTTGGGCGGTGTCCATACCAATAGCTAAAGCGTATTTGCCCATTCCTGAACCCACCAAGCCGATGCCAGCCACGATAGCTTCTGTACCAGCTTTGCAAGCAAACTCCCAATCGCCGGCTTGAATATGGGGCGAAGCACCGATAGCCTCTGCAACCACTGTGCCGCTGGGCTTCACCGCATAGGGATGCGACTCGGAGCCTACCCACACCGCGCGCAGCTCACGGGGGTCGATGCCGGCGCGCTTGAGCGCGTTGCGGGCTGCTTCGATAGACATGGTAATCACGTCCTCATCCAATCCAGCCACTGCCTTTTCGACGACCGGCAAACCTTCATCGCCGGCGCCCCAGATGCGCGCGATTTCCTTGGCTGGTAGGCGGTAGCGCGGAACATAGGCGCCATAGCCAATGATGCCCACCGGGAGCTGCGGCTGCAGCAGCAGACTTCCAGCCTCGTGTTGATGTTCGTGTTCACTCATAATTTCTCTGTTCACTCCAATCGCGCAAGATTTCTTTTGCGCGTTCTATTCTAATATTATCTTCTTGGATAAGCTGCTCAGCGAGGTGCTCTACCTCGGCGGGCTCCGCCCCCGCCGAGAGCGCCACCTGGCGAGCATGCAAACGCATGTGTCCGCGCTGGATGCCCTCGGTAGCCAGGGCACGCAGGGCTGCTAAGTTTTGTGCTAAGCCCACGCTCGCGATGATGACTGCCAGTTCCCCCGAGCTTTTAGCGCCCAGCAGCTTCAGGTTGGCGCGTGCGGCTGGGTGTGCTTGGGTAGAGCCGCCGGTAATGCCGACTGCCATAGGCAGCTCGAGCGTTCCGTGCAAGTCGCCATTCTCGGTTTTTTCCCAGAGGGAAAGGCTGGTGTAACAGCCTGAGCGCGAAGCATAGGCATGCGCGCCGGCTTCCACGCCTCGCCAGTCGTTGCCCGTGGCAATCACTACGGCGTCAATGCCATTCATAATGCCCTTGTTGTGCGTCGCTGCGCGGTAGGGGTCCACTGCAGCAAACGCCCATGCCTCCAGGATGCCATCGCGCACCTGCTCACCGCTAAATGCGCCGAAAGCCAAGGCACTGGTGGGGATAGTCACTTCGGACTTGGCTAAACGCCGGTCAGCCAAATTGCTGAGGATGCGTAAATGCGCCCGTTCGCCGCTGAGCGCCTCCAACGGACCGGCTAGGCGCTCAGCTGCGGTGTTCACCGCATTGGCGCCCATTACGTCGCGCACGTCATAGATCAGATGCACGACTAAAAACGGTCCGATGGGAGAAGACGCAATCTGGCGCACTTGGAGATCCTTGGCGCCGCCGCCTAATGCTTCGATAGTCGGGTGCAAGCCGTGCAAGCTCGCCAACAGCTCATCTTTATGCATCAGGATTGCAGCTTCGGCTGCGGGGAGGTCTGCTAGGTTCAGCAGCTGGATTTGAGCGATCATCTCCGGAGCGGTGGCACTAGCACGGAAGCCTCCGCCGGCTTGAGCCAGCTTTGCCATGTAGGACACGCCGGCAATGACCGAAGGCTCTTCAATCGCCATTGGGATAAGCACTGGCTTGGCGTTGATGATAAAGTGCTGCGCGATGCCTAAGGGCAGCGCGTATAAGCCGATAGCATTCTCGATCATCTGGTTAGCTGCCTCTGCGCTCAGCCCGCCCTCAGCTGACCAGGCAGTCATATCCTCAGGGCTCAAAGCCGAGTGTTCTGTTATCCACTGAAGGCGCTCATCTAAGGTTAATTGGTAAAACTTCTTACTTTCCAGTTTATAAATCCTTTATTTACAGAAATCAGGAGCTCTCAGGCTCCCATTTGCATACTTTTAGCATGCTGAATCTCTAAAAAACTATCAGAATCGGTATATTGTCTTTCAGATTTGGAATCTTAGCCCATTCCGCTGACCGTTCTATGTGCAACCTTATATGTTTCTCCTTGTTCTCGCCGGTTTCTAAGTGCGTAGCCTGTCCGCAGGGTACCAAGCGAGTGGTTTTGACCATAGGTCTCCTGGTATCCTGTCTATTTTGCTAATTTAGAACATTATCACTTTGCTCTTATGCAACCTTACGCGCTACTATTTAATAAGGCTCAAGTCCGTTATACTATTTTGGATTGAATAAAAAATAGAGGCGAATTGATGAACGATACCCAACCTGAACTTATTTACGATGTGGTGATTATCGGCGGTGGTCCAGCCGGCTCCACAGCTGGCATTTACACCGCGCGGGCAAATCTTTCCACATTGGTTTTGGATAAAGGTTTGACCACGGGTGCCTTAGGCACAACGAGTAAAATTGCGAATTACCCAGGCGTTATGGGTGAGGTGAGCGGGGCGCAGCTTCTCAAGACCATGCGCGCTCAAGCCGAGAGCTTTGGCGCACGCTACGTCAACGATAAAGCGATTGGTACGGACCTGGCGGGAAGCCCCAAGGTGGTCTATGGCAACGCTGGCATCTATCCTGCTCGTGCCGTTATCATCGCCACCGGCTCGTTAGGGCGCAGCAACCTGATCAAGGGCGAGGCGGAGTTCCTCGGACGTGGGGTTTCCTATTGTGCGGTGTGTGATGCTGCTTTCTTTAGGGACGAGGCAGTAGCTGTGGCAGGCAAAAATGACGAAGCCGTCGAAGAGGCGCTTTATCTCGCACGTTTTGCCAGCCAGGTTACACTGCTTTGCCCTACGCCGGAGCTGGTGGCTGCAGAAGAGCTGATTGCCGAAATCAAAGCTAATTCTAAGATCGAAGTGCTTTTGAGTGCAGCCATACACGAGATTTACGGCAACGCGCATGTGGAGGGTATAGCTTACGCCCAGCGCGGTAAAGAAGGTGAGCAAAGACTGGCGGTCAAAGGTGTGTTTATATACCTGCAAGGCGGCGTGCCGATCACGGACTTTTTGCAGGGGCAAATCGAGACCAGCGCGCAAGGCTGCATTTTGGTCGATCGCGAGTTCCAAACCAACGTGCCAGGCGTGTTTGCAGTGGGGGACGTGCTTTGCCAGCATATCAAGCAAGCTGTGATTGCTGCAGCCGACGGAGCCACCGCTGGTATTGCCGTAGAAAAATACCTGCGCGGACGCGCCAAAATGGGCGTCGATTGGAAATAAATGCCCGTTATGTGGATGGCAAGCTGGTAGAATAAAGCCTATGCCGCAGGTCATCCCTGAAAATTTGGAAAAAGCCGCAGAGCGCGGCGAGCCTTCACACGTCTGGCGCGCCGGGCAGGAGCGCCGCTTTGCCATGTTGCGTGAGGCAGCTGGAGAACGCATCAATGGGCGGGTGCTCGTGGACGGCAGCGGGGTCGGGACGTATCTGCGCCATTTGGTGCCGCTGAGCCGGCAAGCCATCGGGCTGGATATCGAGTTTCCACGGGTGCAGGAGAGCCATGCCTTTGCAGAGCTGGTGGTTTGCGGAGCTGGCGAACATTTGCCCTTTCCCACTGGCAGCATAGACCTGGTCTTCAGCCACGAGGTGCTAGAGCATGTGCAGGATGACCAAGCCACGGTGCAGGAGATGGTGCGGGTGCTAAGACCAGGCGGGCGCATTGTGCTTTTTTGCCCTAACCGCGGCTATCCTTTTGAGACACATGGTATTTTTTGGCGCGGCAAATATCATTTTGGCAATATCCCGCTGGTCAACTATCTCCCCCGCCGTCTGCGGGATAAACTTACGCCGCATGTGCGGATCTATACGCGTTCGGATTTAGCGCGACTGTTTGCCGGGCTGCCGGTGCAGGTTGTGACCAAAAGAACCATCTTCGGTGCCTACGATAATATCATCGAGCGGCATCCGCGCTTGGGCAAAGCTCTGAGGGCTGTACTGCAAGCCCTGGAAAACACGCCATTGCAGCGCATGGGGCTTTCCCACTTTTGGGTGATCGAAAAGGCTGCCTGAGAGAGACTTTAGTGCAGCAGGATAGGGGAAATGTTTTGAGAAAAGTACGAGCATGCACCCCTGAATAAGGTTTGGCGCAAAGCTTGACTTTTAGATTTTTTATTCTATAATACTAACCACTGCGGGGTAGAGCAGTGGCAGCTCGTCGGGCTCATAACCCGGAGGTCAGTGGTTCGAATCCACTCCCCGCTACTATAAACAGAGCCTTGAAAAGGCTCTGTTTTTGACTAGAACGGAAATTTTGCTGAAATACACAATTTCAAATGTCAAATTTCTCTCTAATAATTTGCCGGACTCGTTGGCTATCAAACCCATTATTTTCAGTAGTGGTGATTAAATTGTCGGCAAAACCATGTTTTTTATACCAATTTTTCTTATTCTCCCAATGTTCTCTGTATTTTTGATTTGTTAACATCCCCAAGTGTTCCCAATACCATTGTTCTCCATGAATGTTGATAGTGAAATCTGGCAAATACATTGTTCCATCAGGAGCATATAATGGCACTTCATACAAGAATGGTATGTTTAAATCAGCCAATATATTAGCAATTATCACTTCAGATTTGGACCTCACCATGAGGCTAGTCAATGTTCTATGGATTTTGCCTTCTTCATACCATTCGTGCATTCTGAAGAGCTCAGCCGGCGAAGGCTTGAATGTAAACAAGGAAGAATTTATTCGATTGAGGATTGACCTTTCTGGCCTGCATAAAGAAAGCAGGGGTTGGACATCTTCTTGAATTAATAATGTGCAATGGCTCTGAGCTCGTGTGATTCCTGTGTAGAACAATTCTCGCGATAAGAGAGCCTGCTTATATTTAGGTAAAACGAAATATACTCGCTGAAACTCACTGCCTTGGGATTTATGAACAGAAATGGCATATGCTAATTCAAGATTCTCAGTAACTGATTCTTCGTTTTCATAATTCACCCAATAGTCTGGTTTTCGACTAAAGACTACTTGGAATCTTTCTATTCGGAAATTATTCCATTTCCACTTATCATTTTTAAGATCAAAACCATGAACTCGAACCATGCCAATTTCGCCATTAAATACTTCGATCCTTTCGTTTTTCCCTGTTTTGTGACAATATGCCATAACAGGGTTTGATTTGGGACGGTTTACTATTTGTATCACTTTATCGAAGTAAGTTATTCCCCCTAACTGACCCTTTTTATCAAGTAACCAACCGCCTTTATGACGTTGGATAATTCGATTAATGTTCTCCGTGCCATAAAGCTCTCCACGGTAGGGTGAGATAATTTGAAGAGACTCAGGGTAATCACCATCGGCTTTCTTGAATACAGAATTCCATAATTCATATGGTTTACCTTGATCAAATTGCTTTCCCGAATCTTCTTCTAAATCTTTCACAATTGTTTTAAGTAAAATGTCTTCGAGCTCACCTGGCGTATTCCAATAAAGAACTCTCAGATCACCGCTAACATCTCCACCTTCAATTATTTTTGTTAGCATTTGGTCTTTAATTATTTCATCCTCTTCATTTTTGCCTGTTTGCGAATCACTTCGGAGAAAAATAGAGGCTGAATCTATAATGCCAGTGCCTTTATCTGTTAATCTATTTGTGAGTTGACGCATGTTAATTTTTAATTCTCCAATGGCTTCTGGTTGTTCAGTCTGAAGCCAGTCCATCAAATCAGCAAAAACCCTGCCAGTCCCGATGGGTGGCAATTGATTAGGATCACCCACAAAAATTAAACGTTGAACTGAATTCCAATTGATTGCTCGGAAAAGCGTTGCAAGAAGTGGTAGATCTAGCATTGACGATTCATCGATAATATAAGTTGTTATAGCCTCTTCTTTTTGTCCGCCAGTTCGTTTAAACGTTAAATTCTCATTCAACCAGCCACGCTTGGCCAAAAATGAATGAATCGTCGCTGCTTGTTCATGTGTTCGTTCCCTTAATCGATCAGCTGCTTTCCCCGTTGGCGCTAATAATTGAAAACTAGTGCCTTCTCCATGTGCTTTCTTAATTGCATTAATAATTGCGCCAACAACTGTAGTTTTTCCAGTGCCAGCACTTCCGCTAAGAATGCTAATTGGGCGCAAGAAGGTTCCTTGGCAAACCTTTATTTGTTGCGCGATAGCATCTTCATATTCTTCTGGATGCGATTCAGAGAGCGGGCTTTTAGGGTCAAATAAGAAAAGATGCCAATTGCTGTCTGTCATTGGAAATTTGAGTTTAATATTTTGCCTTTGGGCAAGGTCCCTGAGCACACTCTCAATATCACGCTCATCATCGAAAATTTGCTTCAAATACAGATAAAGCTGATTTGATTCATACCTGAATTTCAATGCTTTGCTAATTTCATTTTTGTCGATCTCTAGATATCGGAGATTGAAATGAGCTTTTTTCCATTCGGGCAAATAACCGAGTTTGTGATTGATGCTTTCTAGAATTGAATCTGCTAACAAAAAAGTGTGTTGATCTTGGTGTCGCAACTGTTCTACACAAAGAGCCCGTAGACGCTGCCAACTTTCAGGTTCTACGAGTGTTGCTTTACCTAAATCTGGAGAGGGGAGCATTCCATGATCAATTTGGTTAAACGTTATTTGGTCATCTACATCTAAACCTATATATTGTTCATATAATATATAAGGGTTCTGCGATATTTCTTCTGGAGCCGATAGAATACAAACATTTCCAGGTTGGTCGATAATTCGTGAAATTTGATCAGTGCGCAAATCAAAACGTGGCAAGGTTTCACTGATTAACATTTGCTGATTAGGTTCTAATAATTGCCATTTCTTTCTGACTGAAGAAATACGCTGAGCTGATATGGTCATATCGGGAATCGTACTGATCTCCCCACTCAGGAATGAAAACAGCAAATCTGTAACCTTTTGCTCACCAAGAATGGGGATCTGTTTGGTGGCATACTCTATTCCTTCAGAGAACTTTAAATAATCTAAAACTCGCAATAAACCAGGATATAAACCACGACTTTGCCAAAGTTCTGCCATAAGTGAACTCAACCAAGTTAACCTCAATGGCCAATTCTCATGGTTATCACCAATTTCTATAAGAACGCCAACAATTTCAGCCATTTGTTCAATGAGTGCGAGCGCACCATCATCGGTTATGTGCCGACTAGCATATTTAAATGCACGGGGGTTTTCCGGAACAAAAAGAATACGTTCTAGAACTTTCGGCTGATCCATATATGCATAATATGGGATTCTCAGACCTTCCGTAGGATAGTTTGAAGTGATATTTCGCATCCACACATTTGGTCCGTAGCGTCGCTCCATTTCTTCAGATTGATCCGTCCAGGTAATTTCTTCACCAATAGATTTGATACGAGACATACCTATGATTACGTATTTTTGCTGCTCGTTCTCGCTGAACGGATTACTGTAATTTGCATAATAGAAAATTAAGCTCTTCGAAGGCGTGATTTTTGAGAAATATTCATTAACAGCTGTCCTCCGTTTTATTGGGTCATATTTCGGATATTTCGTTTCAGTATTAAGCACTTCTTCTTTATATACTTCTTCATAGGGCCATGTGCAGATGGTGTAGGGCGGTATAGTCCATGTGCGAGGGCTTGTATTATCTGTGAACCATTTTGGAGGCGGCATTTGTGCTGGTATTGGAAACGGGCTAAAAGCATTGACGCTGGCTAGACAAGGGATATAAAAATTGCTCAGTTCATTAACAGGCTTACCTGCAATTGGCTCCTCTAACTGCAAATTGCGCCTTTCAGCAATTAAATCACCAGGAAAAGAAAAAAGCCCAGTGCAATAGGTGTTTTCCTTAGGATTACGGCAAACACAACCGTTCCATCCATAATCATGCCAAGCCATCCTTGCCGAAATGTGAATGGTCATATTTCCTCCAAATCTTTGCTTCTCGTATCATTAGTTAGGATGCTGTTCTAGACATTGACCCTATTACAAAATTTCTACTTTTTTAGTAATTGAAATATATCACTAAATTGTTATTAAATATCTATATTATTTCGCAGTATTACTGCCTTATCAATATTAATGATTAATCGAGATAACGGAATTACATGGAAGATAAACCCTAGCATTAATAAATTATGCCACCTTGTTACCAAAAGCGGAATGATTGAGGGCGGATAAAATTTCTAAGATATTTAGTTTTAGAAGTATCCATTTTCTACTTTTTACTGCCAATTGTTAATCAATTATAGCATAGACGTACTCACAACAACTTTTTAAGGATCTGTAATAAATCCTACTGATTACAATACTTTAAAAACCTGATCAATGGTTTGCTGTTTAAGGGCACTGCGGGGTAGAGCAGTGGCAGCTCGTCGGGCTCATAACCCGGAGGTCAGTGGTTCGAATCCACTCCCCGCTACTATAAACAGAGCTTGAAAAAGCTCTTTTTTTGATTTCAGCGCCAATTAACAGGCTGGCGGCGGAAAGCAAGTTAAAAATAGCCCTGTTAATATTAGTGATCCACATTATAATATACGTAAAATAATCTCTTGGTAAATTGTTTCCTTAATGAAATTATTTACAAAACACCCTCTCCTATTATGGTTTAAAGGATGAATATGATAACGAATAAATCTGAGCTCTATGATGTAGTCATCATTGGAGGGGGAATTTCCGGCCTCACCGCTGCTGCGTTCTTGAGCAATGGAGGAGCAAAAGTGCTAGTTTGCGAACAGGCAGATCACGTAGGTGGACTATTCAACTCATTCTGGCAATCAGGCTACTCATTCGATGGTGGTATAAAAGCAGTCGAGAACAGCTCGGTAATGATGCCCATGCTTGCTCAGCTTGGCTTGTTGGAGCAAATTCATTTTCAAACCAGCCCTATAGCGCTTGTCACTGGCGGCCAGGTACAGGTTATTCATCAATTCAGTGATGTGGAAGCCTACTTAGGCATGCTGGAAGGATTTTTCCCGTCCGAACAAGCCGGCCTGAAGCAAATCCTACAGGACCTGAAGACTATATATGATCTGATGGATGGCTTTCTCACCTTCCCTATCCCATTTTTCGATCAGTCTGGAGCTGGGAATAAAGCGCAGGCCGACTGGTTCAAACAGCACACAGCTCTACTCACGCGCTTACCGCGTGCCGCCGTCCTTATGCGTCAAGTCCTGCGACCTTACTTGCAGCAGCATCTCAGTAACCCCAGTCTAATCAATCTCATGAGCGATCTCTTTCCGGACGGTACCAGCCTCTTTTTCGGTTTAGGATATTTCCGCATGTTTTTGGACTATTACTATCCCGAGGGAGGCATTCAGGTTATTCCACGCGTTCTAGCGGATGCGATACAGAAGTGGGGCGGGGAAATAAGGCTGAATGCGCGCGTGGAGCAGGTACTTTTTAACGGAAAGCAAGCCAATGGCGTGCGATTGAGTGAAGGAGAAGAAATCCATGCAGGATTTATCATCGCCGCGAGCGACCTGCGCCAGGCGCTCACCCGCCTAGTACCGGAGGAAATGCTGCCCAAAAAGTTTGTGCGCAAGCTGCACGCCGCCGAAGTTTCACATTCTGTGTTTAACGTCTACTTGGGCCTTGACGTACCCGTTGAGAGCCTGAACTTTCACGGCTGTTCGCATGTTTTCTACCACCCGGATTTGGATGGAATCAGTGAGGAAGACCGCCTTACACGCGAGGATTATTTTGCCCATGTTCCGCAGGAGATATCCATTCCCTGCCAGCATGACTCTCAACTGGCGCCTCCCGGCAAAACGGGAATTAATATCAGCGCGATGACCTCCTGGAAATATAATGGCGGTTGGGAGAGGGAGCCGGCGGAATATGAACGGATAAAGGAATCCTATACACAGAAAATGATTGCCAGCCTGGAGAAGTTTATTCCCCATCTCAGTGAGCATATCGAAGTATGCTTTGCAGCCACGCCGCGCACTATCGCCATGCAAACCTCTAATACCCAAGGTGCAATTATGGGCTGGTCTTTTCATCGCGAACAGACTTTTACGCGGGGGAACTTCCTTCAAATGCGTTCGAGCGTCAAAACACCCATTCCCAGACTTTTGGCAGCTGGTCATTGGGCTTATTCCCCGGGCGGCTCGCCTGTAGCTGTTTTGACTGGAAAACTAGCTGCCGAAGCTATCTTGCATGATAAGACAAGTTCGGAGGCCTATGATGAGACTGACTGAGGATTTGGTCTTGCGGGATCACTATGATGTGATTGTGATTGGTGCTGGCTTGGGCGGCATGACAGCCGCCAGCCTACTGGCAAAGCGAGGTCTATATGTTTTGATGATCGAACAACAAGGCAAGCCTGGCGGTGCGTGTTCTTCATTCAAACGTGAAGACCACGTCCATGATGTTGGCGCAGCTATGCTGTATGGCTTCGGTGAAAAAGGATTTAGACCCTTTCACTTCTTACTCAACGAACTTGAGGAACCGATTGACATCATCCCTCACGCCACATTAGCACGGATGAGTTTTGAGGGTCGAGAAATTATCTTCTGGCCGGATTTGCAACGGTTCATTGACGAACTGACCGAGATATTTCCAGATGAAAAAGAGGGGTTGCGGGCATTTTATGCTGATCTCTACAAGATGTACGAAAACATCGTCATCAAGAACCAGGTGATTGTTCCGCCCTCGGAATATTCAGCTCGCCAAGGCTTGCGCAGATTGCTCAGTGACCCATTTTCGATCTTTAAAATGCAAAAGCTGCTCTCTACTAGCACCATGGAACTACTCAAGAAGTATTTTCATACTCCTGAGCTATTTAATTTCTACGATAAACTGTGCTCCGCCTATGCCTATACCACTGCCGAAGAGACCCCGGCTGTTCTGGCAGCAACAATGTTTATTGATAACCACGTTGGGGGTGTTTATTATCCAGCTGGTGGCGCACAAATGCTGCCCAATACACTGGAAAAAGCTTTCGAGCGCGATGGTGGACAAGTGATCTACCACCAACTTGTCGATGAAATCCTTATCCAAAATGGGCACGCTTATGGGGTGAGGCTGCAAAATGGGATCGAGATCCTTGCCGACCGGGTGATTGCTAATACCACAGTCTGGAATATCTACGGGCGTCTGGTGCGCGCCGAACACATTGATCCTAAGCGGCTCGACTGGGCACGCTCCTTAATCCCCACGTTCCCAAGTATGACCCTTTATATGGTAATTGACCGCCAGGGTATTCCAGAAAATTATTATCCGTGGGAAATCTTTATTGAAAATCGAAAGGTCATCGACTCATCCGACCTGACGCTTTATATCAATTCGTTGGTAGATACTACGCTTTGTCCTCCAGACGAGCTGAACGTGATGGCGATTGCCCCGAATTTACGTCCTTGGCCGCACTCCAATGACCCGGCTTACCATTCAAAAGACTACGAGGTACAGAAACAGCAAGAAGCGGAGCGTATGATCGATCAGATCGAACAGCACATTCCCGGCTTCCGGCAGCACATCCGTTCTGTCATTATTGGGACACCGACCACGATTGAAAGATACTTGCTTAAGAATGGTGGCGCAGTAGGGGGGCCTAAAAATCAAATTGGGCAGGAAATGTTGAAGCGCTTGCATGCCCGCAGTGAATGGAAGAACCTCTACTTTTGCGGGGACTCAACTGTCATGGGCACTGGTGCACCTGCAACGGTTGTCTCAGGTGTTGGAGCAGCGAATGTCATCCTGCGCGAGCTGCACAAACCTGAATTTGAAGCCCATCCTATTTCCAAACAATACATCCATTTCGTTGATACTCCTTACCGCCGGTCTGAATACCTTCCAGGCACACCAGTCTCGCAGGAAAATGCCTTTCTGGCTGCCGCAAAATGCCAGGGCTGCGAAGAACCAGAATGCGTCAAAGGCTGCCCAGCTGGCATTGATATCCCTGGTTTTTTGCGCCGGATGGAAGCGAAGAATTATATCGGTGCAGCCAGGTTGATTCGCGAGAAAAATCCCTTTGGCGAGACGTGTGGTTTTACCTGCGCAGCAGAGAAACTTTGCCAGCAAAATTGTTACCGCAAGGACTTTACGGGAAAGCCAGTCAACATCGCTGAACTTCAAAGCTGGGTATGTCAGGAGGCTGGAGAGGATGGTTGGGCTCAGCGCGAACCTGTTGACAAGGATCACACCATCGCAGTTATCGGTTGCGGACCATCAGCCATGAGCTGTGCGTACTATCTGACCCTGGCTGGGTGCCGAGTGACCATCTTTGCCAAGGAAAGCCGACCAGGAGGCAAGCTTCTTGAAAAAGCAATGGCAAATCCCAGGCTTCAGGCAGCACTCCAACGGGATATTGAGGGGGTCCTTGCTAGCGGCGTCACGTTTTTGGGCAATCGTGAACCCCTACAAGAGACGGACCTGGAGCAGATGTGTAAACAATATTCTTGTGTGTATATCACCAAGAATCAGCTTTCAGGTCCGCAGGATCCAGAAGCTTCGGTTCCGTTTTCGGATCCTGTTGCGCAATTAACGGGGCTCTTCATTGGCGAGGAGTTTCTAATAAATGGGGTGAGTGTGGTCGAGGCTGTTGCCATTGGCCGCCGGGCAGCTCTGGAGATCTGCAAGTATTTAAACCTCTCAGCGTGAGCGAAGGCAGCCGGCAAGTATGCTCAGCCGATCTGGTCAGGCTAAAAAACTAAGCTAGGTAGAACCTTCTAGCTGAAATATTGGTTCTGTTTACGCTATACTCCAGTTATAAAGGAGATAAAATATGGCAATTCAAAACAAAGTTACAGTTATTTCTGGCGCTACGGGCGGACTAGGCAGGGTGGTAGCGCGGGAGTTTGCAGCGCAAGGCGCAAAGTTGGTTTTGGTGAGCCACAACGCAGAGCACCTGGCGCAGCTCGAAACTGAACTTAATCTTTCCCCTGAGAATTTCCTCAGCATTGTGGCTGACCTCACACAAAGGGATTCCGCACAGAAGATCCTCGATGCCGCTGTGGCAAAGTTTGGCAGGGTGGATATTCTGTTCAACTTCATTGGCGGCTGGATCGCCGGTAAGCCTGTCTCAGACGTCGCGCCTGAGGAGGTCGAGAACATGCTCGCTCAGCACTTTTGGACGAGCTTCAACTTGGCTCAAGCCTTTGTCCCACATATGCTGGAGAACCACTGGGGGCGCTACGTGGTCATTTCGACGCCTGGCGTGGGCACTCCACCAGCCAACAGCCTGCCTTATACCGTTGGCAAAGCTGCCGAGGAGACGCTGATGCTGACGCTTGCGGAAGAGCTTAAACACACAGGTGTGACAGCCAACATCCTGCGGGTGCGCAGCATCGACGTGGAGCACAAGCGTGAGCGCGAGCCCTCTCCCAAGAATGCTGCCTGGACTACACCGGAAGAAATCGCGGCCGCCTTGCTCTACCTCTGCTCAGATGAGGCGAATAGAGTAAACGGTGCCCGTATTCCCCTCTATGGCGCGCAGTAAATCAGTTTGCTGCAAAGTTGTACCAATCTACATCCAGCACTTCTAAAAAGAGGCTGGATTTTTTATTTGCACAAGCTTTTCTCTGCTGCAAAGTTGACATTGTTGATAAAAAGGGTAGGATTTAGTTACTATAAAAAATATAGTAGTGATGAAGATGAAACCTACCTGCCCCATTGAAAAAGCGACCTCGTTCCTTGGCACCAAGTGGACGCTGGGAATCATCTATTTCCTCCAGGAGCCGCGGAGGTATTGTGAACTGCAAGAGTTGTTAGGCGGGATTAACCCCGTCACACTGACCCAGCGCCTTAAACTGCTGGAGGCAGAGGGAATCTTGAACCGCGAAGTGATCCCTGATGCCCAGCGGCATGTCGAATATAAGCTCAGCGCAAAAGGGAAGGACCTTGTTGCAGTTTATCAAGACTTGAGCATGTGGGTTTCGCGTTGGTATCCAGAGGAGGCATATTGAGAAAAATCGAAACCATTGACCTAACTCAGTTTGGTATCCAAACTATTGGTAACTATTGTGACCCCCTAACCGGGGAATGCTATTCTGATGATGCAAAGGAGAAAATCATGGAAACAAGAATCGATCCCGTCTGCAAGATGGAAGTGAAAGTGGAAGGCGCTCAATACGTGAGTGAATATGCCGGAGAAAAGTATTACTTCTGCTCGGCTGGCTGCCAGGAGGCATTCGAAGAGCATCCGGAAAAGTATGTCGAAGGCGCTGCCAAAGCTTAGCTTAGCAGTGACTTATTTGACTCATTCCGGCACTTGGCCGGAATGAGTCAAACTAATCATCAAAGATCGAGGTATTTTGCTTAGCATGCACACTTTAAAGCCACCTATTTTTCTTATTATTTATGTTTGCCCCTGCTGTTACCAGGGGCAGCGGACAAAACTTAATCAATTTACGCTAGCGGAGAAAAACGATGCTTAATATCCCCCAGCCCTTAGCCATTGCCGTGGACCGCATTCATCCGGATACCTTACCAGGCTACGTGCACCTTAAAGTTATCGATCTTGATAATCAAGTAATGTTTTATCAACAGGCGATTGGCTTGCAGCTCAATTGGCGCGAAGGCAACAGTGCCGGCTTGGGCATCGAGGGCAGGGACATTGTCCGTCTGACTCAGATTGCCAAAGGTCGGCGTTATCATGGGGTTACAGGTATTTATCACTTTGCAATTCTTTTTCCGAAACGGCGAGAACTGGCTCGGGTTGTGGCGCGCCTTTTCTCAATGCGCTGGCAAAACTATCCAACGGACCATTTAATGACCAAGACGACTTATGTAGATGACCCCGAAGGCAACACGATTGAGCTTTATTGTGAATCTCCTGAAGATGGTATCTCTGAGGTAGTCAATGGTGAGTTTGTTGCGCGTCATGCCGACGGAAGACCTAGCAATGGGCGCGAACCATTAGACCTCGATGAGCTCTTTTCCCACCTAACGCCTGAGGATCAGTTGGATTTAAATGTGCCGCCAGAAACACGCATGGGTCATTTTCATCTCTATGTGGCTGATCTGACAGAGACTCGCCGCTTTTACCACGAAATCTTAGGCTTTGATGATATGGGTGTAGCCAGGAGCTTCCGCATGGGTATGGTCTCGGCAGGCGGCTACCATCATCATATTGGCTTCAACACCTGGCAGGGTGAAGGCGCGCCGCCGCCCCCTGAAGATGCGCTTGGGCTGCTCTATTTCACCTTCAATTTGCCCAATGCCCAGGAGCTCGAGCGCATGGATGGTTTATTAGCCCAAAAAGGGGTGGCATTTGAGCGCCGGCCGGATGGATTGTTTCTGCATGATCCCTCACGTAACGCTTTGCTGTTGAGCACTGCGGATTTATTACTACCAGCCTCTTTAGAGGAGATATGATGCCTGAACTTAGGATTGATTTTTATCACGACGTGCTTTGAGTGTGGTGCTTTTTAGCCTCGGCGAGGCTACGGCGCATTATCAAAGATTACCCTCAGCTGAATATTGTGCACCATGCTTTTGCCTTAGCACCTGAGCTGGAATCCATTTCTCGCATGTTCGGCAATGCGAAAGAAGGCAAGGAGGAAATTATGGGCCACTGGGCGGCAGCTGCTTCCCAGCCGGATGGCGAAGCAATCAACGTGGCGTTGATGCGCAGCCGCAGCTTTCCCTACCCTTATTCGATGCCTGGTTTGTTAGCTTGTAAAGCAGCCGAGATGCAGGGGGGCATGCCAGCGCACTGGGATATGTTCGACCGCGTGCAGTGGGCGCATGCGGTGGAAGCGCGCAACATCACCGATAGCGCTGTGCTCAGGGATTGTGCTGCGGAAATTGGCTTGGATGTTGCCCGCTGGGAAGCGGATTTTGCCAGCCCAGAGGCAAAGCAGGCGGTGCAAAACGATCTGCGCGAGGCACAACAGTTGGGCGTAAACGCCGTACCGACGCTGATCTTCAACCAGCGTTGGATCCTGCCTGGGGCAGTGCCCGAAAGCATGCTGCGGCAAATCGTTGAAAACTTGCTGGAAGGGAAAGAACCAACTGCTCGTTAACTTTCATACCTGAATTAAATCGGCTCCAGCTCAGCACCGTAATCTTTGGATTTCGATATGCATCTAATAAGTCATTAGCTACCAGATTTAGCCAAAATTCTGCTTATATTACGGGTTGATACAAGGGGGCTTGCTATGTGTCGCAGCTATCCTGGGTATAATTCTTGCGACGGATTCGACTGTGATCATTTGCATCACTCAATAACCAATGTACTTTTGAAACAAGACGCCTTTGCTTGTGTTTTTGACAAGAACATTACTCATGATATTATTTCACTGGTAGAATGTATAATAATTACATCATCATTCTATATTTATTATAGGAAGGCGTACAACTCGACCAAGTTTATGCGGAGCGCTTGAAATGCAAGTGGACTGAAATTCTAAATCACCAATCTACCAATCTCTATCGGGAGGAAAAAGCATGAAAAATTAACCGTACTTCATTCTTGGAATAATGGTTGTGCTGAGCGTTGTTCTATCTGCATGTGCAGGTCCAATTGAAGCTCCAACGGAGTTTCCAACAAAAGCCCCAACGAAAGCTCCAACTACAGCTCCGACAAAAGCACCAACAAGAACACCAACCGAAACTCCGACAGAAGTGCCGACAGAGGAACCCATTGAATATGGTCAGATTAAGATTTGGAATTGGAATAATCCTGAGTTCTACTTGACTTATGACAAAGCAAAATGGGAAGCTACAGAATACGACTCACTTGACTCAAAACTCTACCCAGGCTGTAACATTGCTGCCAATGGCTTTCGCGATGGCGGACCAGATGGGCCTCCGCCTTATACATACGAATCTGACACTCATTTCTTTGCTGACACAGAGTTTTCATTGGAACTTGAAATCCCCAAGGCGACCGGAGTTGCGGATATGATCCATGTCTATTGGGATGATTACGCATATCAATTAGCTCTTTTCCCAAGTACTGAAAACTATGATGAGTGCGTTGCGGAATTTTGGGAAGTAATGGAACTTTCCATAGCCAACAATTTTGGTCAATAGTTTCGAGGCATTAAAACATATATATTAGAACCAAATTATCCGATTGAGGTTTTATAAGGGATCTCACTGGTCGATGGTTCCATCAATTTTTTGTGCTAGGGTGATGAATAACTTTTGTTAATCGATTAGATCCAGATTCTTAAAAAATATTTTTTATCTGCCTTCATCTTGAAGCAATTTCCCCTCACCAGCATCCGGGAGGACAGTTTTGGTTTGAAAACAGAAGCTGGAAAAAGCATCATAATATTGTTCTGTTATAAATAAAAATGGGTCGAGAATGTACTTTCTTTTTCCTTTTTCAAAACACTCTCGATACAATTCTTAAGATATCCTCTCCATAGGGTATAATCCTAAGCCTTGAACCTTATATGAGAAAGAGATTTTATGGCTAAAACAACTGTACCTTGCCCTCGCTGCCGCACGCCTATCGTGGTGGAGATCACCCGGCTTTTCGACATGAATACCGACCCCCAGGCGAAAGATAAACTGCTTTCTGGAGCAGCCAACTTTATTTCCTGCCCAGTGTGCCACTATGAAGGCATCTATCCCACCCCCATTGTCTATCACGACCCGGAAAAAGAGCTGCTGCTCACCTACTACCCGCCGGAATTAAACGTGCCTTTGCCAGAACAGGAAAAGATTATTGGACCCCTAATCAAAAAAGTGGTTGATGATCTCCTACCGGCTAAGCGTAAGGCTTACCTCTTCCAACCACAAACCATGCTTACCCAACAGCATCTCTTCGAAACCATCCTCAAGGCGGATGGCATTACTCCAGAGATGATGAAAGCACAACAGGAAAAACTTCGCCTAATCCAAGACATGGTAGCGGCTTCACAAGATGCGCTGCCAGAAATTATTAAGCAGAATGACGGAAAAATCGATGAGGAACTATTTGTCCTTATTTCACGCTTAGCCGAGGCTTCGGCTGCCGGCGGAGATCAGCAAGGAGCGCAATTACTGGTTGGGCTGCAACGCGCCTTGCTCGAGCATTCTACTTATGGCAGAAAACTTGCCGAAGAAGCTCAAGAGACTCAAGCAGCGATCCAAAGCCTACAGGAATTGAGCCAGGGGGGTGGGATTACGCGCGAATCTTTACTCGATTTGCTGATCAAGTCAGCGGATTCGGACGTGCGCCTGACCGCGCTGGTAACCCTCGTACGCGACGGCTTAGATTACTCCTTCTTCACCTTGCTTTCCGATCGCATCGAGCAAGCCACCGTGGAGGAACGCCCTAAGTTGGTTGCGTTGCGTGATAGGCTGCTTAAGCTCATCGATAAAGTGGATCAGGCGCGCGAAGCGCAGGCTGCGGCAGCCCAAGCTTTGCTCGATGAGCTGCTCCAGGCTGAGAATATTGAACAAGCTACCCAACAAGCGCTCCCGCAAATGGATCAGGCTTTTGTGGACGTACTCAACCACGCCGTTGACCAAGCCGAGAAAGCCAATGACGAGGAAAAGCTTCGTAAATTAGCGATCATTATTGCCATTTTACAAGCTTCCAGTCAATCTGGACGCTACATTCAGTTGATCGAGACGCTCTTACAGGCACAGGATGAAGCTGCACGCCACGCAATTTTTGAAAAAGCCGGCGATGCCGTGAATGCAGATTTTCTGCAGATTCTTAACCAAGTGACAGCCCAAATCGAGCAATCGAACAATCAACATGAAATGGTAGAGCAATTAAAGGAAATTTACCGTGAAGCGCTGCGCTATTCGATGCAGCGAAACTTAGACCAGAGCGCTTCTGCTTAATGCGGCTGATTTTCTAAGCGTAACCCGTGACCCCGAACTGTGACGATGTATTCATAGTCGGGGTCAAGTTGATTAATCCGCTCGCGAAGGCGACGGACAAGCGCGTCTAAGGCTTGTTCGGTGACCCAGCTGCCTTCTTCGCCCCATACGGCGTTGATGAGCTCATCCCGCGAAACGACCTCGCCCGCCTTTTGATAAAGCGCAGCAAGAAGGTTGAACTGTTGAGCAGAAAGAGGTGGTTCAATTTCAACCCCCCGCACCCACACCCGCCGAGAAGCTTCGTCCAGCCGCAGCACAAAGGCTTGTTGGAACTCCTCTGGCAAGTCCGTGAGCGGCAAGGTTGCATCAGCACTGAGGAATAAGAAGGTTTGCGTAAAGGCAATGCGGATTTCATCACCCTCATGCAGCTGCTGGGAGCCAACAATCCGCTGGCTATTAAGATAGGTGCCGTTCTTACTGCCTAAGTCCTCCAGGAATACGCCTTCGGTAGAAAGATAGATGCGTGCGTGCCGGCGTGAGATTTGGCGGTCTGGGATAACAATTTCACAGCTATCTTCCCGACCGATGATCAGCTCGCTGTTTACCGGCCACTGTAAGCCTTTGAGAGGACCACTGTCTGCAAGTACAATCAGGTTTTCCATCTGCTCCGCGAATCAGATATAATACATTTAGCGCTTAGTAACTTTTATTATAACGCACCCGATATTTGATTTTGCTTCCTGGGAACGCCGAACCTCCAGGTGGCAGGGTGATCTAAATATAAGGAGAAGGAAGACCCAATGCCTGCACATCATGCTCAGGGCACAATTTTGCACGAGCGTTACCGCATCGACCGTGTTATTGGTCAGGGAGGATATGGTTTTATCTACCTGGCAGAAGATTTGCGCCTGAGTGGACGCTACTGTGCGGTAAAAGAAGTTTCTTATGATCCTTCGCTCCCGCCAGAGTTGCTAAAAGAATCTCGTGAGCAATTCCAGCGCGAAGCTACCGTTTTGGCACGCCTGGATCATCCTAACTTACCCAAGGTTTCCGATTACTTTTCCATCGAGGAGCGTGACTATTTGGTCATGGATTACGTCCCCGGTGATGACCTGCGTACGCTCGTCAGTAAAGCTGCACAGACGGGGGAATACTTAGAAGAGGAAGAGGTACTGGACTGGGCGCGGCAAATTGGCGATGCCCTCGAATACCTGCACAACCAGGAACCTCCCATCGTGCATCGGGATATCAAGCCTTCGAACCTAAAACTGACCCCCAATGGTCGGGTAAAGCTGGTCGATTTTGGCTTGGTCAAGCTGTTAGCCCCAGGCGAAGTAACCATCACCATCTTGCAGGGGCAAGGAACCGCTATTTACACCCCGCTGGAGCAATATGGTGGGGATTCCCTGCATACCGATCGGCGAGCAGATATCTATGCCTTCGGTGCCACGCTTTATCACTTACTCACCAACCAGCCGCCCGTCAATGTCCGCGACCGCTTTTTGGATCCTCATAGCTTACCCAATCCACGGACAATCAACCCCGCCATTTCTACACGTGTGGCGGATGCTATCCTCTGGGCGATGGCGCTGCACCCCGACGATCGACCGGCTGATGTGAGTCAATTTATAAAGGCGCTCACCGGCGAAACGACCACAAGCCTGCGTAATGGCTATAGCAATAGCAGCCCGCACCGGCATGCAAAAATCGGCACGTTAGAGCAGCGCTTGATAGCGATAGCTGCCAGTTTAGGCTTCCTTACTTTACTACTCACCTTGCTGCGCAATCTCTAAGCTTACTGCTGAGGAATCACATAACTAAATGACTTAGAGGATCTTTACCCATGCCACTGAGTAATGAAAATTTTATTGGGTGAGGAAGGGCAGACGAAGAAGCTAAAATTTAGGCTATGGAGTGCGCGCTACTCCTGGCGTATTTGCAAAGGTTAATGCTTACCCGATATGGGATTACTCAGGGTCATCCACCAGAGCAAGGCTGCTACCCAGCCGATAAGCATTCCGACCAGAGTGACCTCCACAATAAACCAAGTGCCCCCTTCGCGGACTAAGTCTTCTAAACCTCCGATGCCTAAGGTAAGCAGCAGATAAGTGCTAAAACCGCCAATCAGGGCGCACAACCCAGAACGGATGCCCCACTGCTGGGTACCCCACCAGAAACGTCCGGTGGCGTAAGCTGCGCCAAAGCCCAAAGCCATAAAAATGAGGGTCATCAACCAATCAATCATATCCGGATAGCCGCTGGGGTTGGGAGGTAACGTTTCCGTTGCGATGGGGCTAACTTCATAGGTTGGGGTCAGTGTTGGGGTAGGCGTGGAGGTACTGGTTGGGGTGGGTGTGGGCATGATCAACTGCGCCAAACCGCCCTGTGTATTGAGGATTAATATACCAGAAGTATTGGCAGGTTCACTACTAGCGGTCACTTCAAAGATTCCGTCCCGCTCGATACGATATTCAATGGTGGCTAAGCCATCCACGGTGGTGGCTTGGGGTTGGGCGATAATCGCCTGATCGCCGGCTAAGCGGATAGTGAATTGCACCACAGTGCCATCAGGCACAATATGCTGGTTGTGGTCATGAATTACACCGGCTTGAATTTTTACTGTCTCTCCCACCACAAATAACGGAACAGGCGTTGTTTCTCCACCTGTTGGAGTTTCGGTACCGCTAGGGGTGCTTTGAGGGACATCCCTTGGGCTGATTAATGTTATCGGGATGACTTGGTTCGGATCTGGTGAAGTTACGACCATTAGGTCGTAACCCACTGCAGGCAAAGATACTGGCAGTGAGCCTGTTGGTTGCACCTCTTGCATGAGCACACGCGCTGCGACGTCAATGAATGCTTGGCTGCTGGAATAAAGGCCATAATACGCTGATAATTTGGAGATTTCAGTTGCATCCAGGTAGTAGGGGGCATCATAAGAAAAAACAACGATCTTTTTCTCGCGCAGCAAATCAAAGCGCTCTGCTAGCATGCGGCGCAAGGCGTATGTTTCTGGCAAATCGAGGTCTAAATCTTTTATGTTGAAAATCACCCATTGAGCGCGATTTAGGTTGGATGGTAAATAAGGATCAATTCCTTCAGTATTCCCATTGAGGAAGTCGATGAGCTGCTTGAATGTATAGGAGTTCAGCCGATTGGCTAAAATCAGATTGCTGCCTGAGGGTCCATAGAGACTAAGCAGTGAGTTCTGGAATGCGTAATTTGGCAAATCATAAAGCACCTGGCAAGTGCTGCATTGGCGCTGCGTGCGTTCATCGGTAAAGATAATGATTGAGTCGTATGTTTCGGGCGGGCTAGGCAAGAGTGCATTGAGGTCTTCTGGGCTGGGTGAAATCAACGTTACTGCTTCTCGGGCGACGTTAAAATTGATTTCCTCAGCCTGCCCAAGGTTAGCTGAGCTTGTTGGGTCTGGGACGATAGTTTCTGGGTTAAAGCTGCCATAAAGTTCGAGCTTTGCTCTGAGGATGCGCAGCACAGCGGCGTCCACACGTTTGGCAAAGACAGAATCCTCTTCATATTTGCTGGCAAAGAGCTGCAGCGTGCGCGTGATCGTTTCGTATGCGCTTTGGTCCAAAGGAGCTTTGAAATCATGTACGTAAAGCAAGTCATTGCCGGCTAAAAAAGCTGTCCGGGCGATGTTGAAGGCATCAAAGGTTTGTCCGGTTGGGTCAAAAAAATTACGCACTGTGCGGCTGCCCAAGCTGTTGGAAACGGTTAAACCGCCAGCAGAGCGCCAGTTAGCGATAGGTTCTACCGCCAGCAGCTGCTCCAAAGCTGTGGCATCAAAGCTGACCGGGCGGGTGGTCGCGCGGATATTGCCCTGAAAGCCCTGAAAGCGAATATGCGCAATCATCAAGCCGTCCACTTGGCTGGCAGGGTCTTCTGCAGAGGTGACTGTGAAGAAAGGCGCCAGCTCGATCTGCTTGAGCTGCTCTAAGGATTTGCGTACCGTAGAAACCTCTTCCTCTGGGGAGCGATCGGCGCTGCCCAAACCGGGGAAGTTGCGCGCGATCACGCTAAGCCTGCCTTGGCTGCCGCTATGTAAGCCAGCCACATAAGCTTGCCCCAATTCCCCTACCCAATATTGGTCACCCCCAAAAAGCGATGGACCTGCATAACGCGCAGCCTCTATGTTCGCCGTGTCGGCGACGTCTAGTGTGGGGCCGAGATAGAGGTTGAAGCCCAAAGCAGCCAACTCGCTGCCCATCACTTGCCCGACCTCCTCAGCTAACTCTGGTGACCAAGTGGCTCCCAAGCTCATTTGGTTAGGCAAAGGTGTGAGCCCGCTCAGGATTTGATCGTTTCCGCTGCCACCCTGCTCAATACCGATATAAAGCGGTATATAAACGGGAGTAGGCTGGGGCGGCGTGGTATCTGGCAATGGCTGGGTCTTCTCCCAAGCTGTGTTTTGCATGGAGGCAATCAGGCTTTGGGCGGCTTGCGCAGTGTCCACATCTACAAAGTTATCCTGATCAGCGCGCAGCACAAACCCACCGACATGCCAGTTCGTGATGAGATCATAGAGCTCAGAATCCGGATCGATATCTGTTCCCTTGAAAGTAACCAAGAAAAGCTGCCCCACTTTTTCCGCTGGGGTCATTTGGGCAAGAAGTCCTTCAGCTTGGTCAGCTTGCGCAGGGGCACTTGCCCGCGCACCTGCCGGTAAGGCGCAGATGAGTAACATCAACGCGAGGACCAAGCGGAGAGAAACTTTAAACTGCTTCATGTTTCTTCCTCGAAGACCACAAGAGCCTCTGCTGGGTTGTTGCAAAAAACGCCATCCACGCCGTATGCACGCATGCGCAGGAGATCTTCGGGCGCGTCGACGGTATAGGTGTTCACTTGTTTGTGACTGGCGTGCAGGCGTGCAACCATCTCTGCGCTAACATCTGTATAGTATGGATGTAAAGCGTCATAAGGGAAAATCTTGCCCAAATTGCCTTGCATGCGGCGGTTGCCCGGGTTAGTGAGCAGACCAAGCTTGATATGCGGGTTTTGCATGTGCGCTCGGCTAAGGTTGAGCGGGTTAAAAGAAGAAAGCAGTACTGAATCTTCTAAATGGAATTTTTCCGTTAGGCGGATAACGTGCGAGGTCAGTGCGTCCAGTGGATGGGCATAGTTTTTGAGCTCGACGTTGATACGCAGTTTGCCGCCCAAGGCTTCGTAAACCTCCGCCAAGGTAGGTAACTTTTCACCGCGAAACGCTTCTCCAAAATAACTGCCGGCGTCCAGCTCGCGCAAAGCCGCTAAGGGCATTTCTGACACCTTGCCATGACCATTTGTGGTTCGGTCCACAGTGTCATCGTGGATTACGACGAGCTGCTTATCGGCGGTGAGCATCACGTCTAGCTCGATGCCGTCAGCACCAAGGCGCCGAGCTAATAAAAAGGCTGCTAGCGTATTTTCGGGCGCTAAAGCACTAGCCCCCCTGTGGGCGTAAATCAGGGGTCTGGATCTGTTCTCCTCTTCCATTGCGCTAATTATAGCATCGCTGGTTCCAGAAAAACTTTGTTAAGATATAAGCAGCGGTCTGGCATCCGCATTGTTCTCGCCGGTCTCCTGAGTGCTTAGCCTGCCCATAGGGTACCGTGCGAATGGTTTTTACCGTAGGTCTCCATATACATTTGGCATGGTCAGAGAGCATACTAAACCAAGATGTTAAAATATAAGCAGCGGTCTGTCGCCGGCCGCTGCTTATATTTGGAGGAGAAAGACAAATATTTGTGTACTAGAGTTGCCAATTCTGCATCACATCATCAATCTGCTGGTGGGGGTTGAAGCGGGTTGTGTTGCGTTTCAATGGCTTACCTCTTGCAGATTGACCATAGTATAGCGCTAAAAGCTGTGTAAATGCTTAATGAATCCTTTGAAATACCTGTGAAGCGCTTCCTCTCAGCTTTTTCACAGCGATTAGGGTTATAGTGTGATATATAAGCAGTAAAATCAATTGTTTGGAATATTGAGGAAGAAGAAAATGCCGAAGGTCTTGGTTGTTGATGACGATATAAAACTGCTAAAGATGCTAAAGCGCACACTGGTATTTGAGAACTTAGACGTATTGACGGCAACAAACGGCCGTGAAGCCCTCGAAGTAGTGCAGCAAGAAACCCCAGATTTGCTCATCGTGGATTGGATGATGCCGGAAATGGATGGCTTGGAGCTTATTCAACATTTGCGCGACGCCAATAACCGCATGCCCATTCTGATGCTCACTGCGCGGGATGCAGTCGAAAACCGTGTGTTTGGGCTGGAGTCTGGCGCTGATGACTACTTGGTCAAGCCCTTTGCGCCGGCGGAGCTGGTGGCACGTGTGCATGCCCTCCTGCGCCGTGTGGAACCTAAAGCCGATGATCAAGAGGTGCAATATAATGATGTGCGCTTGGATCCGAAGCAGCATGAAGCGTGGCGGGGCGACCGCAAGCTTTCGCTGACTGTTACAGAGTTTAATCTGCTGTATTACTTTTTGCGTCATCCGAGGCAGGTGCTCGAGCGTAATCAGATCCTCATGGAAGTGTGGGGTTATGACTTTGGTGGCGATAGCAACGTTTTGGAGATTTATATTAGCTACTTGCGTAAAAAGTTAGAAGCAGAGAATGAACCCCGCCTGATCCAAACGGTGCGGGGGATTGGCTATATGCTGCGCGAGGAATAATGTCCATCCGCGTGCGCTTTACTTTAGTTTACAACCTCATTTTGTTAGCAACGCTCACCGTCTTTAGCGTGGCGCTCTACAATATTCAGGCAATTAATACTCTTCGAACACTGAAAAGTGCTCTGACGAAGAGCAGCGATGAGGTGGCAATTAACCTTATTCCACTTGTGCTGCTTTATCCGCCTTCGCTTGGTCCTAATTTGCAAGAAAGTGATCCACGCTTATTTGAGAATCTTTCTAATGCCTTAGAAATCAAGAGCTTGAGAGAGCGGGAGATCGTGCGCGTGTTAGATGCATCTGGGAATCTGGTTGCCGCACCTTTTGGATTAGCAGACGAAGGCTTACCCATCAGCAAAGAGGGTATGGAGCAATTACAGAATGGTAATGCTTGGTGGGAGACTACTAACGCCGGTGTGAATTTGCTTGTGCTCAACCGACCCATCATTGTGGATAACCAACTTTATATGATTTTGCAGGTAGCACGTCCGCTCACCGAGCGCGAACAAAGCTTGCACGCCTTACGCAATACCCTTATCACGGCGGATCTAGTAGTTTTAGTGCTTGCTTCGATCATCGGCTGGGTGCTCTCTGGTTATGTTCTGCGCCCAATCAAACGTATTACCCAGACAGCGCAGCAAATCGGTAACGAACAAGACTTTTCCCGACGGGTGGACTATAACGGTCCTAATGACGAAGTGGGTCAATTGGCGAAGACTTTCAACACCATGCTCGAGCAATTAGAAGAAGCCTACCAAAAGGTCTCCGGCGCATTGGAAATGCAGCGCGATTTTCTCGCGGATGTTTCGCACGAACTGCGCACTCCGCTCACTACCTTGCGGGGTAACCTGGGTTTGTTACGGCATGAACCGCCAATCCCGGAAGATGAAGCTGCAGATATCCTCAATGATATGGTTGATGAAACTGACCGCATGATCCGTTTAGTCAACGAGCTATTAGAGCAGGCTCGGGCAGATTCGACTAAAAACATGCTCTTGGAGCCGGTGAATCTTAAAGTACTGCTCCAAGACGTCGTGCGGCAGGCAAAGCTGCTGAGCGAAGATCGACAAATTAGCCTTGATATTCCTGACGATTTAAGCGTGATGGCAACCAAAGATTCTTTAAAGCAAGTAATGCTTATATTAGTTGATAACGCTATCAAGCATTCCCAGCGTGATATTGTGCTCGAAGCGCAGCGGGTGGACGATGAAGTGGAAATTCGGGTCATCGATTATGGTAAAGGTTTATCACCTGAAGAATTAACTCACGTTTTCGAGCGTTTTTACCGTGCTGATCGGCTCAGCGGCAACGGTTTTGGTTTGGGGCTTTCTATTGCTAAAGGCTTGGTGGAAAACATGAATGGGCGAATTAGTATGGCGAGCATTGTAGGAGTAGGCACCACGGTTATGCTTAGGTTCAAGGCAGCCGGGCGCGAGGGAGAAGCGGCTTAATCCTCTTGAAAAGCCGCCTTTGCGCATAGTATCTGCCCCTCATGATAAAATACCCCATGAACTAATCTCACCTTAGACACATGGAGTAGGAGGTTACAATGGCTAAGATTACGCATGTGATTAAGCGCAATGGTGCGGTTGTGCCTTTCACCCCGGAGCGCATCACCAATGCCATTTACCGTGCGGCTGTGGCTGTGGGCGGACGCGACCGGAAAACTGCTGAAGAACTATCGCGCCAGGTGGTAGCGCTGCTTGAGGAAACTACCCCAGAAGGCGTGTACCCCAACATCGAGCAGATTCAAGATTTGGTCGAGAAAGTACTCATCGAAAATGGGCATGCCAAAGTGGCGAAGGCTTATATTCTCTACCGTGATGAGCGCGCCCGTCAGCGTGAAAAGCGCCTTGAACCGGGTCAAGGTCCTTCTGCCAATATCCCTTGGGCAAAACTGTGGAGCGTCTTAGATTGGGCTTGCAGCCACGAGGTGCACACGGTCAAACTCCTCAACGAGCATATACGTCAAGACAGGCTGAACGAAATTGTCACGGCAGCGGAGGCAGCCTACCATGAAGACGTTGAGAATGCTGCTAATTTGATCCTTGGACGGCATGGCGAGGTGCGTTTGGTGTTTATTGCTGGACCTTCCTCCAGTGGTAAGACGACGACGACTATTAAGCTCGGCGAGCACTTAGCAAAATCCGGCTTGCGCTTGGTCACTTTGAACGTGGATAATTACTTCCATGATTTAGAGATGCACCCCAAAGACGAATTTGGGGATTATGACTTTGAAACCCCGCAAGCACTTGATTTACCCCTGATCAATCAGCACTTAACCGCATTGCTGGATGGACAGGAAGTTCAGCTTCCATACTACGACTTTAAGACCGGCAAACGAAGTGAGAAAACAACCCCAATGAAGCTGGAAAGCAATGAGATTATCCTAATCGACAGCCTGCACGGGCTATACCCTGAGATGACCAGTTCTGTGCCGGAAGAGATGAAGTTCAAGCTCTACATCGAACCATTGCTGCAGCTCAAGGATAATGAAGGACGTTATGTACGCTGGACCGACATCCGCCTGATGCGGCGTATGCTGCGCGACGCAGTGCATCGCGCTTATGACCCCACCCAGACCTTGCTGCATTGGCATTATGTACGCACCAGTGAGCTGCGCAACATCATCCCGTATGTGAATACAGTCGATACGATTATCAATAGCGCCATGCCTTACGAACTCCCGCTCTATAAGGCTAAGTTGGGGAATGAATTTGTCCGCTGGGCTGAAGAATACAAAGATGATCCGCTCCATCAGGATGCCTACGAGCGTGCGGAACGCGTGCATCAGCTTTTCGAGGAGATCGACGCTGTCGAGGATGACAGCATCGTGCCAGAAAACTCCGTGATCCGTGAATTTATCGGTGGGGGGATTTATAGGTATTAATTTTTAGCGCAGACAAAAAAGAAAAAACAGCGAAAGGGGATTCTTTTGCTGTTTTAGCTTTGAATTACGGGGGGCAAGGCGCCGAGTAACCCTCAAAGTGCCCGCCATAAGGAATGTTATCCATGGAGTAGAGGTAGTTTCCTTGCTTATCGTAACAGGTGTAAGCGTAATAGCAGCGACCGTCGTAAATGCGGAATTCTGCTTCGCAATCTACGGGGATGTATCTTGGATCAGTGCCGAACTCGGTGTAATAAACTTGCTTATAAACTTCCTGTGTGAGGGCTTCATCCGCATAAAAGGTAAATTCCATATAAGACTGATCCCATTCCGTAAAATCGCTCAGGCATTCCATATGATAGGGATAAGTGGGATCAGGGTCGCAGACAATTTCGTGTGTACCTTCTACTAAGCCGTACACTCTATCTGGAACGCGGGAATTCAGGAAATAAAAGTGCGTCTGATCACCGTCGATCCAACCCTTATAATAATTGAATTTTTCTGAAAACCCTGGAAAGGGGATGAGGGTGAAGGTTGGCGTCGGCGAAGGCGTATCAGTGGGAACTAAAGTTGGGGTACTCGTGCTTGTGCTGGTCGGTGTAGAAGTGGGAGTGGAAGTTGCTGCCGCCGTAGGCAGCAAGGTGGGTGTAGCCGTGGGCAGCGCGGTCGATTGTGTGGCACAGCCGGCTAAAAGGTCGGCAGTAAAGAAGATTAAGATTAGGCGTTGGAATTTCATCATATTCTCGAAAATTTGCTAATTTTATCAAAGGAGTAAGCGTGCTTCTCCTTTAATTGCAAGGAACAGTGTAACCCTGAAATTCGTTCCAAACTTCAGGGAGGTTATCACGGGAATAATAAAGCCCACAGGCGTCATAACAAGTGTGAGCGTAATAACAACGTCCATCGTAAAGGCGGTACTCGGATTCGCAATATACGTCCTTGCCTCGATCCGGGCAATCGTTGGCGTGATGGTAGATAATATCGTTTACCAAGCCAGTATGAAAAACTTGCGAGAATACAGGATGCTGGCGGGCTTCATCGGAATAGAAGGTGAAGGTCATTTCATCTTCCCCGAAAATCTTAGTTTCGGCAACACATTGCATGTGATGCGGGTAGAGCGGATCGGGGTTGCACACCAGGTCGTAATCATCGGCTCTCGCATAAAGCTTATCGATGATATTAGCCTGGAAGAAGTAAAAATAAGTCTCGTCTCCATTATTCCAAGCGCGGTAAAGGCGGAAATCCTTGGAAAAGCCGGCGAAAGGCACATCAGTTTGGGTGGGGGTCGGCGTTGGGGTAGGTGTTTCGGTTTGTGTAGACGTTGCGGTGGAGGAAGGGGTTTGACTGGGCAGCGGGGTGAAGGTTGGGCTAGGTGCGAGCGTAGGTGTGCTCGTTGGGCTGGGAGTAGCGATACTGCAGGCAGAGAGCGCAATTCCTGCGAGTATAAGCATTAATAGCATTACCTCCATCTTTCTCATTCGGTAGTCCTTCTTCACAAACTGCATCACCCTAAGCCTCACTAGAGGCTCAGTATGTATTGGCTTTATTCTACTCCGATTGATGGGTAGTGAAAATAGGTTTTAGGATTCCGATAAGACATGCGGATTAATAACCAGTGAAGATTGGAATTTTTAAGGGAATAGATGTTCGCGTTTTGGTCTTATCCTTAGTGTTTAAGGTGTCTGGTTACCCTCGGTTGGTTCGTCAGAACTGCTTTCTAGTCGCTCGCTTTTTGGCAGGATTTCTCCTGAAGCAGTTTCTGTCTTGGGGCGCAGCAATGCGGTACGACCTTCGACGGTAACCTTGCGATACATGTCAGCCATTTCTGCAGGGGTGTAGGGCATTTCTGAGTATAGCCACCACAGTATTAATGCAAGTAATGCGCCAGAATAATAATTCTCAATGAATTCTTGGGGCAATACAAGCTCAAGATTTCCTTTTTCTAACTCGCTATTTAGGTTAGCCGTGATTAGTTCTCTAAGGGCGCTTTGTAAGTGACGCTCCGCTGTAAAACTCCCATGACTTAGTATCAATACGCGAAAAAGATCAGACTGTGAACCAGCAAATTCGAAAATTTTCTGAAGAGCTGATGTATCTTGAAGAGTCCATTGATTCTTTAATATTTCAGGTGTAGAGTCTAAGAATTCTCTTACCACATTGTGAAGCAAGTCGGATAAAAGATCATCCTTTTCACCGTAATGTAAGTAAAAAGTGGCGCGTCCCATATTTGCTCGATCGGTGATATCCTGAATGCTGATATCATCGTAGCCTTTCTCAAAAATCAACTCGCGGAGACTGTCAATTAAGGCTTTGCGGGTACGTTGAATGCGGCGGTCTTCACTAATGGTCATGTTTTTCTCCTGTCAAAGTGCAATTACTGAAAAATAATACTGTACTTATATGTGTGTCTAATTATATTCACCTTTATAGTTTGGTCAATACAAATGGTTCTACAATACCGTTCTTATAATCATTCTACTTGTTATTGTGGACCAAATAATTACCGTCCAAACTCTAAGCTATAAATGCTATAATTTGCGCTGAAGTGTAGGTAGGCTTTTAGTCGATGGTTTAAACTTAAGGAGGTATTTATGATTGCCGAACTAATGAAAGAGGCTGAACAGCGTATGCAAGTAACGCTCGACGTCCTGGAGGAAGACCTGACAGCTATCCGCACGGGAAGAGCCTCTCCCGCGCTGATTGAGAAGCTGCCGGTGGAATATTACGGCTCCACTCTGCCGCTCATTCAACTGGCGACCATCAGTGTGCCAGAATCGCGTCAGCTGCTCATCCGCCCTTTTGATCCGTCCTCTCTCAAAGCCATAGAAAAAGCGATCTTAGCTTCGGATCTGGGTTTAACCCCCAATAACGATGGTAAGTCTATCCGCCTGAATCTCCCTGCCCTCACGGAAGAGCGCCGGCGTGAACTGGTGAAGGTGGTCAATGCCCGCCTTGAGGAATGCCGTGTTGCTGTCCGCAACATCCGCCGTGAAGTCATCAAGAGCCTCAGGGATCTTGAGAAGGAAAAAGAAATTTCTGAGGATGAGGAAAAGCAGGCAGAAGACGAACTGCAAGAGCTCACGGATGCAATGATGGAAAAGATCGAGCAGATTGGCGAACGCAAAGAAAAAGAAATCCTCGAGATATAGGCTATGACAGCAGAAAATCAAAATATAAAAATCCCCACCCATGTCGGCTTAATTATGGACGGCAATGGCCGCTGGGCAACTCAGCGGGGGCTGCCCCGTTTGGCTGGACATAAAGCCGGTGTGGAGAACGTCAAGCCAACGGTTTTAGCAGCCAAGAAGTTTGGCATCAAATACTTGACTTTTTATGCCTTTTCCACCGAGAACTGGAAGCGCCCACAGGATGAAGTCAGCGGGATTATGAACCTGCTCTCCATTTTTATCGATCGAGAAGTGAACAATTTGCACAAAGAAGGCGTACGTATCCTGCATATTGGGCGCCGCGAGCGCTTAGACCAAAGTTTACGTAAAAAAATCGAAGATGCCATTGAGCTTACTAAAAATAACACCACCATCACCGTACAGATGGGCTTAGATTATGGCGGCAGGGATGAGATTACCCAAGCGGTTGGTAAAATTGTTGCTTCAGGCGTCTCCCCCGAAGAGGTTACCGAGGAGCTTATCAGCCAAAACCTGTATACCGCCGGCATCCCCGACCCGGACCTCGTTATCCGCACCAGTGGCGAAATGCGCACGAGCAATTTTCTCATCTGGCAGACCGCGTATGCCGAGTGGATCTTCCCCGAATCCTATTGGCCGGATTTCACGGAGGAGGTTTTCTGGCAGATGCTCGAGGAATACAGCCGGCGTGACCGCCGCTTTGGCGGGCTGAGCCAAGCCTAAAGCCCTCTTATGTTAAACGCACGCGTAAAGTCTGCTTTGGTCTTTGTGCCGCTCTTGCTGCTCGTTTCTTGGTTAGGCGGTGTTGTTTATTTCCTTTTTATCTTGGTGATGATGGGCATCGGCACATGGGAATATTGGCGGCTGCTCAAGACGCTGGGTTACGACGTCTCTTTTCCGCTGATGCTCGTCGGTGTGGAATTGTTGCTCATCCTGCGGCAAGTGAGCGGCTTTACTGCGACCGAATGGGCGTTGCTAGCGATCTTGTTAGGCTCTGCCCTTTTTAGCTTAGTACGCTACAGCAAAATCGAAGCGCAAGCCGTGCTGACCTTTGGGCTGCACGTCTCGGGCATCCTCTATTTGGGTTGGTTAGGTGGGTATTTCCTCTCGCTTAGCGCACTGCCTAAGGGTAACTGGTGGGTGATGGTTACGCTCGCGCTGGTGTGGATGGCGGACTTGGGCGGTTATATTTTTGGCACAAAGTGGGGCAAGCATAAGATGAGCCTACGCTTGAGCCCCCGCAAAACCTGGGAAGGTTACCTTGGCGGGGTGATTTTCGGGGTCGCTAGCGGGCTGATACTAAGCTTTGCTTTACAGCCAGTGCTGCCGGAGTTAGCCCTCTGGGAAGGAGCCCTGATGGGCTTTGTCATCGCATTGCTCACACCCTTTGGGGATTTGTTTATCAGCATGCTCAAGCGGGCGGCTGGCGTGAAGGATAGCGGCAAGCTCATCCCCGGGCATGGGGGCATCTTAGACCGCGCGGACACCTGGCTATGGGCGATGATGTTAGGCTATTACTTGGTACTGGCTTTTACATGAGGTTGGCACTAACAATTGGGACATCACACTGAGTCGATTCATGGCAAGCCACTTGATAAAGCTTACGGATTTTGTGGCTACCCCACTTATCCCGATTGAACACTTAAAACAAGCGTTTATGATTATGCTCGTTTTCTCTTCCTATTTATCAACTCGGGATGATAATTAAGTTTGCTTTGTTGTCAACCGGTTATAATGAGCATTGGCCAATTCGCAAACGTGAAGGAAATTTGTGAACTATGCAGCTTGAAGAGATTAATACTTGTTACACACTAGGCGATCCAGACGAACAGCGAAGGAGGCGCGAACGTCTGCGAGAAAGCCATATCGCGCCACTCACAGATTATGTGGAGCACTTGCGGAAAACCTTAGGTTATAACCAAGAAATACCATACTTCGACCCTTGTGATGGGGGAATCAATGCCAAATTGTTGTTCTTGCTTGAGGCTCCTGGTCCAAAAGCTGTTTCGTCTGGCTTTATCTCTCGTGATAATCCAGACCCAACTGCACGAAGTATGACCCGGATATTTTCAGAATGCGGTATACCTCGCCAGGAAACGATATCATGGAATATTGTGCCCTGGTACGTTGGTGGTGAGGGAAGAATAAGATCGGTCAATCCAGAAGAAATCAAAGCTGGCATTCAAGCTCTGAAATCTCTGCAGCCTCTATTACCAAATCTCCGAGTGGTTGTACTGATGGGCCGTAAAGCTCAGAGTGCACAATTAGAAATTGAAATCATTTTTCAAACCAAAGTATTAACTTGTCCTCATCCAAGCCCACGTGTTTTCAGGGTGTGGCCGGCTAAACGCGAAGAGATCAAGTCCGTTTTCCTCCAAGCATTTGATATATCGTTGCACAGGGACTAACAGCTCTGGCGGCTGGCGTGAAGGATAGCGGCACGCTCATCCCCCGGGCATGGCGGCGTTTTGGACCGCGCCGACACCTGGCTATGGGCGATGATGTTAGGCTACTACCTGGTTCAGCTTCTCACTCGATTTTAATTATTCAATTCGTAACTTATAATCATTTTAAGAGATAAATCCCCGGAAAAAAGCGAACGAAGGGTATTATTATGAAAATAAGAAGAATCATCATCGAAGAAATCATTCGGTCTATTGTGCTTGGATATGTAGCACTAGGAGTAGTGTCTCTTTTCTACCGAAGCGGCGTCTTGAGCCTTAAAGTGGCTTACTCGATCTTATTTGCCTTCATGTTGATTGTCTTTGTGTGCTTCACCATAGTAAGGATTCGTACTGGACAAGAGCTCAAGGTTCAGGGAGCACTAGGCTATAGTATCGTTGCTGCCACTTTGTATGCATTTGCGCTAACTTTCGTGAGTGTTGGGGTGGTGCTAGGGCAAGCTGCTATGTTATTTCCTCATGGATTCTGGTCGGTCGCTGCTTGGGTAATTTCTCCAGGTCTCTTTACGTGGATTGGTTATAAAACCAGTGAAAAGCATCCTCCACAAAATTAGGACTTGTGAAAAATTTTTATTCTATGTTCAGTTTATTCCTCATCCAGACATAAGTACGGAGCGTACACTAAATTTTTATCCAGCCAGGGCAGCGCCCACGATCTCACGCGCTTCAGCTTGGATGCGCGCCAAGTGTTCGGCGCTGCGCAAGCTTTCTGCGTAAATCTTATAAATATCCTCGGTGCCCGAGGGACGCGCAGCAAACCAGCCATACGCCGTGCTCACCTTTAGCCCGCCAATCGGCGCGCCGTTACCCGGGGCTGTGGTCATCTTAGCGATGATGGGGTCGCCGGCTAACGTGGTGGCTTTGACCATCTCGGGTGAAAGGTTAGCCAAGATGGCTTTCTCGCGCGCGCTGCTGGGGGCGTCCATGCGGCTGTACCAAGTGCGGCCAAGTTCCCTCTCGAGCGCCTGGAAGTGCTCGCTGGGGTCTTTGCCCGTGACCGCCAAAATCTCGGCTGCCAGCAAATCCAGAATGATGCCGTCCTTATCTGTCGTCCAGACCTTGCCATTCTTGCGCAAGTAAGAAGCGCCGGCGCTCTCCTCCCCGCCAAAACCCAAAGTGCCAGCTAACAAGCCAGGTACAAACCACTTGAACCCAACGGGGACTTCATAGAGCTGGCGCCCGATTTTCTGCGCCACCTTATCGATAAGCACGCTGGAGACCAGTGTTTTCCCTACCTGCGTGGTAGCAAGCCACTCCGTGCGGTGCTGGAAAATGTAGAAAATCGCTACGGCTAAGTAATGATTTGGGTCCATCAAACCCCTGCTGCGGGTCACGATGCCATGCCGGTCGTAATCGACGTCGTTGCCGAAGGCGATGTCGAATTTATCTTTCATCGCAACCAGATTTGCCATGGCGTAGGGGCTGGAGCAGTCCATGCGGATCTTGCCGTCATGGTCGAGGGGCATGAAGGAGAAGGTAGGGTCGATGCGCTTGTTGACCACCTCCAAGTTGAGGTGGTAGCGCTCAGCCATGGGCTCCCAATAAGCTAAGCCTGAGCCGCCCAAGGGATCCACGCCGATGTGGATGCCAGAAGCCGCAATGGCTTGCAGATCCACCACGTTCTCCAGGTCCGCAACATAGGGCGTGATCAGGTCAATGGCGTGCGTGGTCTCGGCTTTGAGGGCTTTCTCGAAGGGCAGGCGTTTGACTGCTATTAAGCCGTCGCGGATAATAGCGTTGGCGCGGTTTTGGATCCACTTGGTGGTATCGGTATCGGCGGGGCCGCCGTTTGGCGGGTTATATTTGAAGCCGCCGTCCTCGGGCGGGTTATGTGAAGGTGAAATTACCACGCCATCCGCTTGGGTGCCCGGGTGGGCAGCATTATAGGTGAGGATGGCATGTGAGATGACGGGGGTAGGCGTGTAGCGCATGCCGGCGTGAATCATGAGCTCAACGCCATTACCGGCAAAGACCTCCAGGGCTGTGTTGTGTGCCGGCTCCGAAAGGGCATGGGTATCCATACCCATAAAGAGCGGTCCCGTAATGCCGGCTGCCTTACGATATTCAGCGATGGCTTGACTGATCGCCAGGACGTGATCCTCATTAAAGCTGCCGATGAGTGAGGAACCGCGGTGCCCAGAGGTGCCAAAAGCCACCGCTTGGGCTGGGTTTTGGGGGTCAGGATGCAGGGTGTAATAGGCAGAAACAAGGCGTGGGATATTGACCAGAACCTCCAATGGAGCGGGTTTACCGGCTAAGGGATGTGGTGGCATAGCTTCTCCTTTTTGGGCAAAGTGAGGAGGATTTCTCCTAAAATTAACCCTAAAACTGCAGAAATTCTATCATAGCCAGCGAAATAAATTAAAAGTTGCAGCCTGAAAGTGATTGCTTTCAGGCTGCTAAAGGAGGCTCGTTCTGGTTGATTTTAACCAGAAGGGACTGAAGGTGGATTACTCGATGGCGTAATTGAGCGTGGCGGTGTAACTCACCACAATCTGACCAGCTGAAACGGATATTGAGGTTTCTAAGCCGCCAGCGCCTTTGCCTGTGTCATAACCAAAGTAGGGCTGCGTATATATTGGCGTGCTGACGTCAATCGAAAGGATTTGCCCGAGCGTAACACCAGCAACTGTAGCTACGGATTTTGCCTTGGCTTCGGCATCCTTGATCGCTAACTCGCGGGCTTGCGCCAGCACGGTCTCTTTATCGGCGATATCAAAGCTGATGCCGTAAATGTTATTGGCGCCAGCGCTAATGGCTGAATCTAACAATTTGCCTAATTTGGTTAAATCCCGCACGGTGATGTAGACGGTATTATCGACCACATAACTGGTCCCCACAGGCTGGCCCATGTTATCGTAACGGGTCTGTGGATACACATTGAAATTGGTGGTCTGTATATCCTTTGCTTCAATGCCCTCAGCTTTCAATGCCTCGGTCAGTTCGGTGGCTTGGGTGTTGTTGGCTTCCAGTGCGCTGCTTACATCCTCAGCTTCGCTATGTACACCGATGTTGATATAGGCAATATCGGGAACCACAGCCACTTCTCCCGAACCACTTACGCGGATGTAGCGCTCTGAGGTGGAGGTTACGCCTTGCGCTTGAATCGTTCCACAAGCTGAAAGTAGCACAGCACCCACCAGCAGGGTCCCAATGATTAACATCGTTTTCTTCTTCATGGTAAATCTCCTTGATACCTTTGTTTATACCATAACGTTACATGTGCAAAAAATGTTCCAGTTTTGGGTTCAAATGGCAAAGCCGATATTTCTTAAAATAGGAGAATCTATGGCTAACTTTACCTCTCGTATGTGATGGAAAAAGGTAGCCTAAGTATAACAAGAAGTTCCTTGCATGATAAAGCTAAACCCCATGCGATGAGCCTAAATTGGTGGGCAATCCCGGCGGGCATTGGTTATAATTATCAGCGGGGTTCAGTTCACAACCTCTCATAAGGGATCATGCCAGTAAATTATCATCAAATTGAAAGCCGGCTACCTGAGTACGGCAAGCGCATGAAAGATTACGAGACTGCGCTCACGCAAGCCGAGCAGGCTCTCTGGGAACAATTCACCTGCCTGGATGAAGACGTCGCTGCGCTGCGTGCTAAAATCGAAAAAGCCGAAGCTCAGCTGCGCCGTTTGTATTGCGCCAAGCCGGTCTCTGAGCCATTGCTGACACATAAAACTGCGCCGCTGCCTCCTGCGGGTTATACACTCATCGCAGCCGATGGATCGCAGATTGTGCCTAACCGTCATAGCCCCGTCCAATTTGGAGTCATCAATGTAGGCTTGATTCAGGCGCGTTTGGGCAGCGGTAATCCGCCTGAGGTCAGCATCCAGAGCACTTTGCTCGATCCGGAGGAGCTCCTCAACCCTGAAGGCAACCTGATTGGGGAGGATGAGGTCGCCCTCTATCGCGATTTTGCTGAGCGGCGGGCTTTGCTAGAGGCAGCTCTTGCGGCTCAAGCGCCTGTGATTGCGCTCACGGACGGACTTTTGGATATTTATCAGCAATATTCTGCTCCGCAGCTTAACTTCCAAGCGGAGATACGTAAGATCCACCAACAATTAGAAGCGCGCGGCGTCATTAGCGCTGGCTATATCGACAAGCCCGGCGCAGAAATGCTTAGCCGTATGCTCGACCTGTTGCACACGCCAGAGATGGACTTGATAACTTATGATGATCAAAAACGTAGTTTGCGCGGCATTAGCGATGCGCGCTTGCTGGCAAAATTGCTCAAAGAGCCTGGAGAGCGCTCAGCAGTGTTCGAAACCGTGAGCAAAGGTGCTGCCCAAACGAGCCTGAAGGTACACTTCTTCTATATTAATATCAGCCTTGGCAGCATGCCTTACTTGGCTCGGGTGGAATTCCCAGCATGGCTCAGTGCCCAGCCAGAGCTTGTGGACTTGCTTCATGCGGTTATCTTTCAAGAAGTGCAGGTGCTGGATCGGCACCCCTACCCTTACTTGCTGCACCGCGCGCATGAGTTAGCGGTAATTACTGTGCAGGAACATGAACAAGTGGAAGCCATGCTTTTGCAGGAATATGCACGCCAGGGCTTACACGCTGGCTTGCATTCGAATAAAGATGCTAACAAACAATTGCTAAAAATCTGAGGAACAAGATGAGCGAAGAAACAAAGATTCCCATTGGGAAACTCCTGCGGGCGGATAACCACCAATTTGTGGCTGGCTGCCGCGTCAAAGAGCTAGAAACGCCTGCTTTGGGGGCGCTGTGTAAAGTGAAGCTGGAAGACGGCAGCGAGATTTTTGGGCTGATTACCAATATTCAAATCAACGATGATGGCTTGGTCAAACAGCTGGTTTCCGGGCTGAGCATCCCCAGTGAATACACAGCAGATAACCGTTACAACCGCAACCTGCCAGTGGAGATTTATGTTTTAGCGGTGGGCTTTCAGCGTGCTGGCAGGCTTTACCACCGCCTGCCCCCGCGTCCGCCGCTCAGCTTGGATGCACTTTATCTGTGCGATGATGCGGAGCTGGTGCGCTTCACGAACAGCGGAGGTTATGGTTACTTCCGTCACATCCTGCGGCTGGAAGATCAACCGGTTGAAGAGCTGCTGGTGGCACACTTAGCCCAAGCCCGCGCTGCCAACGAACTGCAAGGCAAGCCTGATTGGTATGGCGGTGCGTGTCAAGAGTTAATTACCTTGCTGCGTGATGATTACCCGCGCCTGATGAATGTACTCAACGCTTTAGCAGAATTAGAGTGAGGAAGGGATGACAGACCTGAATATGCAAACGTTTGAGCAAAATAAGCCCATTGGCTATGTGGTGGGGGGCGGGCTGGAAGCTAACCTGCAGGTACGCCTGACGGTTCCACCGCAAGAAGTGCAGGAAGGCGCTTTTGTGGTCATTGATAGCGGCACCTGGCGCTTTTATGGATTAGTGACAGACTTGCAGTTGGGTTCAACTGACCCGCGTTTTGCTGATGAGCAGAGCGAGCTGCGCCTGCCGGCTGGTTTAGCGGGTTTGCTGCACGGGCAGACGCTTTTCACCAACTTGAACGTGATGCCAGTCCTCATGATTGACCGCGGACCCGAACTGGGCAGCCTAACCTACGAAGCTTGGCGCCGGGAGCACCCCGAAAATGCAGCTCCCGTCACGGTCAAGACCGTCCCGAGCCACCATGCCCCAGTGCGCTTAGCGGATGCTGAGGATATTGCCCAGATCTTTGGCGAAGAAGATAATCACAACATCTTCTGTGTGGGGCATACCCGCGAGCAAGGGCACCCGGTTTGCCTTAACTTGGAAAAGCTGGTTCAGCGCTCCTCGGGCATTTTCGGTACTACAGGCTCAGGGAAGTCTTTCCTGGCGCGCATGATTTTAGCTGGATTAATCCACGCTGGGCATACCGCTACGCTCATTTTCGATATGCACAACGAATATGGACCTGATAGTATTTCTTCAGATACCAGCCAGGCAGTGCCCGGGCTTAAAGGGAAGTTTGGCGCTCAGGTGCGCTTAGTCGGTTTGGGCGCCAAGACCAGTTTTGGCAAGCTGCCGGCGGATTTCACCTTGGAGATTGCTCAATCCGATATCACCAGTGAGGATATTCTGCTGCTCTCGGAAGAGCTGAACCTGAATGAAACCGCTGCTACGGTGCTTTCTGCCTTAGAAAGAGATTTAGGTGATCAGTGGTTTAGCGCATTTGCGGATATGCGCAATGGTGCCATGGAACAAAACGAAGATGGCAAATTAGTACCGGCGCCCGATAGCGTTGCTTTTTGGGCTAATCAGGCTGGTGTGAATGCCAAGTCCGCCGAAGCTCTGCGCAGCAAGCTGGACCGCGTGATGCGCAAAGATTATCTTGTGCGCAGTACTGCTACCCGCGGGCTGCAGGAGGTTATTGACAGCCTTGAGAATGGCATTCATGTGATCCTTTCTTTTGGAGAATATAGCAACGACCTGGATTACTTGCTCGTTACTAACCTGCTGACCCGTAAAATCCGCGACCGTTGGAAAAAGCTTACCGAAGATTCCTATAAGGACAAAGGAAAGCAACCCAGACCACTGGTCGTGGTAGTGGAGGAGGCGCATAAGCTGCTCAACCGCGGCATGGCTTCGCAGACCATCTTCAGCACCATTGCGCGCGAAATGCGTAAATATTATGTTACTTTGCTGATTATCGACCAGCGCCCGTCACAGATTTACGACGAGGTCATGTCTCAGCTTGGAACGCGCATCTCAGGCTCGTTGGGCGATGAAGACGATATCAACGCCGTGCTTTCGGGCTTGCCTGGGCGCGCTGCTTTGCGCGGCATGTTGGCAAAGCTACAGCCAAAAGAAGAGGTGCTCATGCTGGGCTGGGGTGTGCCTATGCCTATCCCAATCCGCTCGCGGCGTTATGACGCGCGCTTCTGGCAGCAGGTGCTGGGCAACCAAGCGCAGCCGAAGACAATCGCAGAAATCAACCGTAGTTTGGGGTTCGAAGCCGATGATTCCGATTAAATTAAAACTCAGTGGGTTTACATCGTATCGCGAAGCCGTTGAAATTGATTTTACTGGTCTGGATTTGGTGTGCGTCTCTGGGCCAAACGGCGCAGGCAAATCCTCGCTCCTGGATGCCATCACCTATGCGCTCTATGGACAAGCCCGCAAGCGAGATGAAGCCATCATCAATGAAACCTGTGATAAAGCAGAGGTTAGCTTGGAGTTTGGCTATCAGCAAGAAGTTTATAAAATTGTCCGCAGCATTACCCGGGGGAAGGGCTCCCAGGTTGATTTTTTCATCCGCAAACCGGAAGATGCAGATGGCGGCTCTAGCTGGAAAACCCTCACCGAACGCACGCTGAGCGAGACCAATGCAAAAATCTTGCGCACGCTCGGGCTGGATTATGAGACCTTTATCAATGCTTCATTCTTCCTGCAAGGCAAAACTGACCTTTTTGCCACGCAAACGCCCTCCGAACGCAAAAAGATTCTGGGCAGCATCTTAGGGCTGGACCGTTGGGAAGAATACCGCAAGCGCGCAGCGGAAATAACCCGCGAAAAGCAGGGAGAAATCAACCAAATCGATGCACGCTTGGCTGATATTCAGGCAGAACTGGATAAAGAACCAAGTTATAAAGAAGAATTAAAACTCACGCAGGCGCAAGCCGCAGCCGCTTCTGCAAAAGTGCAAAAAGTTCAATCGCAATTAGAGCAAAAGCGTTTGATAGAAGAGCAATTAGCTGGCAGGCGGCAGCTGGTTGAGACTTACAAGCAGCAAGTGGAGCGCCTATTGGCAGAACAAAACGAATTGCAAACGGGAGTAGAGCGCACCCAAGATCAACTCGCGCAAGTCAATCAAGAATTAGCCCGCGAAGAAGAGATCAAAGCGGCTTATGACCACTTAGTCCGCTTACGGCAGGAATTAGCCGCGATGGATGCCTTGGATGAGCAGGCGCGACCATTGGAAAACCGCCAAGTAACCTTGGAGCAGCAAATTGAGCTTGCCCGCCATGACCTTCAGCAAGAAATGCGCGTGCTGGAGCAAGATAAAGCAAAAATCGAAAAGGATTACCAGCAAAATGATGAAAGGATTAACCAGCGGGAAGCCCTCGAGCAACAAATTGCCGCTTTAGAAGCGCAAATTGCGCTCAGAGCGGAACTGGAAGCCGAACAGCAAAACCTCAAAGACCAGCTGGCTGCCAAACAAGCTGAAAATGCCGGCATTGAAAAACAAGGCAAGGAACTACGTGAGCGTTTAGAGCGGGTGAGCGCCGTGGAAGGGGCGAGCTGCCCATTGTGCGGACAGCCCTTAGCGATGCATGACCGTGACCGCTTGCAAACAGAACTAACGCAGGAGTTGGAGGCGCTGCGCTCTACTTATAAAGCCAATGAGGACATGGCTAAAGAGCTCAAGAATAAGCTGGCAGAGTTGGAGCAGCAGCTCAGACAAATTAGGGATGCCGAAAACCGCTTGCAGATGCTCTTGCGCCAGACTGATCAACTTACCCAGCTGATCGATGCAGCAGCTGAACAGTGGGCAAAGTGGCAGCAGGAAAAAGCGCCACGCCTCGAGGAAGTCCGAACCTGCTTGGAGCGTGATGAAATTTTCCCCGATGCGCAGGCGGAATTAACAAAAGTGAAAGATGCACTTCAGAAATTAGGCTATGACCGGGATGCCCACCTGCAGCTACGCGAAGCTGTACAAGCAGCGGAGCCAGCGCAACAAGCTTATAACCACCTTGCCATCGCAAAAAATAGCTTAGCGCAGCTGCAAAAGACGCTTGCAGAGCAAGAAGCTACTCTCGGGAAGAAAACCGCTGACTTAACCCGGGCGCAAGCGGAATATTCCCAGGCAAAAGCAGCCCTCGAACAAGCTTCTCAGGGTTTACCTTCGCTGGATATCACGGAAGAAGACTTAGCAAGACTGAAAGAAGACGAGGCAGGTATCCGGCGGAACTTAATCGTCGTGGAGCAACTAATCAATAACCTCCAGGTCCAAAAGCAGCGCAAAGAAAACTTGCAGGTAGAAAAGGACGAGATTCTCTTAGAAATCGCCCGTCTTAAAAAATTAGAGCGGGCTTTCTCGAAGGATGGCGTGCCGGCGATGCTCATCGAGCAAGCTTTGCCAGCTATTCAAGATGAAGCCAATAATATCCTCAGCAAGCTTTCGAATTACACCATGAGCGTTACTTTCAGCACGCAGCGAGAACGTAAAAGCTCCCGTCGGGAGGATAAGATCGAAACACTCGATATCCTCATCAGCGATGGAGCAGGTACGCGTGACTATGAAACCTACTCTGGCGGCGAGGCTTTCCGCATCAACTTTGCGATTCGTTTGGCTCTGGCACGCGTCTTGGCACGCCGAGCTGGCGCTCAAGTGCGCACTTTGGTTATTGATGAAGGCTTTGGCAATCAGGATGCTGAAGGCAGGCAGCGCCTCATCGAAGCCATCGGTCAGGTGCACCGCGATTTTGACCTAATCTTGGTCATTACCCACTTGGATGAACTTAAAGATCAATTCCCTGCCCGCATTGAGGTGGAGAAAACCCCACAAGGCTCGCGGCTCAGTGTGATTCAGGTTTAGCGCGGAGCATTGCATCAATAAGTGCCTGTTGAAAGGCAGGCAATTCTTGCCGGAATGCTGCTGCCAAATCTTGGTCTATAGGTTCGCCCTGCAAAGACTTTTCGATAGCTCTTTTAATCGAATCAGGCAGCGGCAGCTCGGGGATAAGGCGCAGGTAATCCTGCAAGACAGCGAATTTGTTATATTGCACGTGCTGCCGGCAAATGATGAGTGCATAGCGCATGAGCGTGAGCGCATGTTTAACCAAGTCTGAGAGCGGCGCTTGGTCGAGGCTAATAGGAACAATTTTGTGCTGAAAGTATTCTAAGTATCGTTGTAGGACGTAAATAAAATCCTCTGGCAGCGGCTGGTCCACCTGCTGCAGGTCGAATTCCCCCATAAGCGGCTGGCTCTGCAAGAGCAGCCGTGAGGCAAAGTCGGCGCGAGGCAGCAACCCGCTATGTGGGTCTCGTTTGAGCTCTGATTCGTAAATAAACATTGGCTCAATCTCATAAGGAGAGGCTTTGCTGGCAACCTCCTTGATTGCCTGGCGTAAGGCTTGATGTTGTTGGCAGGTAGGTTCATCTGTTGGGGGTGAACCCCCTAAGATTATGACCACATCCAGGTCGCTTTGCCCAGGGCGGAAGTAGCCGCCCGGGAAAGAGCCGATCACAAAAGCTGCACGGATCTGCGGTGCGTTGAACTCCTGGAGTGCGCGAGCAAACCCCTGCAGTTCCTGCCAGGCAGCGTTGCGCTCAGCTGCGCTCATCGAGTTGCTCATGCGTGCTCTGCCTTGTGATTAGCGGGTTTGATGCGCAAAAGGGCGAGCGTGGAAAAGAGAAATAACGCGGCATAAATCGCCATCTGAACGACATACCCTGAGGAGTCCCCGATGGGACCGCCGATATAAGCGCCGATGGCACCTGCGCCGGCACCTGCCAAGTTAGAGATTCCCAAGTAACGGCCAGCCTCCTTTTTGGGGACGATCTGCGTACCAAGCGCCCAGTTGGCAGAGTAAAAGGCACCGCTGGCTACCCCCACCAGAACTGCCCCTACGGTCATCATGGACATATCCTGCGCGGCGATGACCACGAGCGTGCCGGCGGCAGCGATGATGCCGCTAACAGCCAGCACTGGTTTGGTGCCGATTTTATCGGCTAACCAACCGGCTGGTAATGCTGCGAGTAAAATGGCAATGCCTGTTGCCATCACGAGTAAGGTTGCTGGTTGGGCAGCAGCATTTCCTTGTAAACCAGGGAAGCGCTCTTGTAAAAAGTAAAGTAAAAAACTCGCTAAGTTGCTGGCAGCCACCAAAAAAGCTAAGCGGTTGATCACCCACCACGTGAAGGCGGGTTTTTCTTGGCTCTCTTCACCTAAGCTAAGGCGTAAACTAACCAAGACGCCCACCACTACAGCAATAAGCATACCGATGAGACCAATCAAGATGGTAAGAGCCGGAGATGAGCCAAGTTGGAGGTTGCTCACCAATGGTATTAGCTGCTGGACAGCCCAACCCGAAAACAAGATTACCAGAGTAAAAGCTGCGGTCATGGCAATCAGCCGACCAATAGCTTTCCAGTCTAGGGGGTATGGGGCTTTTTCTTGAGGGGTCTCGCGCACCAGCATGGCAATCGCGGTGCAAACCAACAAGGTGATAATCACGGTTGTGATAGCGCCCCACAAATTGCCGGCGGCAATCATCCGCGAAACGAAAAAAGCCATAAAGATCAAGGGTAAGGGCAGCTCGAGCAGGGCTTTAATGCCTGCAAAACGCCCTTGCTTTTCGGGCGGAACCAAGTCAGGGATGAGCCCCTGGGCAGCACCTTGCCCAATGTTCGAAAACACCATCGAGGCGATCACGGTGGTAAACAAGGCGTTATAGCCCGCCTGCCCTTCCATACGTGCGGCAATGATGCCAATCGCAATAAAAGTGATCGATTCGAGCAGCGAGCTGGCAAGCATAAACGGTCTGCGTTTGCCCCAACGAGAAGTGCTGCGGTCGGAAAACATCCCGGCTAAAGCTTGCACCAGCACGGCGATCATGAGGGAATACAGGCGGATGTTGCCGTAACTGGCGCCCTTATTGGCGTCCCCTACAAACTGCTGCACCAAGAGCGGCAGAATGAGGGGCGTGAGCGTTTGGGCACGCAGGGTGAGACCAAAGAAGTAAATGTTGATGGTGAGGCTGTCATACCAACGCAAGGGTTTTTGCATATCTTCTCCTGGAAATACAGATCGGGCTTAAGGCTTAGGGGATATTGGTAATAAAGCGGGATTGAAAACCACGATCACTTTCCCAAGGGTAAACGATATGCGCGTCGGTAATTGCGCCGTAGTAGTTTGGGCGCTGATTGCCAAATAAGTTGCGGTAGGGGTTAAAGTGCAATACGCAGGTGGATGGATGCCCGCCGGCAGCTGCTACGCGGTTCTTCACCGCGGTGATGGTGCGCCCCGAGCCCCAAACATCATCCACAATAAGTACATTTTGGTGGGTTAAGTATTTATCATCTGGGAATTGGAGGAACTTTGGCCAGCTAAGGAACTTGGTTTGTTGGGGCGTAGCAAAATGCTCCTCTGCTGGAAAGTCGACCGTAGCGGTAAAAATATATTGAATATCCATCGCTTCGGCGAGCATACCGCCGGGCACAATTCCCCCGCGGGTAATCATGATCATTACATTATATGTTTGCTCGAATTGGGGTAACAGGAGATCAATAAGCTTGGAGACCTCATCCCAAGAAATTAATTCACGCCGCTGTGCCATGTTGATACCTATATTGCAAGATAGCCTCAGATAATTCAGATGTTTGCGTTCCCCTGCTTTTCAGCTTGAGGAAAATTCGTCCCTTCATTATAGCAGATTCGGGGGGTCAACTTCCACAATCCAGCCACGCAGCGGCAGCCCCTGCAAGAGCGGAACTGGGTTTGGTCCTCGCAAGATGATTTGCCAACGGAAGCGACTATACAGCTTCCGTGTATAACACGGCACCGGACCGATGAAATTAGTATCTTTCATTCCCAGGCTTATGATTTCCTCGCTGAGGATGTTGGCTAGCTCCCGAGCAACGCCTTCACACTTGGCTTCGTTGGTATGCCGATATTCCAGCCGTACTAAGCGCGCAAACGGTGGGTAGGAAAGCTCTCGACGCTGTGCGAGCTCCTGGCGGTAGAAACCTTCAAAATCGTGCTTTGAGGCGGCTTGGATGACGTAATTCTCTGGCTCATATGTTTGCAAGATTACCTTGCCGCCCAACGGACTGCGTCCAGCACGTCCGCTCACCTGGGTGAGTACCTGGAACGTGCGCTCGGCAGCGCGATAGTCAGGCAGCTTAAGGCCCACTTCTGCCAAAATGATGCCAACCAACGTGACCAGCGGCAAGTCTAAGCCTTTAGCCAGCATCTGCGTGCCGATGAGGATGTCGGCGTGGTGTGCGCTGAAGTGCGAGAGGATGAGCTCGTGGGCATCTTTCGTTGTGGTGGTTTCAGCATCCCAGCGTAAAATGCGCGCCTCTGGAAAGGCTTTGCCAACCAATGCCTCCAACCGTTCGGTGCCAATGCCCATCTGCCGGATTTGCTTACTGCCGCAATGAGGGCATTTGGTTGGCATTTTGCGGGAGTAGCCACAGATATGGCAGAGCAGACCGCCGCGATCGCGATGGTAAACCAAGGGGGTGAGATCCCGCGGGCAAGTGATCGCCTCACCGCACTCGCGGCAAAACACATAAGTAGCGCTGCCTTTGCGGTTGAGGAAGAGAATCGCCTGCTGGTTATCCGCCAACACCTGGCTGAGGGCGCTTTGCAGTGCACGCGAAAGCACATGTGAGTTGCCGCTGGTCAGCTCCGCGCGCATGTCCACCACCTCCACAGGGGGCAGGTCTAAGCTGAGCAATGCTTCGCCTTCTGGCAGCTCCGGCAATTGAATGTGCAAGTGAGCTGCTTGCTGCTCTATGGCTTGGCGGTGTGCCAAGATGCGCCGCGGCATCTCGAGCAAAGTCCATATCCCGCGCTGTGCCTTGTAATACTGGGTGATGCGCGGGGTAGCGCTGCCTAAAATCAAGTTGGCATTGTAAATTTGTGCATAGGCTTCGGCTGTCTCGACGGCATGATAAAAAGGCTCACGGTCAGTCTGGTCGTAAGATTCATGGTCGCACTCGTCCAGCACAATTAAGCCTAACTTAGGCAGTGGCACAAAAAGCCCGCTACGTGCCCCCACGATGACCGAAAGGTCACCTTGACGTGCGCGCCGCCAGGTATCATAGAGCTCGCCTTCGGAGAGTTTGGAATGATACAGCCCCACTTGGTTTGGGAAGCGAGCCATATAACGCCGCACAGCTTGCGGGGTCATCGAAATTTCCGGTACAAGAATGAGGGCTTGTTTGCCCTGGGCTAACACCTGCTCTACCGCCCGCAGGTATATTTCCGTTTTGCCGGAACCGGTCACGCCATGCAGCAAAACAGGTTTACTTTCTGGCTTACCCAGCAAAGGCGCGATCTGATCCCAAACTTGCTGCTGATCGCTGGTAAGTATGGGCGGTTCTGTTGGGGTGGCTTCGATTTTTTCCAGCGGGTCGCGCCAAACTTCAGTTTCGTTGAAGTGCAGGTATCCTTGCTCTGCCAAGGCTTTGAGGTCCGTGTAAGAAGCGCCGGTTTGTGCATAAATCCAAGAGAAATCCACCGGGAAGGCTTCCTGTGCCAGCAGCTGTAACACTTTTAGCCGGCGCTCACCGCTCTCGGTGCGCTGGCTAAGTGCTTGGGCATCTAAGGCAGCCACAGCTTGAGGAGGGATGGAAAGCTGAGCTGTGCGTACGGTTTTGGGGCTAATGCGTGCTGGGAGCAGTATATTTTCGGTCTTTACCCAACCGTTCTTCCGCAATGTATCCAAGCTGCGGCGCCATTCTAACTTTGGCAGGGCGCGCTCGATCTGCCCAGCGCGTAAAGGACCCCGCGCTTTGAGCAGCTTGAGGATGCGCTTCTGCAAGGGAGGGAGATCTGCCGGCGGTTCATCAAAATCGCGCACGAGCGTAACAAGCTGATCCGCGCGTTGGGATAAGCCATTAGGGATCATGAGGTTCACACACGCACCCATTGGCGCAAAGGTCTCATCAGCTAACCATTTGGCGAGGGCTAATTGAGCTGGCGTGAGTACTGTATCTTCCGAAATGAGCTCTTGGATCTCTAAAACATCGGGCACTTCTGGCTGGTCAATCAAGGCAAGCACTACGCCTTGCACCACCTGCTTGCCAAAAGGCACGATGACTAAACAGCCAGGCTGGAGTTTGCCTTGCAGCTCCTCGGGGATGGCATAATGGTAGCTGCGATCGATGCGCGCCAGGTTAATGCTGACATCCGCAAATCGAGGAGGTTGCTTTGATATGGGTGTATCCATTAGGGAACGATGATGATCAAGTATTCCGCCGAAAAAGACATGCCATCTTCTTTTAATTCTTCGGGAATGGGTTGGCTTGCTGTAAGATAATTTGCCCACGCAATTGCTACGTCGCTCTGCCCGAGTAAGATATTAAAGGCGTCAAATTCAAAAAATGGTTGCAAACGCGCCGCTTGTGCACTAATCCGGGACATATCTAAAACGGCTTGAGTCCATGTATCTGGAGGTAAGATGATGGGGTGATGTGCTAGGATAATGACCTCATCGGGCAAGTCTGCGAGCAGCCGCTCGAATTCACTAAGCAATAAGTCGTCAAATAACTCCACGCGCTGCTCATACGGTAGCTGCCAATCCTGATGGATGCGCCAAGGCTCAAAGACGGCATCGGAATTCTGACTGCGCACCGAGATATATGCCGAGCCGTCTGCAGGCAGCGCGCTAATAGGTACATCTTTGCCAAAGTATCCCGTTAGTACCAGGCGGGTTTCAATTGGTACTTGGCTGTAGGTATGCGAGACGCGCAGGTAATAGACGGTCACATCCTGATCGAGGATGCGTAAGGTTTCATGGTGGATGCCGCGGTCCAGAAGTTGAAAAGCGACCGTGGCAGAAAGGCTCAGCAGGCTACCATCATTGCGAGTTTCCTTGCGGCTGATGTAATAATAGCTCCAATCAACCGTCCTTGCGCCGCCGGCTGTGAGCGGGAAAAGTGTGGCAACACGCGGAGGAATGGGCGTTGGGGTGAACGTAGGGGTGGCGCTAGGCAGGGGAGTAGGTGAAGGCGTGGGCGTGTTCGTGGGGGAAGAGGTCACCGTAGGTACTGGGCTAGGGGTGTATGTTGAGGTTGGCGTAGCGGTATTAGTTGGTAGTGGCGTGGGGCGTGCTGTTGGGCGTCCCTCAAAGCGCGGCTGGCAACCAGCAGCAATCAATAAAACCGACACCAGCAAAGCTAAGCTTATGCGGTGTAGTTTGGAACAAGAGCGGCGCACAGTTACCACCGCTCAAGCTGTTTTAGTGATGAGTGCTGACCCATACCCGACGACCGAACTGGTATCATGCGTCACGGCGGCTGAAGTACGGTGATCTGCAACGATCACGCGATCTGCGCCGAGCTCGCGACAAGCAAGCAGCGCCGTTGCAATCGGTGCCAAACCACAAGCTTCGCCTTCGCCACGCGCGTTCAGACGATAGAGCTCTGCGACGTCCATTGCCTCCAACGCCTTGAGAATGCGGCTATCCATCTGGTTGGCTCGGCTCTCCGTGTGATAGTGTGAGAGATCACTTGAAGCAACCAACAAGGTATGTTCTTCCGCTGGTACGCTGCGCATATAGGCTGCAATGGCATCTGCCAGCCCGCGCACCAGCTCTGGGGATTGATCCACGAGCATCAAGGGCACGAGGGAGAAGCCCTTAGGCAGCACCACCTGTAAGAAAGGCAGCTCGATCTCCAAGGAGTGCTCTCGGTCACGGCGGACAGGGGTAACTGCGATGCCAGTGCTTGTGCTCAGGAGCTGCTGGATTGCACTCAGCGCTTCGCGATCCACAGGTACAATGCCCAATGGGGTAGCATAAGCCTCGTGACCAGTAGTGAGCAGGGGTTCGCGGTAGTATTGGTGGGAGGGTGAAAGCGCTATCACGCGGTGAAAGTCTTTGCCAATGAGCGCTTTGAACGCATGCGCTGCAGTGAAGCCAGAATAGATGATGCCGGCATGTGGCACGATTACGCCGAGGATCTCGCCTTGCACTTGCGGGGTTTTAGCAGCTTGGAGGAAGCTTTCGATGAGCTCGCGCAGTTCGTTTGGCTCGCGTGGATACCAGGTTCCAGCGATGGGTGAGGGTCGGATATCACGGTATTGCTGTGTTTCCATAGATTTATTTTAGCACAGCCAAAGGGCGTTGGAGCATATATAGACGATTCTGTTGGATGTATTTAAATAATTTCTATTTATGCCAAAGAGCTGTGAGACCTACGGTCAAACCCACTCGCACGGTACCCTACGGGCAGGCTGCGCACTCAGGAGACCGGCGAGAACAGATAATTCTTAGTTCTTTCATGGTCTCCTGACCGTGAAAGTCAGTTGACCTTTAGGTCTCATAGCTGCTGACTGTCTTATTATGATTGATATTTGTAAATGTTTGGAAAGAGGGAGACCTGCGGTCAAACCCACTCGCTGGTGTCCTCACCAGCGAGAACAAAATAAAAGATACCGGCGAGAACTATCGTTTATTACTGCAGAAAATCCCAGGGGTTGACGCGGCCGAACTCATCGCTGCGCAGCTCAAAGTGCAAGTGCGGGCCACTGGAACTGCCCGTGCTGCCAACCGTGCCAATCACATCCCCCTGGTAAACTTCTTGACCACAGCTGACTTCCACGGTGCTGAGATGGGCATAGAGCGACTGCCATCCCTGCCCGTGGTCAATCACGACCATCTCCCCGTAGCCCCAGTCATTCCAGCCGGCGTAGACCACCACGCCGTTATCCGCAGCATGCACCGGTTCTCCTAACTCGCCAAATATATCAATGCCAAAGTGGTTTGCTTCAGGGTCGTAGTCATAGCCGGTGAGGTAGTGATTCGCAACCGGCCAAGTGAAGATGAGCGTGCCCATCACGCCGTCATAGGAGCCTGTGCAGGCGCCAGGACCGACATTCACGGCTGTGGCTGGGTTCTCGCGCGTGATGCGCGGGGTGCGCCAATCAGGGAACTCACCCTTGCCGCCCGGAATTACCAGCAGCGTGCCTGGGGCAATATTGGGGTTAGCGTAATCGCCAATCGTGGCTGCGCTGAGGTGATTAGCGGGATAGTTGATAATATCTTCTGGCGTCACGCCATAATACTCCGCTACGCCGTTCAAGCCTTCGCCAGCGCTCCAGCGATGCAGCGTGCCATCCACCGGCAGGATAAGTAGCTCCTGACCGGCATAAATCATGTGCGGATCATCCCCTAAGGTATAGCGGTTGCCCCACAAGATTGTTTCAGGCTTGAGCTCGAACTTTTCTGCAATCGAAAAGAGGGAATCGCCAGGCTGGATGGTGTAAGTGATGATCTCGGTGCGCGGCAGTGCAGGCAAAATGGTATGTAATGAAATCTGCCGGTCAATGGCAGTGTCGCTCTCTGCCACCATAAAAGCAGGAACGGCGAGTGCTGCATTCGCATCTTCCGTGATCGGTGCCGAGCGCAGCTCTGCGCTGGCAGCACCACCGCTTGGGCTGGCATAGAAGCGCCCCATGATCAACACCACGCCCACCAAAAGCAGCGCCGTAAAAACCACTGAGCCTAAGCGGGCAATGCGTTTATCTAAGCCCAGATTGACCAACCGCTGCCAAAGCTTGGCAAGGAAACTGCTGCCTGCTTTGGATGCCGGCTGCGCCTCGATCAGATATAAATCATCGCTTTCAGGTGGTGTATTTGGATAAATTGACATGCTGCCGCTATGATATCACGACTCAATAAAGTGAGCCTGAATACCGGGTATGTGTAGAAGGGAGCTTTGTGGCTCTAAAAGTTTAGCCTGATATAATCAGGGCTAATGCAAGCTTTGGTAACCACCTTTCCGAAACCTTACGAAGACCAAATTCTGGCTTTGTGGCAGGATTTAAAGGAAAAATTTGGCTTGCAATATATTGAAAATATAACCGTTCCACATTTCACCTGGCATATTTGCGATGCCTATGAGCTGAAAGCTGTCACACCGCTGCTCGAAAGGATCGCTGCGGAAATAGAACCATTTGAGATACTTGTGGAAGACGTGGGCACCTTTATTAGTCAGTCGCCGGTGGTTTATCTCAAGATCAAGCCTAACCCACTGTTGATAAAGCTGCATACCCGCTTGTGGCAGGAGCTGCTACCTTATGCGCATGAACCTAACATGCTCTACAGCCCAAGTATGTGGCACCCGCATGTCACTTTAGCCTTACAGGATCTAAGTGCAGAGCAGCTGGAGCCAGTGTTAGCTTACGTGGGTGGGCAAAAAATCAGCTGGCGGATCACGATTGATCATTACTCCCTCCTGACGCAGACCACGGACGGTGCTTTTATCTTGATTAACCATTTTCAATTTAACCGAGGGAGGATATATTAATATAGTCCTATAAAATAGCGCTTTGAGCGGTATGGAAGGTCAATTTGGCAGTTTTTGAAAGCTTTCCCCCAAGATCTGATAGCTTTTGAGAGTCTCTGCTCGCTAAACTCCAGCTACGTTATGAACCTGAAGGAGTTTTACGATGGAAGTTCCACGTTATTGGAGATTGAAAAAACAACGCTATGCGCTGGTGGGCGAGACCTGCCCGCATTGCTCAGCAAAAATTTTCCCGCCAAGGGATATCTGCCCGGAGTGCGGCGGAGAGGCTAAGACCCCTTTTACCTTTAGTGGTCAAGGCGAAGTGTATTCCTTTACCCACATGGCGAGCGCCCCGGCTGGCTTTGAAGAGCAAGCCCCGTATACCATTGCTCTGGTGAAGCTGCAGGAAGGACCTATGGTCACCGCGCAGCTGACCGACCTAGGCGAAGAGCCTGTGCACATCGGCATGCCGGTGGAGATGGTCACCCGCAAGATCCGCAATGATGGGGATGAACGCGGCATGATCGTATATGGCTACAAGTTCCGCCCGGTGATGAAGTAAGTTAGAAAAGAAACGCAAGCGCCTCCAATAAAGGGGGGCGCTTTTTGTTTTAACGCTCAAAATTGCTATAATACGTGTGTTCTTTCATGATACCCTGCGGGTAGGCTACGCACTCGGAGACCGGCGAGAACAGATAATTCTTAGTTCTTTCATGGTCTCCTGACCGTGAAAGGCAATTGACCTTTAGGTCTCAAAAAAATATGACCATTGAGGATCACAAGTGCTTGTAAGCAGGGAGACCTACGGTCAAACCCACTCGCTCGGTCAGAGACCGGCGAGAACAAGTAGAGTTCGGTAACCCGCGGGTAGGCTACGCACTCAGAGACCGGCGAGAACAGAGCTGACATAATTGGAGATGATCAGGGATTAAGCATGAGAATACTAGCGCAAATAGTGCCTAAATCGACATAGTATGGTAGATTATTGATGGAAACTCCTTTTTAATAGGATGAAACATATGTCCCCAAGGTCAAAAAGCTTATCGGTCCCAGACGCAATGCAGCCACGTTTTCAAGAAATTTGCGCATTGACTGACAAGCTGTGTGAAGAAAAATTGAATAGTGAGTATGCAATTTTGTGCAGAGAACTTGCAGCGGCATTAGCGCGTAAGCGACCGTCACCATTGATGGGTGGGCAGGCAAAGACATGGGCTTGTGGGATTGTATATACAATTGGCTTGGTCAACTTCCTTTTTGACAAATCGCAGAATCCTCATATGCGCGCGGATGATTTGTGCGCCTGGTTTGGTGTAGCAACCAGCTCAGGGGGTAATAAAGCCAAACAAATTCGCGATTTGTTGCACATCAATCCGTTGGATGAAAAGTGGATGCTTCCCAGTCTGGTGGACCAAAACCCCTTAACATGGATGATCACAGTCAATGGTTTCATTGTCGATGCGCGGTCGTTGCCGCGCCCAATTCAGGAAGAAGCCTATCGCAAAGGGCTGATTCCTTACCTACCTGAAGACTCATCCTCAGATGAAAACAGGTTATAAAATCACGCATACCCATTTGGCGCGAACCAAGTCGAATGTAAAGCTATAAATTCCGCCCGGTGATGAAATAAGCTAGAGAAGAAATGTTGGCGCTCCCAGAGAACGAGGTGCTTTTTGATTTAACGCTCTAAATTGCTATAATACAGGCAGTTAACCTTTAGGTCTCAAAAAATCTACAGCTATCAATGATCAAAATGGCATGTAAGCATGGAGACCTGCGGTCAATTTACTCGCTCGGTCAGAGACCGGCGAGAACAGAGAAGAATAGACTAAATACACCCTTAGGGAGTGTGTATGAACGAAACGATCCAAAATATCCTCAAGCGGCGCAGTGTGCGCAGCTACCAATCCCGACCGGTAGAACCAGAAAAGCTACATCTAATCCTTGAGTGCGGTCTTTATGCCCCCTCAGCTATAAATAAGCAGCCCTGGCATTTCACGGTTATCACCGACCGCACTGAGCTGGATAAGATTAGCGCAGAGAACAAGCGCATCATGCTCGCTTCTGATAACCCTAAAGCCCGAGAGCGGGCTGCTAAGCCAGATTTTGATAGCTTCCACCATGCACCAGCTGCAATTATTGTCTCTGGTGAGGACGGCAATAGCTTTGCACCCGCTGATTGCGCTAACGCAATGGAGAATATGGCTATTGCGGCGCAATCGCTCGGTTTGGCTAGTTGTTATTTAGCTGGCTTTCGGCATTGTTTTGCCGGCTCAAATGGTTCGGCGCTCAAGGCTGAACTGAGCATTCCCCAAGGCTTCACCCCATTGTATGCTTTAGCCTTAGGCTACCCTGCCGGAGAAATTCCCGAACCTGCTCCACGACGAGAAGGTACAGTCACCTGGATTACAAGATCTGCTGAATAATATAAGAGTGAAGTTTTGGCTGAAATCCCCGCTGTTTCCTGAAGGCTATGTTATGCTTTCCTCACTGAAAACAAGAATTGGGATCACAACTGCGAAACGAAACTGACGATAAAGTTTTTATTCATGGTTAGGCGTTTTAGCTCTTATTGAATCCGAATTAGTATGAGGCAAAGCCAGCCATAGGAGGAGTTTATAGCGATTTTTTGCTCATTTTCCTTAGGGTTTTTCCGGTTTGTATAAGAAAAGGTTGCAAGCTATACGGCATTGCCGTATAATGAGGGTGTAATGGAGTTCATCGAAACTACCACATTTAGAAGATGAATACATTGGACTTCAAAGTTTCCTGGTTTTATATCCAAAATCAGGAAGGGTTGTTCCGGGCTCTGGCGGCGTCCGAAAAGTTCGTTGGGCAATGTCAGGCAGGGGTAAAAGTGGTGGTGTGAGGATAATTTATTACTTCAAACCAAATGATAATGAAATTTGGCTGTTAACTATTTACAGTAAAAATGAAGTCGAAAATATCCCTGCGCACATATTACGTAAAATTGCTAAGGAGATAGAAGATGGATAAACGTGATATTGGACAAGAAATCCTTGACGGCGTTCGTGAAATCAAGGCATATAAGGCAGGCAAAGGTGATCTGCGGGTTCGCACTTTAAGTGTTCCAGAATCGCCTAAAGTTATTAGGGAGAGATTACACCTGTCCCAAGCAGCTTTTGCGGGTATGATGGGCGTGAGCTTGCGTACTGTTCAAGATTGGGAACAAGGGCGACGTAAACCAAGCGGGCCTGCTTTAGCTTTGTTACGGATTGCAGAACAAAAACCAGATGTGTTTCTACATTTGTCATGAGTTTAACCACGCCTTATTGTAACTTCGTGCCGTAAACGTGCTGATACTCGGATTACAAGAGCCTAAGAAAAGCTTCTGAGCGAGGTTTCAATGCAAATTCATCCGATTTCCTGCGGGTTGGGATATGTCTTCCTCATCGAAAGCGCAGGTGGGCTGGTACTGGTGGATTGCGGCTCGCCACACCAAGAAAAGAAGGTCCTGGCGGCGATGGACCAACTAGGCAGGCACGACCTGAAGCTCATTTGGATTACCCATGCACACTATGACCATTACGGCAGTGCCGCAGCGCTACACGCCAAAACAGGCGCGCCGGTAGGCGTGCACCCGGCAGACGCAGAGGCATTGCGCGCCGGCCGCTCGGACTTAGGCATCACCCATGGGATTGGGCATCTTTTCCCCTTAGGGCTGGGCATTGCCAAGGTCTTTGTGCCGCTTCCACCCGTCAACCCAGAGGTGCAACTAGAGGATGGAGCTAGCCTTATGGACTACGGATTAGCTGCACAGGTATTCCACACACCTGGGCACACGCCCGGTCATTCCAGCCTGTGGCTGGAGGATGGCACCCTTATCATTGGAGATTTGATTGGGCAGGATTCGCGCGCACGCAAGCAAACCTTACTCGCCACAGATTGGCAGGCACTCGAAGAGAGCCTAGCGCGCATGCAGGCACTCAAGCCCCGCAGGGTATATTCTGGCCATTCTCCCCGCGCAATCCCCTGTGAAGAGTTTTGCCACCTTTAAAGCGGCGGAAAAATCACTCTTTCGGCACAATCATTGCAGCCAAATCAGCACAAAATTAATCTATGCTAAAATATCGCACACATCATGATACATAGAGAGATTGAAAGTTAGCGATGCGTTACTTAGTGACTGGAGGGGCAGGTTTTCTCGGAACCGCGCTGAGCAACCGGCTGGCACGTCAGGGGCACGAGGTGCTGGTGATAGACGATGCCTCCGCGGGTGATCCAAGCCAATTGCTGCCCGAAGTGCAGTTTATCCGCGGGGATATCAACGACAAAGCATTGCTTTGGACGCTGTTACCCGGGGTCGATTGTGTCTTTCACTTAGCCGCTAAGGTTTCTGTGCCAGAATCCCAGCTTTACCCGCGGGATTACGATACCGTAAATGTAGGTGGCACAGTTACCCTGATGGAAGCGATCCGCGATATGAAAGTGCGGCGGGTGGTGCTTGCCTCCTCGGGCGCGATTTACGGCGAGCAAGAACAAATCCCCTTCAAAGAGAGCGCTGAAGTACACCCGCTTTCGGTTTATGCCGTCTCCAAGTTAGCAGCAGAGTATTACGTAAGAACCATAGCGGCACAATGTGGTGTGGAAGCGGTATGTTTGCGTATCTTTAATGCCTATGGACCTGGTCAGCGCGTCCCCAATGCGCATCCGCCGGTGATTGCCAACTACCTCAAGCACGCACTCACCAATGGCTCCATCGTGATCCATGGTGATGGCAGCCAAACCCGCGATTACGTCTATGTGGATGATGTGGTTAATGCCTTAGTCACATCCGCGACCGCGAAAGGTATTGACCAAGAGATTATCAATGTTGGCAGCGGCGTGGAAACAAGCGTCAAAGAACTGGTGCGCTTGATTGTGCAGGTGACGGAAACAAAACCGGAGGAAATCTACAATCCACATAAAAGCGGCGGCGTCTCACGCATGGCTGCGGATATCTCCAAGGCATATGCAAAGCTCAACTATTTGCCGCTCATCCCGTTGGAAACTGGCTTGCGCCTGACGATAGAACGTGACCCTCAACTCAGAAAATAATCCCAGAGCGATTCTCCCGCGCAGCTTTTATGACCGCCCAGCGCCTCAGGTGGCACCGCAGCTGGTTGGCTGCCGGCTGGTGCGCATTTTCAACGGCGAGCGTTTAGCTGGGCTGATCACTGAGACAGAAGCTTACCAAGGGGAAGAAGATTTGGCATGCCATGCCCGCGTTGGCTTCACAGCACGCACCGCACCAATGTATGGACCGCCTGGACACGCTTATATTTACTTCACTTACGGCATGCACTGGCTGCTCAATGCCGTTACCGATAAAGAGGGGGTACCAGCCGCAGTGCTCATCCGGGGGATATTGCCCACTGAAGGGCTGGAAAAGATGGAAGAACTGCGTCCAACGCTCAATCACGACAAAGGTTGGCTCGATGGACCCGCCAAACTGGCTCAAGCCTTAGCGCTGGATGGACAGCTGAACCGGGCTGACCTGTGTGCGCCGGATTCGAGCCTTTTTATCGAAGTGGGTGTGGAGGTTCCATCTAAGTCCTTGCTGGTTAAACCTCGCGTAGGGATAAATTCAGTCCCAGAGCCCTGGCGCTCGGTGCTATGGCGCTGGCAAATCGACTCGCAAACACTGCAGAAGTTGAGCAGTGATTTACGGATAGCGAGTGATTTATAATTAACGCCGAAAGGAAAAATGCACTAATTATGTTAGGAAAAAAGAAATCGCCGCCAACTTTTGACGTGGAACCCGCTGCCGTACGCGTTACGTCAGTGCTTGGACCAGGCATCAACTGGAAGGGAGACCTGCGTGGCAAGGGCGGCGTACGCATCGAAGGTACCATGGAAGGTGAGATTGCCATTCAAGGTTTGGTAGTTATCGGCGAGACGGGTAAAGTGACCTGCCAAATGCTGCAAGCTGAAACGGTGATCGTAGCTGGCGCGGTAAAAGGTAACATCCGCTGTGGTAAGCTCGAAATCCGTGCTACGGGGCGTGTGTGGGGCGATGTGATTACGACTGCGCTCAGCAGTGAAGAGGGGGCATTCTTACGCGGGCAGGTGCGCATGGAAGAGCGGGTTGATGTGCCACCAGCCGACGCAACCCCCGAAGCCGAGGTTTCGGATAACTTTTCACCTGAAGCGCAGCCAAGCGCTGACCAGCCGCCTGCTTAGAAATTCCAGGAAGAACGTGAATCGCCGGGCTGCTCGAGCAAGATCGTGACCGGCCCGTCATTTTGAATATCGACCACCATGTGGGCGCCAAAGACACCACTTTGGGTGGGCACGCCCATGATGCGCAGCGTCTCCACAAAAAGCTGACAAAGCGGCTCAGCCAGCTCTGGGCTGGCAGCCCCCGTAAAGGAAGGACGACGACCGCGGCGCGTATCCGCGTAGAGCGTAAACTGCGAAACCACGATGATCTCCCCATTCACATCCAAGCAGGAGAGGTTCATTTTGCCCTGTGCATCCCCAAAAATGCGCAAATTAGCCACTTTTTCAGCCATCTCCCGCACGTCGGCTTCGGTATCGGTTGGACTAATGCCTAGCAGCACCACCAAGCCTAAGCCGATTTTGGCAACGACTTTATTTTCAACCCGCACTTGTGCTTGGCTTACCCGTTGAATGACTGCACGCATGTTCTTACTCCTTTTGAATAGGATGATTATACCCGCTCGGCGCTTCGTCCAAGGGCTGGGTAACCCGATGCAGTATAATGACGATATGATGATCTCTGAAATGCTAGCTCCCATAGTGGTGGAGGACGATGAGAGCTTTGCGCACATGTGCGCTGACTTAGCTGCTCAGCCAGCTATCGCAGTCGATACTGAATCTAACAGCTTGCATGCTTATCAGGAACGCGTCTGCCTGATTCAAATCTCCACTCACGCGCAGGATTACCTCGTGGATACACTTGCGCTTGATTCCCTCGACCTACTAGGAGAAGTCTTTGCCAACCCAGCCATCCAAAAAGTCTTTCACGCTGGGGATTACGATCTCACTTGCCTTAAGCGCGATTACACTTTTACTTTTGCTAACTATTTCGATACGAGCTTAGCTGCTGCTGCGGTGGGCGAGGAAAATTTAGGTTTATCAACCCTATTGACAAAATATTTTGGCTTCAGTGTTGATAAAAGATACCAGCGCGCCAACTGGGGCAAACGCCCGCTCGATCCGGAAATGCTGCGCTATGCCCAATCCGACTCGCACTTCCTGCTGCCCTTACGCGACCGTTTGCTGCCGCACTTGGAAGCCACGGGACGGGTGGACCTGGTACTCGAGGATTGTGCTGCTTTGGCTCAGCAAACGCCACCAATGAAAAACCATAGCGAAGACGTCTGGCGCGTAAAGGGCATCAACGGAATGAAGCCGCGAGCCCTCAGCCTGCTTCAGCAGTTGAACCACCTGCGCGAAGAGCTGGCACGCAAACAAGATGTGCCGCTCTTTAAAGTGATGAGCGATGCAGCCTTGGTGGAAATCGCCACCACCCAGCCCAAACACATCCAGGAGTTGGACCTGCTGCCCTCGCTTTCCAAAAGCCAAGTGCGCCGCTATGGTAGGCAGATCATGCAGACGCTGGCTGATTGGCATAAAAGCCCGGGCAATCTTTCCCGCCCGCGCGTGCAGTATTTGGATGAAAGCATCCAACGCCGGCGCGAACTGCTCGGGGATTGGCGCAAACAGATGGCGCAGAAAGAGAAAGTCTCCAGCAGCGTGATCCTACCCAAAGACTTGCTGGAAAATATTGCTGCCCAGCCCATCAAGAGCAAAGCTGAGCTTGAACAGGCGATGCAAGCCAGCCCTACCCGCTTCGAAGTTTATGGAGAGGAACTGCTGGAGATATTAAGAAAGGAGAATGAATGAAATTACAAATTTTAGGCGCTGCCCGCACAGTTACTGGTTCGATGCATCTATTGGAGGTGGATGGACACAAGTTGCTGCTCGATTGCGGCCTCTTCCAAGGCAAACGTGACGAAACTTACGCCGTCAACCAACATTTCCCCTTTGACCCAGCCGGCATTGATGCGGTGGTGCTCTCCCACTCTCATATTGACCACAGCGGCAACCTGCCCAACCTCGTCAAGCAGGGCTTTCACGGTCCAATCTATGCCACTGACGCCAGCGCGGACTTGGCAGATATTATGCTCAAAGACTCGGCACATATTCACGAATGGGATGTGCAATATGTGAATAAAAAGCGCCGCAAGCAGGGCTTGCCGCCTATGGCGCCGCTCTATAACATGCAGGATGCTCTGGCAACCATTCCACTGTTCCGCTCGGTGTGGTACAGCCAGCGTTTCGAACCCGTACCGGGCGTAGGCGTGCGCTTGATGGACGCCGGGCATATTTTAGGCTCCTCCGCTGTGGTTGTGGATGTGGTGGAAGATGGCGCGCTAAAGCGCTTGTGGTTCTCCGGTGATATCGGTCGTTATGATGCCCCTATCCTCGAAGATCCGGTGCTGCCGCAAGGGGCAGACTACTTGCTGATGGAGTGCACTTATGGCGATAAGCCCCACGAGCATATTGAGGATGCCTTTGAGGAATTGAGGCAGGTCATCTTGCGCACGGTGAGGCGCGGTGGCAAGGTCATCATCCCAGCTTTTGCCGTAGGCAGAACACAAATGCTCACCTATTATCTGAGCCAAGCCATCGAAAGGGGCGAAATCCCGGATATCCCCGTGGTGATCGACAGCCCCTTGGCAACCAATGCCTCTGAGTTGTATCGCAAGCATTCTGAGTGCTTTGACGAGGAAACCTGGCGCTTCATTGCTGAGCACCGTAACCCAGCTATCGATTTCGAGAACATCATCTACACGCGCAGTGTGGACGAATCCAAGGCGCTCAATGACTACCACGAGCCGATGATTATCATCTCCGCTTCGGGCATGGCAGAAAGCGGGCGGATCCAACACCACTTAGCCAATAACATCGAAGACGGGCGCAATACGATTGTGATTATCTCCTGGCAGGCGCCGGATACTCTTGGGCGCCGGCTGGCTGATCAGGAGCGCAAGGTGCGCATCTTTGGCGAGGAATACTACCGCAAGGCTGAGGTGGTTACGATTGGCGGGCTGAGCGCGCATGCCGGGCAGGATTTGCTGGTGGAGTATGCCTTAGCCAGTAAAGAAACGCTTAAAAAGATCATCTTCGTGCACGGGGAAGAGAAAGCCTACAGCGCCTTGCGCGGGCGCTTGGATGAGCACGCCGGCTTGCCCGAGATGGCATACCCGCAAAAGGGTGAGGTGTTCGCGCTTTAACTCAGGTATAATTTAAGCGTACGGAGAGATGCCAGAGCGGTTGAATGGGACGGTCTCGAAAACCGTTGTAGTCTTTGTGGCTACCGTGGGTTCGAATCCCACTCTCTCCGCCTGAAAAATACTAATTGCAATACACAAAGAGCCCTCGCTGGAGGGCTCTTTGCTCTTAAATGGTTGTACTGTTCACTTAGAATTCCGGATGGTCGCCCTTTTGGATCATCCCATTCAAGAGGATTTCGAGCGCCATGGTGTGCACGCATACGCCGCGCGTCTGGAAAAAGCTGCAATCACAATCCCACTTGCCATCCACATAATGCACAACGTGGTCGTTATTATCCCCTTTGATGGTGGCTTGGAAATTGTTGAGCGTAAAGCGCTCCTTTTCTTGGGCGTATCGTTTAGCTTTTTCAATCTTACCGATCATTCCACTGTCCATGTTGTTCTATACTCCGTTTCTATGGATATTTAAACAAAAACACACGCGTAACTTACGGCGTGTGCCCCGCATACCAATCCGCTGCGCCTGGCTTGCGCGGATCATCTCGTATTAAGCCAACTCCTTCATGGTGCTTTAATTATATCTTATTCCGCTGTTAATTCAACCCCAAATTTGCTTTTTCTCATTCTGTTTGGATGAATGCTCTACCAAACTCTCCAAGAAACGCTTCTCAAAAATCAGCCCATCCTCACCACCGACGTAATAGCGCGGCGAGACGCCCACCTGCTGGTAGCCGGCTTTTTGGTAGAGGGCAATGGCAGCTTGGTTAGAGGCGCGTACCGTCAGGCGGATGGCGGGCATGTGCATAGCCTGTTCGGCAGCTGCGAGCAAACCCTCGCCCAACCCGATGAGACGCCAATCCGGTGCCACCCCGAGGGTGATAATCCAACCGGCACCCTGATTCAGGCGCGTATCGCCTGCTACGAAGGCAATCATTTGTTTGTCATAATCTACTTTTAGGCGCACGATATGAGGAGAGACCAAGACGAACAGCAGTTCCACCAACGGCCAGGCATCCTCGCGGCTAAAAGTGAGCTTCTCGAGCTGGCGCAGCCTCCATAGGTCGCCCAAGCTAGCCGGCATGATGGGCAGCGTGTTGGCTTGTTCCTGTGCTTTAGCGCTCATGCTTGGTCCTCCTGCAGAAGGGTGGCGAGCTGCTCCCATTCCGTGAGCAGCGGTTCGAGCTTGGCATGTAGATGATTATACTGAGCAGCTAACTCAGCGGCTTTTCTGCCATCGGCTGGCGGGTTAGCTAATTTGGTTTCCAGCAGTGCCTTTTCGCTCTCGAGGGCATGAATACGCGCCTCAAGCGCGGCGAGTTTCTTTTCCAGTTGCTGACGGCGGTTGCGGCTGAGCGTTTCTGGTTTTGATCGGCTTCCAACTTGTTTGGGCTGTTTCGCTCTCGTTTGTGTGCCAAGCCCTGGAGCGGATGCCGCGATTTTTGCCTGACGATATTCGGAGTAGCTGCCGGTATATACGTGCAGTGCTTCCTCTTGCGGCGTTACCTCCCAGATTTGCGTAGCTAAAGCGTCGATCAGATAACGGTCATGCGAA
>DAOUFK010000003.1:0-2747 GCA_034430095.1 Candidatus Mesolinea sp.
TCTATGGTCTTGGCTAAGGCGGTGGCGACGCGCAGGATATGGCGCGGATCCTCTAAGCTGCGACCTTTGCGCGCTTTGAGGTACTTATCCAACACCTGATAGCCGCCAATTTGGTATTCCCAGACCTCGGGCGTGATGCCCTCGAAGTAGTACGTGGCGTTGATCCACACGCGCTTGGTTTTCGGGTCGTATTTGGGCGTGGCGATGGTCAGGTCATCCCCTTTGCCTTCGAAGCGCGCGATGGGCTGCTCCAACTCTGGGCTGCGCAGCAAGTGCAGGTCCACGAGGCGTTTGCCCAGTGCTGCCATTTGCTGGAAGAGCGCGCTATCTGCGGTAAACGGCACGCGCGGGAAGTCGAACTTGAGGAAATCCGTATAGGTTTGTTGATATAGGGGGCTGGATAAAACTGCATAGATATATTGCAGGAGCTGCTCGGGAGAAATCTGTTGATCATAAACTTCTTGGAGTTTTAATAAGATGGTCTGGTCGATGTTTGGTTCTCTTTTTTGCTCCGTCTGGTTAAAGAGGTTTACTTCTTCTTCATCGGGATAAAGATACAAAGGGAAAAGATAGGAAATTGATGTCGCGGAAGTAATAGAATGAGCATCAATAATGGTATTTGTAATAAAAACGGGTTGTATGCCAGATTTATCCATTTGCCTTGAAGTAATCAATCCTAAATTTACTTTAAGCATATGGCGCATAACGTCCAAGCGCATTCTCTCAATCACTGCTTGATGATAGATGATAAAACGTTTATCAAAGGGGCGATACAATATTTCTTTTATAACTGATAAATCAACGTTCTTAGATATATTTTTTCTTGCTTGCTCTATTTTCCATGAAGACGTATCCTTCACATCGAATGAATTCTCAATAACTTCATTAGGAATAGAAAGATCGGAAAATAGGTTTAACTTTCTCTGTAAGTTTAATTTGTCTTCATCAATTACAAAGTTATCTCTGGAAGTAACAATTCCCACGCTGTTCACCGGAAAAATCTCATTAATCTTTTTCCATTCCAAGTAACGAGAGATATCTTCTGTTTTCCTCCGAACGAAAAAATAATATGGTTTGCTTGGCGTGAGGAGCTCATAATTATCAACGCTAAATGCATGCTCGCGTAGCCAGGTATACTTTTGTTCCCTGCTGCCAAAGAGGTCCCGATGAAAAACCTTATGCTCTTCAGCTTGGTTATTTTTAACACAGACTGCGATAGCCACCCCTTGGCGGATATCGAACACGTTCTCATCCAGGCTGCCATCGGGCGCGGTTTCTTTCTTCAGGCTGTTACCGTGCAAATCCAGTATATAAATTTCATCAAAGGTCTGCATCAGGCTCTCGCGCATACCGCGGAAGGTGGGGTTATCTAAGTAGCTGTGGTTGGTAATCATGGCTACAATCCCCCGCCCAGCCTTGTGAATTTTCCACTGCGCAAAGCGCAAAAACTTGACGTAATCATCCTGCAGCCACTTGGGGTTCTTTTCTCCCAAAGGTTTGCCATCCACCGTGTAATAGCTTTGCGTGCCGTCTAGGTCTTTTTTGAGCAGTTCCTCCGTCCATTTGTTGGTATTAGCCGAGATGCCGGAGTAGGGTGGGTTGCCCATAATCACCAAAATCGGCTCGCGCTTCACCCGCCCAGCCAAGCGGCTTTCCTCTGAAAGTGCGCGCATACCGGGCAGTTCGCTCTGCGTAATTTCCTCCATCTCGAGCGTGTTGGTGAGGTAAAGCTGAAAACTCTCATCTTCTTGCAAGTGGTAACCCAAAGCCTCCAAAAGGTAGCTGATTTTCATGTGCCCGATGGCGTAGGGCGCCATCATCAGCTCGAAGGCGTAATAATTCTTGAGGATTTGATCCCGGATAAAGTTGGCTTTGCCGCCCCCGCCATATTTTTGCACATATTCCTGCACCGCCAACTTGATGGCTTCAGCTGGGAAGGTAAGCGTGCCCGCCGCCGGGTCCAGCAAGGTAACTGCAGGGTCAGCTAACCCGTCGGGCAAGCCAAAGTGCGTCTTGAGCAGGCTGTGCACCGAGCGCACAATGTATTGCACCACAGGTTCTGGGGTGTAATAGACCCCGCGGCGTTCACGCGTTTGCGGGTCATATTGGTTGAGAAAGGTCTCATAAAAATGCACGATGGGATCTTCCCCCTTGCCTTCCTTGTAATACTGGTTGAGGATGCTGTTGATCTCCGCGGCATGCAGGATCGCGGCGATATCATCTACGAGCACCTCCATTGGCAGGGGCAAATCGCCTAACGAGATGAAGCGGAAGACGTCCCGCAAGATGCCGGTGGTATGCGGGATGTAATCGAACGCCATTTTGCGGTTGAATTCGCTATTGGCGCGCGTGCGGGCGGCAAACAAGCCGTAGGTAATGGTTTGAGAGTAGAGGTCCGCAAACTGCTCGGGTGTCAGGTTAGGGATGAGGTACTTTTGGAAGGCTTGGTAATAGCCGTATAGCTCGCCACGCTGCTGTTCGGATTCGACCAGTTCCTGGCTGATGACCTCGTCGCGCAGGAAGCGCGTGCGCTTGGCTAACTCCACCGCTAAGCTTTCGGCAGTGAAGCTGCGCGGCAGCTTGAAGCCGAAAAATTGCTCCATCAGCGCTTGGAATTGCTCGGCTTGCTCCACCTGGGGCGTGGTTTTGAGCACTTTGGCGGTAAATTGACGCGCGATGGTGGCGCGTTGCAGCTCCCGCCCGTCCCGATAGAGGCGGAACTCATAAAAATCGGTCAGGATCAGGTT
>DAOUFK010000004.1:0-7141 GCA_034430095.1 Candidatus Mesolinea sp.
ATACCACTCAGGTTTTGAACGTTCTTTCGATAACTCGGTTAAGAACATTTCAAGAAAATGCCCACCTAGCTTTATCATACTTGTATAAACTGCTTGTCCACTCACTTTTTTTCCAATTTCTAGAGCAAAACCGTCGGGGCTTATGTTTACTTTGCAATCCTCATCAACAATTTTTTTCCTATTATCAGCCAATATCACATTTTTTTTATGATCATTGACTAACTTGATCAATAATTCTGTGTCAAAAACAATATCACCGTCAAGAACTATTACAGAATCAGCATGAGCATCGACGTTCTGAAGGCCAAGAAACAAACTATAAGAATTATCAGTAACATCATAAGAATTATTTTCAACAACCGTAATTTCAGAATCTGAACGACTCAAATGATCCTTTATCAATTCTTTTTTAAATCCAACAACAACATAAATTCGTTCAGCACCCACTTTTTTCAAGGCATTAATTTGATAATCCAGGATTGTTAGCCCATTTATATACAGCAAACATTTAGGCACACCAACCGTTAAAGGCCTAAGCCGAGTTGACGAACCCGCCGCTAAAATTATTGCATTAAGCATTAGTATTCCCTCTCAATTTTTTGTAACTAAGGGCTTGTACATCTATAAACCTTTTCTGCCCAAAAAATGGAGATAGATAATAATTAATAGCGTTTGTTTAGAAGCTACACTCTTAAAAAAGCGAGCCATAAAGTAGTTCATCCTTTTGAAGAGGCCCAATTTAATGTTTTGTTTGTAGCATAACCAACACAAATATCCAAGTTAATTCAAGACGCCTCATACCTCACGATCTGACATCACTAGTCCAGTTCTTAGCGTTATTGTCAGTAATCCAATCCCATTTTTTCTTTGGAATTCTCCAATTCTCACCATAGTTTATTTTTAGAAAATTTTCTACATCAGATGGAATGTTAAACTCTAGACCGTAAAATTGAATTGTATCAAGGGTATCAAAATACTGTCGGGGAGTAAAGAAAACCCAGTTAATCTTACCTAGGTTCCAGCGGCGCATTATGTTAAAGGCGAAAGATTTAGCCTTCAAGGGAAGCTTGGGTAAAGAAAAACCGATGCATCGAATAATTAATTTAAAAGGATTCTTCTGTAAAAAAGGTCGTTCCCAAACAGATAAATCCAAATCACTATATAGATAATGACGAATTACTCTTAACAGACCGATAGCAAGCCCAGTCTTATACATATGTGTTGGGTTAATGTGATTAGGACCCTTGTTATCCCACAAATAAAAATCGATTTGATGACTATTATCACCTTTAGTGGAAAACATTTTGATTTGAATGATATAATTATCTGGATAGATGTCTGAAATAAAAGTAAATTTATGATTTCCCCGAAGCTCTGATAAAGCCATAAATAATTTTGCTCTATCATAATTCCAAAGGCCTATATCAATGTCATGATCCCATTCCATTATTTTGCCATCACGCACTGCTCCAAGTGCAGTTCCATATAACAACCAAAACTTAATATCTAGTTTGTCAAAGACACTTTTTACCGCTTTCAAATTAGCAACTGCCAAGTCTACATCCATCACAATCACCAAAGAGTATCAGAAGCATAATTGATTGGAAAGGTACCAATGCCCAGTTATATTTAGGTTATGAAATAACAAAGGGTTTACTTGATGAGATTTTTCGACAAACCTAAATAAAATAAGTCATCATTAGCAAAGTTTTTTAGGGATTGCCTATCAAGCATAAAACTAAGCCTAAAGGCAGTACACACATGTTTTCTTAAGATCAACTATTTTACAGAATTGCATATTTGCACACTATTTGAGTCATAAACCAAGTTGGCATTTTCCCCAATCAGGGTTTGATTTAAATGATTGATTAAAAGGTGATCTATCATCATAAATTCATATGACCCTGAAACGCCTGTTGGAAAAAGCTTAACAATTTTAATTGAGGGATCAATATAGTATAGTAATGTTGAAATTTTATAATCAATTAAAATAATGTTACCCGATAGATTTTCACCAACGAAGGATGTTGCTGCGAATTCAGAACTATTATATTGATGAATGTTTTCACTATAAGTAATAACTGGCCTGAATGTTAAGAAAACTAAAAGAGCAAATACAATTACCAATAGCATTTTTTTCTTTGGAGTTTTTTTTGTTGCAATATATAAAAGATATCCCCCCAAAAAAGAGATCGGTAAAGCAGCAAAATCAAAAAATCGATCCCACCAATGGCCACCAGTAAAGAGGACAAGGGGAGTGCACAGAAATATTCCCAAGAGTACAGCACCCAGAAAAACGCCAGTTTTCTTTTGCAGACGGAAACACACAATAAGGCCACCACCAGCTAAAAGTAAAGGGATATATCTAGCAAATCGCTCATACCAAAGACCCAAAGCTGGCGCAGCACCGCTATTTAGACCATTGAGCCCCAATAATTCTCCCTGAAATAGGTTTATAAAAAAATTTTCCACGGCCAAGAGGTATGGTTTACCAGAAATAAATGGTCCTGAGCCAAAGAAACTTATTACAATAAAAGAGCCTATTGCAATTAGTAAAAAATAACCATAATTGTTTTGCAGAATAGACAAGCCCTTTTTTATATGTTCGATTGTAAACAACGCAAAAAGTATAGAAATTATAAATATATTTGAAATTGGATGAATAATTGAAACAGCGCATATCAGTAGAAATAACACAACATTATCACTTACAGTCCTAACACGAAACAAGAGAAGCAGAATTAATGGAAAAAGCAACAAAGAAACAAATTGAGGAGAAAATACGGGTGCGCCTATTAGCATAAAAGTTATGATTAAGATAAATAAAGAAAATTTTTGGAATTTATCGGTCATTAGATTAGCTGATAGTCTTCGAAATGCTAATAACTCAAAAACTGGAAACAGAAGCGAAAAAATAATTGAGCCCATAATCGAAACACTGGGCAAGGTTACACCAAATATCATCTTAGAAACTGAGGCGAAAATAAAAAAGCCTGGCCACTGGTAGTATGCCGTAAAGGCTGCACCTACGTTAGCAGTAGGAACGTGACCTTGACTTGCGATTTGTTGGGCTAAACCAAGAAATTGCCAGACATCTTGGGTTCTTGGGAGGCTTTCTCTTAATATGGGGGTAATAAACCAAACCCAAAAAAACGCAAGGAACGGAAGATAAGAAAAGTTATTCGCTTTCCGACTAAAAAAAGATAGGAAAATCGAAATGATTATGAAAACGTAGCCTAGCCAGAATATTGGGCTCAAGCCTTCAAAGACGCCTATTAGCGAACCATAAGCGATTGACTCAGAGATAGGTGAAAGATACGCGCTACAGAGACATATTGACAACCCAATGACAGAAAGAATTGAAATCCAGTTGTTTAGAATTTGTTTAATCAATTTTACATTTGCCTTGCTTAATTATTTTTTCAATTAAAAGTTGGTAGTCTGTTTGTAATTTTTGCGGAGAATGGTTTGAAGCTACTGCTAAACCGTTCTCCCTAAGTTTCAGCCATAGGTCATGATTAGCAGATAGTAGTTTTATTTTACCGGCAAAGTCTTCGATGGAACGTTCATCATATATTAAACTAGCATTTCCAGCGGTTTCAATCATTGCAGTATTGTTAGGTATTATAACTGGCACTCCGCTCGCAAGTGATTCAAGGATTGGGATGCAGACGCCTTCATGCAAGCTAGCCGTGACAAAGGCATCGCTGGCATTGTATATAATCGGTAACTTTTCGTCTGACACTTCCCCCAAGAAATCAACATAATTTGACACTTCCAAGGATAGCGCTAATTTTTTCAATTTAGCTCTATCTTGCCCGCTTCCAACAACCACAAGTCTGAATGGGTGGTCGTTTTTTATCATGGCAAGTGCTCGAATCAAAAAATCAACCCGTTTATGGGGAACGAGCCTGCCAACGTAAAGCAGAGTAAATGTGCCACGGTTAATTTCTACGGTTTCTTTCTTCGTGGGCTGAAATCTTGATGTGTCTACACAAAGTGGAAGAACAATTGAGTCAGCTTTGAAGAGTCTCTTCGTTTCACGGCTCATAAAGTTACTATGAACTATTCGAAAGTCAGAACGTTTTATTAAGAGTTTGAGAATCGAGAGTCTTAACGAATCAACCAGAAACCTTTGCAGACTTTTATGATAACTTGGTGGTGTGATACCATGGAAATCCCATACTACAGGTAAACTTGAATTCAGAAATTTTGCCATTATAATAGGCATTATTGGGGGTCTTTCGGTAACAATAATTAATAAATCGTTTGTAGCTAACTTCCTAGCTAATCCGAATGGGAAAAGCATAGTTTGCAGTTCATGGATAAACGTCCTTCCTTGGGTATTGTTGTACAAGAAAACCTCAGTATTAGTTGAAGGCAAAGTTTTTCCTGTTAGTGATGCAGCATATTGAAAAGTAAAAATTTTAAGTGAGCAACTTTTACTTAATTGTTGGGTCAAGAGACATACATAGTTACTGATAGAAGCGAATGGCAACAATTCGTTAAGCACAAAACCTATCTTTTTCAACTTGAGCGTACCTATTTTGAGTAGCTTAGACTTTGATAAAGCCTTATATGATTTTTGGACATATTGCTCATTGTGAAAGATCTTGCATCTTTCAACGCCGCTGCACCCATTCTCATCCTAAGAGTAATGTCCTTTAACAACTCAAATCGATTTGCGATTCCAGCTGGGTCACTGAAATCAACCAGAAAACCGGTCTCGTGGTTTCTAACAAGTGACATAGCACCAATTGTTTTGGTTGCGATAACTGGCTTTCCAGAAGCCATGGCTTCAATAATTGGAATCCCAAATGCTTCATAATAGGAAGGCAAGACGAGCACATCGCACCATCGGAGATTTTTAATTTTTTGCTCCTCGGAAAGGGGACCGAGCATATGAACATGGTCCTGCAGGTGTAAGTCTTTAATCATTTTTAGGGCTTCCTGCATAAAACCATAATCGGGGCCAATACACCGTAACTCAACAAGTCTATTGGAGGATTTCAAAGCAGAGTGAATAGCAAACAGTAAATCCTTGATGCCTTTTTCTTGTATAATCCTGCCTATGTACAGTATCTTCAATCTTTCGTCATTAACAAAATAAGGTTCTTTTACAAAGTAGTAGTCAGGTATTGCTTCTGGTATGTGAACAACTTTTTGACCATTACACACCTTTACAAAACCCTTTGTCTGCAGAGAGGTTACAGTTATTAAGCGATCAACCGATTTGACAACAGCAACTGGAATGCCTGTTGCCCAGTATGCTTTTGAGGAAACTTTGTATGCTGGAGAAAGCGGACCTGCTCCATGGGGAGTAAGAACCACACGTTTTGAAGGCTTAATTTTTTTAAGCGCTAAAATAAGTGAGTCATTGCAAAGTTTGGGAAAATCATGCACGTGAACAACATCATAATCGTCGCTATTGTCTATCGCGGACTGAATGTACGTAATAGAAAGTGGCTGGTCAAAGGAAGCTCCACGAAGGAGAGAGAAAGGCTTGAAATGCGATATAGTAAAACCTGTCGCGTCTAAGTCAAGAATGTCCCGATCAACGTCAAAACCCATCGTATGGACATGCACGTTGACGCCATGGTTTACGAGTCCTCGGACTAAATGATAAACATGCAGAGACGGCCCGTTTATAATCGGAGGAAAATAAGGTGTAACCATTAAAACTTTTAAATTCAGAGTTCAAACGTCCAATAGATTATTACGAGTACACCAATTTAGCGTTAGCTGCAAACCGCTCGGTAGATTAATCTTTGGTGAGAATCCAAGTTCTGTATGTATTCGATCCATTTTGTATGCTTGGTCCCTTGAAAAAAACTCAACGCGTGATTTAGTTAAAGGGGGCTCAAAACCCATATTTGCAATTACTTTTTCACTAACTGAAGCAGCAAACTTTGCTAAATTTTCGGATATAGGAATAGCCGTAAGATGAATACCTAAAAGGTTTGCTGAAAGTTCAAGAAATTTGCGGTAAGTAACTGTGTCCTTACCTGCTACAAGATAAGTATGTCCAATAGATTCTGTATCTTTTTCCATACACAGCATAAGAGCGTTTATAAGATCTTGAATATAAACTGGTTGAAAGAGATTCTGTCCGCCGCTAATAAGAGGAAATACACCGATTTTTTTAATCATCCGGAATATCTTGACTGTATTTTTTTCTCGGGGGCCATAAACATGAGTAGCCCTAATAATAGTCGCTGGAAAACGATTTTCTTTCATAGACTGTCGAAGTGTTAATTCGGCATAGTACTTTGACACCTCATAGGGAAACCCAGGATTTAGCGGGTGATCCTCATCGGCGGGTACTTTTAGCAGTCGTCCCATAACACCTGCGGTACTTAAGTCCACAAATTGTCTGACGTTTTCTCGCTTTGAAGCCTCAACAAGTAACTTTACACCATTAACATTAACTTTGGCATATTCAGCCGCACTATATTCACTCTGCCATTTCCCTAGAAGAGATGCTAAATGAAATACAACGTCCACATTTTTTAATGCCTTTCGATTACTTGCAAAGTCGGTTATATCGCCATAAAAAACGTTTGTATTACTCAACCAATGGGGTAAGGAGCCGTGCCAGTTTTGGCGAACAAGAACATTCACTTCACAACCTCTTTTGCATAATTCTTCCGTTAAGTGACTTCCCACAAATCCAGTCGATCCGGTTACTAGAACACGCATTAGTTTCACTCCGTTAAGTAACTAATAACTCAATAGTTATCTGACAAATAGTAAATTTTTTGCAACCTTAGCCATTGATGTCGCGCTACATAACATATTTGAGTATGATTGGTTCGCCATCGGGCAATGACATTTTCCTGATTTTATGTACAATCGAGTTTCCTTCGCTCTAGGAGAGTCCCATAATTTCTTAAAATCACAGCCAAAATCTCGGACGTTGCCCATTGTTTGACTATAAGCCAATATACAGCAAGGCCAAACCTCGCCAAAGGGGTTCAGATGAGCATTAGACAAACCTGCATAACACGGCAATACCTGCCGCTTCTCAGTTAAAATTCGAACGACATAGTCGTAGTATACTAACCGTGAGGCTTCGGTATACTTTGAAATTGATCGTCTGCCTTTCAAGTTTTGCTTTGTACTCTCTCTAAAACTTAGAATC
>DAOUFK010000005.1:0-15078 GCA_034430095.1 Candidatus Mesolinea sp.
TTATAATATTATCCTCATTAACTATCGCTGGGACGGGGAGTTGATGCTTGAAAGAGGGCGCAGCCCTCTTTCAAACTATTTTCCCTTCCCCAGCGGCTCGACCGAGGCACAAAAAACAGCTTGCCGCTGGGGAAGGGCCAGGGTTAGGGTTACCGTGAATCATTATAGACAAGAAGAAATAAGTTGGTTAGTTATGAGAAAAAACCCATACTGAGGACTTTATCTACTCATTAGGACATTTCTATTTAGCCTTGACACTATGGCTGGGTGATGATCAATTGAGAAAAGTTGAACGTAGCCGCTTTGCCTTCTTCTGCGCGCGCCAGCACTGCTAATCCGCCTTGGAGCCCTTTGCGTACTTCGATGCTCGTTTGGTAGGTGTCATTCACAAAAAAATATACGGTGCCAGCTTGTGCCCAAATGCCAATGCGGTTGCGTGCCGGCGCATTAGGCTGAAAGCGGCGCGCAGCGGTCCAATCCTGCAAGACAGCGCTGCCGTTATCGGTGCGCCGCTCCACCCGCATCTGCCCGTCGCAAGTGAACAGCAAGCGGTAGCTGCCACCTTCACTGCCCTGCCAGAAAATGAACCCAAAAGTATCCTTACCCGTGCACAGTGCCGAGTCGACTGTTATCTCCAGATAAAACTCAGCAGGCAATACGTGCGTGCTCAAGCTTGTTAGGTCGCCTTTTGTGCCATTCAAAGCCAAAGTTAGACTGCCTTCGCCAAAAGCACTGTTGCCGGCTAAGCTCGAGCCAAGCTCCCATTGCTCTGGGTCGGTAAAGTCATCTTCGATATAAACGGAGGTATAAGCCGGTGGCGTCAATCCTTGCAGCGGATTGGGTGTGGCTTGCGTAATAGCACGGGTAGGCGTAGGCGTATCCGGGAACCAGTCGATGGTCGCAGTAGGGATAGGCGTCTCTGAGGGCAGCGGCGTGGGGCTAGGCTCCGGCAATGCGGTTGGGGCTGCACAGCCAACCAGCATACTGGCTGCAAGAATAAATATCAAAATGATCGAGCTTCGGGCAGTCATTGGCTTTATTTTACCCAAAATTTCTGTACGCTCTTTGGATTGCCTTGTGCTCAATGTTCTTGCATATTACTCTGCGGGCATTTCAGCCACTGACCGATCACTGACAATGCGAGGAGGGCGCTCTTTGCCCGACGACGCAATCTTATTGAACGAGTTATAAGATTGCTTCACCCCTACGGGGTTCGCAATGACAAAATAACCGTACTCTATGGGTAGTCTGCGAAATCTCCCGACCGTGCAAAGCCTGTAACCTTTAGGTCTTCTTGTTTTAGCATGGTCGCCCGACCATGCAATGCTGTGGAGACCTTCGGTCAAAACCTCTCGCTCGGTGCCCTACGGGCAGGCTACGCACTCGGAGACCGGCAAGAACGATGAAGAGAGCAGCGAGAATGATGAAGCCGGTCTGGAGACCAGCAAGAACAAAGCTCTTTGATTTTCTTGCTGCAAAAACTGATCACGTTGCTGCTAAATTGCAATTTTATGTTTATGGGTATAATGATGCTAACCAGATGCGAGGTGAATATGAACAAATTACATAAGTTCCTCCTACCCTTAGCGATCGCAGCCGTGCTTTTAGGCACAGCGCTGCTGGTTTGGTCTGCACGCTCTGCCTTTCCGGCTCAAGCTCAAGCAGTTTATCAAACCCCTACCCCCGATGCTGAAGGACGCATTTATTACACAGTTGAAGAGGGAGATACTTGTACGCGCATCTTCCTGCTTACCAACGTTCCCATCGATACCATCATCCAACTCAACGGCTTGGATGAAAACTGCAACCTGATTACCGGCACGAAAATTTTATTAGGCACGGTTGAAGCGCCAGCCCTCACTGAAACCGCCCAGCCCACGGCTACCCTGCCACCTGAGTTGATCACACCCACGCCTACCCCGGAACCTGGGTTTGCCAAGATCTGCGTGGTGCTATTCCATGATATCGACGGCACCGGCACGCGCACAACCGGCGAAGATTATCTCTACGGCGGAGTGGTTAGCATCAACGACCGCCTGGGTAAGGTCTCGCTGACCGGCACAACGGTAGCAGGCAACCCAGATACTACCGACCCATTATGCTTCGAGAACATCCCTGAGGGCAGCTATAACATCACCGTTGCCATACCCGATGGCTTCAACCCCACCACAGTAACGAGCTACCCGCTGGAGGTGAAAGCGGGCGATCAAGCCACAATTGATTTTGGTGCACAACAAGCTACCGCCCCCGTTCAACAAGAAGATACCGCAGGCACACGCTCACCCATTCTTGGCATCGTTGGCGTGGTAATCCTCATTGCCGGCTTGGTATTAGCATTCCTCACCTGGCGGCAGCACAGGTAAGTACCAGCTAAATCTTGCAGTAATAAAAAACCGCCGTGAATATTCCTAACGGCGGTGTTTCTATTTTTCCAAAAACCTCGGGGGTGATCAGGCTGTACGTTCCTCCAACCAAATGTCAGCGTCATTGTGATAGCCAGCCCGCTCCCAAAAGCCAGGGCGGTCTTGCGCCGCGAATTCCAGCCCGCGCAGCCACTTGGCTCCTTTCCAGAGGTAGACGTCCTTGAGATCATCACGCCCGGGGATGGAGCCGACCAATCCGCGCAAAGGCGCACCATGCTCAGCGGTAATCGGCTTGCCGTCGTAATGGGTCGCAAGCAAGAAGTTATCCGCAAAAACGACTTCAATCGGCAGGTTGGCAGTAAAGCCGTATTCCGCATGCTGAATGACATAGTGTGCATCCGCTGTTGGGATGACAAGACCCAGCTCCCGTAAGGTTTTGAGGCTGACGCCTTCCCAAACAGTATCCAACTTGCTCCATTTCGTCACACAATGGAGGTCAAGGGTAAGCGTTGTGCGCGGCAGCTGGCTGAACTCCTGCCAAGTGAGTGTGAGTGGCTTTTCCACCTCTCCCCACACGCGGAAAGTCCAGGTTTCAGGGTCAAAAGGCGGAATAGGTCCATAATGCAGCACCGGGAACCGTTTGGAAAGAAATTGCCCCGGTGGTATGCGCCCAGTCTTGATAGGACGTTCCTCTGTGCTTGACTTCATGGGTTCACGCCTCCACCTGATAAGTTCCCCCAGGTGCTAACACGACGCACTTGGTCTGGGTTTCAGCTTCCACACGCTGCTTCCAAGCCTGAGGGTCTTGCTTGATGAGTGGCCAGGTGTTGTAATGAATTGGGATGACTACTTTAGGCTGTAGCAGCTTCACTGCGCGCAGGGCATCATCGGGGCCCATGGTATAGTTATCACCAATTGGGAGGGCAGCGAGCTCCACGCCCTCTTCACCAATCAGGCGCATATCTCCAAAGAGACCTGTATCGCCGGCAAAGTAGATCTTCTTGCCAGAATTGGTCGTAAGCAAAAAGCCTACCGGGTTGCCGCCCACACTGCCATCCGGTAAGCCGGAGCCATGCAGCGCTAAAGTGAGCTTGAGGTAGCCGAAGGGATAGTGAAAGCCACCGCCAATGTGCTGCGCATGTGTCTTGATTCCTTTCGCGCCTAACCAGCCGCAGATCTCCGCATTTGAGATGACCGTGGCACCCGTACGCTTAGCAATCGCCACCGTGTCACCTAAATGATCGCCATGCCCGTGCGTGACGAGGATGTAATCCGCCAGCACGTCTGTGGGTTTGGCAGTTGCTGTCGGATTGCCGCTAAAGTACGGGTCAATTAACAAATGCATGCCGGCGGTTTCCAAGCCGATGGTGGCATGTCCATACCAAGTAAAAATGGTACTCATGATTATCTCCTTTCGCTAAGACTAATTCTATTATATTTAGAGCGAGAGCCTATGCGCCATTTCAAGCTGATGCAAACCAAATTAATACCCAGCGAGCCAGGCGAATGCTTGCTCGCTGCTTTGGTAAACATCCGCGGTCACCAGCTTGTGTTGCAGGAGTGGGAATCGCAGCTGATAGAGCCCATCCGGCTCCAGCAGGTAGATACCCTTCCCATCTTTTTGCCAGACTACAGCGGAAACGGACTGTTCGGTCAGGTTTTGTAGGTGCATGCCATCAGCATAATAAAGCCGCGCGCCATTTGTGCCCCAGCCTATAGCCCATTTCCCATCCGGAGAAAAACTAATCCGCTGGTCAGCCTCCAACCGAGTCAAAATGCCATTGCCATCAAATTGAACTACGCCGCTTTTACCTGTGGCGACAAAATGACCAACCTCGGGAGCGAATTCCAAATGTTCGAATTCCCCTTCCATCAGCAGATAAAAGAGCAAACCGCCGCTCTTCGAAAAGTAAATGCCGGGTTTGCGACCACTGATTTTACCTTCTGCACTGTTCACTGAAACAGCAATGCTTCCGTGTGCAGGGTCGAGCGCCACAGAATTGAAAGCACCATAAAAAAGGACGACCGATTTACCAGTGCCGAGGTTGCTTAAGTGTAAGTCGGTACCGCCGGTTTCGGTTGCCGTGTAGCTCACGAGCTCTTCAGGGGTCAGCCAGCCCACATAGTGTTCCCAATTTCCAGTCGCCTTAGGCTCAAAAAGATAGCGCAGCTCATCTTGTTTGGGCATTTTCCAAGCCCCTACTAACGAGACTTCCCAGTCATCTGGTGAGGCATAGCTGTTGACTTCCTGAAAGACCAGCCAATTCTGCCCAGGTGCCCAAAGGGGAGCAAATTCCTGTTGGAAGCGCTCGCTCAGGCGCTTGATTGTGCCCGCTTGAGGATTATAGAGATATAGGTCACTTGAGAGGTCCTCGAGTGCTAAGGGAAAAACAGCCTGATGGCTGTTCGCCGTCCAGCTCACCGGGTTGGGTTGCAGTACTGCTTGGAGCGCCATTTTGGGCTGCTTTCCTTTTTCTGCCAGGATATCTGCGATAAGCTGCTCTGAAAGCAGCGCCGTGATTTTCTCAGCTGGCTGCCAGGGGTCTTCGATAAGATAGAAACCAAGGTCAGTCAGCGCCTCCAGTTCGCCGGCACGCACGAGCAAGCGCTTTCCATCCGGTGAAATACTACTGGCTAAGTCTAGCGGATCCAGCGCTGGTGGTAAATCCAGTGGGATGAGCGTGCCGCTATCCGCATCGTGCGCGTAGTAGCCCGTGCCCGCCTGATTAGCAAACACAAGCCAAGGTCCATCCTCGGCAATGGTTGGAGTGGGCGGGAGACTGGTCGGAGTCGATGTAGGGATTTTGGTAACTTGCGCCGTCAAGGTCGCCTGGGCTTGGGCAGAAGCTGTTTCGGTTTGAGCCCGCTGTTGTGCTGTCGCCGTGGGCACCCAGGCAACGGGCGTTGGTGAGCTGAGCCGGCAGCCCAAACCCAGCAAAAGCAAGCCAAACACAAATATGACCTTGCCTTTCAGCTTCATACTCCACCTTTTGGCTCGCATCTCATCTTCTTTGCACCCCTCTATTGAATTGGCTGCGCTATTTTTTCAGCTTTTCAATTTGGGCTTCGACTTCTTCGAAGCCATCCTTATAAAATTCTTTTTCCTCAGGGGCAAGCTCATGCAGCAAGCGTAAAAATTCGCCAGCATGTACACGCTCTTCATCGGCAATGTCATTAAGCACATTGATGGCTAACTTGTTATCGATGGAGTCAGCTAATTGGGTATAGAGCTGGATAGCTTCATATTCCGCAGCCACCATAAAGCGGATCGCGCGAATAAGCTCTTCGTGGGTGAGCTTGCGCTCATGCGCCAATCCAGAGAAAGAATTTCCGAAATCAGGCATAGTGGTCCTCCTCCAAAAAAATTGTGGTGAAAGATTTACTCAATCCTAATACTTTAGCAATCTTACCATAGAGACTGTTTTCGTCTTTCCAGTGTTCCCCTAATGGTGTTTCAAAGTAAAAAAAAGCAATTTTGATATTCCTTCCTAGTCATTTCAATTATCCAACACACTTCGGTTGTCTACTTTATAGCTCCTAATCATAATTAGGACATTTCTAAATTGCCAGCATTAGGACATTTCTATTTAGCCTTGACAAAGCGCTTATTTTCCTCTTGACTTAGGCTAATTTGTGTTATACTTTTGGGCGCTCTGGCGGAAGCCAGAGACACTATTACACACGCCCATGCATAGGCGCTCCTGCGTGCCCTCTGGGTTCGGAGCAGCCACAAAGCTAGGCGGAGGCTAAACGCAAAGGAGTTTTTATGTCACCCGCTGTATCTATGAAAGCGCTCCTCGAGAGCGGCGTCCACTTCGGACATCGAACCAATAAGTGGAACCCAAAAATGCGTCCCTATATTTTTACGGAACGCAACGGAATCCATATTCTTGACCTACAGCAAACCGTTAAGCTGTTAGAAGAAGCTTACGAGAAGGTCCGCGACTGCGTCGCAAATGGCGGCACGATCCTTTTCGTCGGCACCAAACGCCAAGCACAGGAAACCATTCAAGATGAAGCTGAACGTTGTGGTATGCCATACGTCAACCAACGCTGGTTAGGCGGCACGCTTACCAACTGGTCGACGATCCAACAGCGTATCGTTGAGCTTAACCGCTTGGAAAAGATGATGGAATCTGGTGAGATCAATCAGCTTACCAAAAAAGAAGGCTTACTGATCCAGCGCGAAATCAACCGCCTGGAAACCCGTTTGAGCGGTATTCGCAACATGAAACGCTTGCCCGATATGCTCTTCATCGTCGACTTAGAGCGTGAAGCTACGGCTGCTCACGAAGCAAACATCAAAGCCATCCCAATAGTTGCCATGGTGGATACCAATTGCGACCCCACCCTTGTGGATTATGTCATCCCTGCGAATGACGATGCCATCCGCGCTATAAAATTGATTGTCAGTCAGATTGCTGATGCAGTCATCGAAGGTAGATTACTGCGCGGGAAGGATGAGGAAGAGGAAGAAGTCATTATGGAGACGCCCTCTATGATCTCCCGCAAGATCGATGAAGATTTAGAACTCGATGATGAGGATTTATTAGGCGAATCGACACGTGCTAAGATATTCGTCAGAGAGCCAATCGAAGAAATGGAAGCTGATGAAGCCGTTGAAGACGAAGTGGAAGACGCAGACAAAGCAGTAGAAGAATAAGACAAGTTTGGAGAAACCTTAATTATGCAAATCACTATTGATATGATCAAAGAACTGCGTGAGAAAACCGGCTGTGGCATTATGGATTGCCGTACAGCGCTGGAAAAAGCCAATGGCAATATGGAAGCTGCACTGGAAGAATTGCGCGAAAAAGGGTTGAAAACCGCCGAAAAGCGTGCCGATCGCGTTGCAGCCGAAGGTCGCTTGGAAGTCTACGTGCATAGCGATGGACGCCTAGTTGTGGTAGTGGAAGTCAATTGCGAAACGGATTTCGTCGCTAAAACAGCCTCGTTTCAGGAGCTGGCTCACGAACTTGCCTTACAAATCGCAGCTGCTAACCCAACATATATCTCCGAAGCTGATATTCCAGCAGAGGTTATCGAGGCGGAGACCAAAGCGATTACCGAGCGTTCTCGCGCCGAAGGTAAACCTGAAACCATCATCCCTAAGATTGTGGAAGGCTACTTGAAGAAGTTCAAAGATGAGCACGTCTTGCTCAACCAAAAATATATCCGCGATGAATCCAGAACGGTGTTAGATTTGGTCAATGACAAAGTCAGCTCCTTAGGTGAGCGCATTGTAATCCGGCGTTTCATCCGCTGGACTTTGGGAGAAACTAGCCAGGCACCCCAAGCCGAAGAGGATTAGCATTCGCAAGAGCCAACCTGAGGTTGGCTCTGTTTTTAGCCCAAGGAGGTATACATGCCAGATGAAGCCAAACCAATAAAGTACAAACGGATTTTGCTCAAACTTTCGGGGGAGTCACTTGCTGGTGCAAGTGGTTATGGCATCGACCCGAATGAGGCTGAAAAAATCGCCCATTTGATCAAACGCGTTCAAGAAATGGGCGTAGAAGTTGCTATCGTCATCGGCGCTGGCAACCTTTGGCGCGGCGCCACAGGCGAAAACAGCGGTATGGACCGCGCTACGGCAGATTATATGGGTATGTTAGCAACGGTAATTAACGCTCTGGCACTGATGGATGCACTCGAACGTTTGGATGTGGTTACGCGGGTGCAATCTGCCATTGAGATGCCTTCCGTGGCTGAACCCTATATCCGCCGGCGTGCCATCCGTCATCTGGAAAAGGGACGTGTGGTCATCTTTGGCGGTGGCACAGGTAACCCATATTTCTCGACCGATACTGCTGCTGCATTGCGCGCTACCGAAATCGGCGCGGAAGTTGTCATCAAAGCGACTAAAGTGGATGGTGTCTACGATTGCGACCCTAACATTTATCCTGAAGCGGTGAAATTTGACCGCCTTTCTTATATGGAAACTGTCAACCGGCGGCTGGAAGTGATGGATACCACTGCCGTAACGTTATGTATGGAGAATAACCTTCCCATATTGGTGCTCAACCTATGGGATCCAGAAGCGCTCATCCGCGCCATCCAGGGCGAGTCTGTGGGCACCTTGGTTTATCACGACGAGGAATAATTATCGTATTAATAGGCTTAATCTATTTTTTCAGCTATAACGATAAATAGGAGCTCATGAGTTTATCATTGAGCTCTTTTTCTTTGATTTTCAATTTCATCGATAATATCTTCAAGGGATTTATCTGCAAACAAATTTTCACGCTCTTGGGTATAGTTTCCATAACCTTGACTAAATTGCCGAAGAAATCGAACAGCGTCAACCACGCCTAACTCTTTATAGAGCAGGCGGATGGCTTGCTGATTAACTTCAATTAAAGGTCTCATATCAGAAATCATTTTTCAATCTCTCGAATTAAATCAACAGGGTTTATTATTTTCACCTTTAAATTATTTATCTTCATTGCATTTCGCAACAACTTATCATCACATGTACAAAAATAATCAGCCTTTCCTAATTCTGCTAGCGCGAGATGAAGCGCATCAAGCGGAGTTATTCCATATTTCAAAATATTAGCTGCTCGGTTCTTTACTTCTTCGGTAAGAACAACAACATTTTGGGCTTTCGCTAATACAGCATTTGTGTGTTCTTTTCTCACTGGCAATATACTTTGTTCACCTTCGTAAATTAATGCTTCTGATGAAAGTAATGAAACTTTTCCTGTTTCGCAGTAAGCTATAATTCCAAGAACAGCTTCCGACTCTAAAATAATCCGGGTTTGATTCGGCGTATCAAGTGGTCTTTGAATCGCGCATAAATCAAGATAAATCTTCATACGCTAACAATTTTAGCACTCTTATCTAAATAGTTTTAAGTCTTGTCACATTATTTGCTAAATCCCCCAAAAAGTCTAAATCACAATTTAGTGGATCAGGCTACATTGATAATATTTTACGAGCAAAAAACCCGATAAATAGCTCTATTGATCAAATCAAGGCTGGCTCGATTTAATTCAAAATGCCCATTAATTTATAGACTTATCAAGGTTCTCCCAGCGGAAAGGCGCCCATGCAGCCCAAGCCGCGCGGCGCATTGATCACGCCGTAAGAATAGACATCTAAGAAAAGCCTATAGACCTGTGTGCCTACGGTTAACACATATTCGTCCACAATACTATCCGGCGATTCCAGCGAGCCTACGCGCTCATAGGTAACTAAGCTTCCGTCTGGACCAAGCAAATTATCCAGGTATGCCTTCTCGCGTAAAAAGCCGCTCTTGAGCCCGCCTCCGACTTTAATCGCATTTTCCACTTCAAAACCGTAGGTTGCATCAGGCGAGATCGGACAAATATCCGCTGAGGCAATTTCTTCTTCCGGCAAGATGGCGTAATGGTTGAGCAGGTAATTGAAAAAATCCTTGCCAGTGGTCTGCCACAAATCTGGCTGGTCATCCACCAGCGCCATACCAATAATTGAAATATAGCGCTTCTCCGAGGGCTTTACCACCAAGGCACGGCCTTCCACTTTATGGTTCAAAAAGGTGCCCGTAAAGTCGTAGGCTACGCCTTCGTAGCCCTCAACTGTGGAGGTGATTGGATCAGATTTATCGACTCGGCTTTGGTCAGCGCTAAACAGAGTATTAATGAGGATGTCCAAGATTTCCTGAGCATTCCGGTTGATACTCATTTCATTCAGTCCGTCCAGCTTAAATAAAAGCGCATCCTCTTCTGCCGAAAGTGTGGTGCTGGGCCCCATGATGCTGACGTCGCTGCCTAAGGGCGCTTCAAAGCGATAGCCGCCTTGATAAACAATAAAAGGCGAGCCATCTGCCTCCAAGTCTAGCTCAAAGGGTACTGGTTGCTCCGTTCCCGTTGGTGAAGGCACTGCAGTAGGTGTAGATACCGCACAAGCGCCCAACAAGCTAACAATCACCAAGCTAATGATAATTAAGCGAACAGGTTGACTTATCTTCTTCATATTCTCCATTTATAGGACCGCGCGCATCTGGTCCTGCATTTCCTCCAAGGTTTGTTTTAACTCAGCTAAAACTTGTGCGTCGCGGGTGATCTTCTCTTGATCAGCACGGACACCTTGCGTGTAGGGTGCAATTTTAGCCTCAAGTCGGCTGAGCGCCAAATCTGCTTCACGCCCAAAGGTCAGCTCTAAGGTGTGCATCAAGTTGCTGCGCAGTTCACCCATCTTTTCTTTGAAACGTTCAATCGCTTGCCTGCGCTTATAGGGGATAACGAAAAAGCCTAAGATAGCTAAAGCACTGGCTGCCACGATTCCGGTCACATCCATGGCTGCTGAAAACAAGGTGCTCGCCACGAGCGCTCCCAAGCCTACAGCACCCACCTCAAAAAGCGCCGTCTGTGCCACAGCCCCCTCCACTAAGACGCTCAATTCCTCAGCTTCCTTCTTGTGGTTATAGCTATTGACAATCGTTTTGATGGTCTCGCCTACACTTGCCATCAGATCAGTACGCCGGGCTGCTTGCGGGCTCATTGGTCCAGCCTCAGCTTGCTTGCGCGCCACAAATTGACGACGCTCCAGCGCTCCCATTACCTGATACCAAATTTGCAGGTCTTTATCCACCATCCAATCGATCATGGCGTGTACTTTCGCGTCGATCTCTTGCGAAAGACCAGCCAACACTTCTTCTTCGAACTTGGCTTTAATTTTGTCGCTTTTGGCTAAATTGCCAATATTGGTAATGCGCAAATTGGTGTTGAAAAACTCTTCTCCGCGTTGTTCAAAGTTCTGTAACACATTATCCACTTCTGCCAAACGAGGTTTGATCTCGGCGGTTAGCTCCTTCCGGTAGGCAGATAGCATTTCTTCTAACTCGCTCACCAACTTCAAGTCCGCCTGAAGCTCCTCGGTTTGAGCCCGGTTTAAACCTTCTGCTTGTTGGAGCAGATTTGCTGCCACACCAAGAGGATTAGAAAGCTTGAGCTCCAGCCGCACGCGGTCATCTAAAGTTTCGGTGATGTAATGCTCAAGGTCTGTAATCCCACTGGCTTTGCGTAGTCGTTCTTTCTCTTCCGGGTCGCTGGTCTGGTTAGCTTTCTCAGCCAGTTTAGCCGAGAGTACAAACAATTCCGGTGTATAGCCTAAGATGCCGGCGGTATGCTGCGCCACAAAAGCGCGCACCTCATCCACTGCTGCTCGCCCCTCCAGGATGTCGGCTTTATTGATCACCAGCACAATCTTTTTGCCCCAGGCAAGGATTTTCTCCAAAAATTGGCGCTCGCTCTCCGTCAGGGGTCGGTCGGCAGAAGTAGTGAAGAGCACGAGGTCGCTGCGGGGAACGTATTCGGTGGTGAGCAACTCGTGCCGGCGGATAATGGCGTTGGTGCCGGGCGAATCAATCAGGTTCAGTTCTTTGAGCAGCTCCAAGGGATAAGTGACGATAGCAAAATCCTCATTGACGATCTGCTCGCTTAGTGCTTCCCCCCAGCGTACCAAGGTCACCCGAGCGGTTGTGGGGGTCACACCTTCTTCAAGTACATGATCACCGAGCAAGGCGTTAATCAGCGCGCTCTTACCGGCGTTATACTCACCGACCACTACAATCAGAAACAGCTCGTCCAGCTGTAAAATCGCTTCACCTAACGCGTTTAGCGCTTCTTGCGGTAAATTGAAATCCGAAAGAACGCGCTTAGCTATGTTGAGCTGCTGCTTCTCTTGCTGTAAAAACAGCATTTGTTCGTTACTGAGCATTGTCCCTTGCATAGTTTGCTCCTTACTGCCGGTGAATGTTTTTCGGTCGGATAGGCAAAATTATACTCTCAGTAAGGGGCGTGGCTAATTCACATCCCCTAAGTATATAAGCCGCTGGGGATCATCCAAGTGCAACAGGTAATAGCGCAAAACGCGAGGGTAAAGGTTCACCGCATCGAGCTGGTCGAGCGGCACCCAGCTAACCCCAATCTGTCCTGGATCGGGGTCTTCGCCGGCTTGGGGCTGGTAGCCCACGGGTAAGCTGCAAGCAAAAAGAAGCTCCAGCTCGTGCACATGCCCGTTTACTTCGGCAAATTCGTGATGGTCGCTAATGTAATCGCGCACAAAGAGCAAATCGCCAACTTCCACATCGGCGTTGATTTCCTCTAAGCATTCACGGCGCAGTGCCTCCGGCAAGGTTTCACCCTTGTGCTGCCCTCCGCCAGGCAGAACCGCATATTGGCTGAGGACGTCGCGCTTGATTTGCAGCAAAATCTGATTGTTTTGGATAATAACCGCTTTGACCGAGGTGCGCACATGGTTTTTCATCTTTCTAGGCTCCAATCGTCTTTTTCCTTAGGACATTTTACCGCAAGGGATTCCAACTATTGTAGGCTCACTTCCCAGAGGTGCACATGTCCCGGCTCGGACTGATCGAGGTCATATAGCCGCAAGCACAAGCTTTGCACCTGGAACGCCTTGCCAAAAGGCACTGCGAGCGTGCGGTAAGCCTCCTGCGAGCCGATTTCGGCCGAAAACTCCAGCGGAGTTTGAGAATCCGGCAGGGTAACCTTTACAACCAGCCGGCTGGCGGCGTTGCCAATGAGCACGCTCACCCCGCGCAGCTCCACAGGCTGCGAAAAGCTCAGTGTTATCTCTAACGGGTTGGCTTCAAAGCTGCGGATAAAAGTCTTTGGGTCGCCATCAAAAACCTGGGCGATGTCGCCAATATCTAGCGGGGAATACGACACACTCACCTTCTGCCCTAATAGTTCCAACTCTGCCTGCTCAAGCTTGCGGCGCTCAGCCTGCTCACGGGCAAAGATTTTCTCTACGCCATCGATGTAACGCAGGGTAACAAAGTAAAAGCCGCACTTACCATTGGGGTAAGGCAGGCACTGGGGCACCTCCACATCCGTGAACTTGCCAGTAGTGGGTATCCAGCTGTATTCTTCTGGGGTCATCACAAACACAATTTGCTCGTCTAGCGGCAGTTGGTAAAGGGTGTAGGGCTCGATGGTGCCCATCTGGATAGGCAGCGGATCCCCTAGAAAGAAGCGCGCAATCACGTCCGTGCCATTCGCCCAGGACGGACTGAGGTGAACCTCTTTATCAGGGTGCGCTTGCATGAAAGCCTTAATCTCCTCAAAGAGCGTCTCGCCGCCCCACTGCATACCATACAAGCCATAATCCTCATACCAAGTAGGTCCGTTTTTCAGGGCATCGGCGGTCATGCTGACGCTCAGAGCCGCCCAGAGAAAGGCTAAACCCACCCCAACCCAGCGAGCTGCCATCTGCATATGTTTTTGGGCTAACCAGGCAACGAGCTGTTCCATACCTAACAGCGCTAAATAGCCTAAGGGGATAATCATCACCAGCAGACGCGTAATGGCTATATCCACTAAAGCCGCACCGGTTGGCGCCACCAGCAGTGCGATAAGCACCACCCGCCAAGCGGGGTCTTTCAGCCGGCGTAATGCCGCCACCAAACCAAGCAGCACAAACGGCAGGCTGATCAGGCGCATGTGACCCAAACCTTTCATTTGATGGCGGATCAAATCGCTGCTATTCGGCAAGAACCAATAAGCTGGGCTGAAGCCGTGCAGGTAACGGCGCAAGAACTCCCCAATTTTGACGCCCAAGGGCTGGCTGCTGACCCAATATGACTGCAGTTGGGTGAGATGCTGACTTAATGCGTCCGGGTATTGCAAGCGGAAGCGCACATACGGAGCAGCTAAAAGCGCCAATATCGCTAATCCGCGCAGCAAACCTTGCCGGTCTGCCCAATGGTAACGCCAGTCGACCGCTAGCAACACCAGCCCGGTGAGTACCACGACCAGCTGCAATGGGCTATAGGCATAAAAAGCTAACGCCCCGAAGAGAAACGCCCAGGGCAGATAGCGGCGGTGTTTGAGCCGGTAACAGAGGTAAAAGTAGACAAACAAGCTGAACATCGAGACCCCTAGGCTGGTTTCGAAAGCCGTCCTAGAATGCAAAAACCAGGCTGGCACAGCTGCCATAAATACCGGCGCTGCCCACCACAAGCGCGCCTTGAAGAAATCACGCAGCGCCAAGCCCATAGTTAAGGGCGCCGCAAGCGAGATCACCACTTGTACCGCGCGCGTGAGGAAGACCGAGCGCGGCAAGAGCGCCGGGATCAGCTGCAGGTAAACAGAGAGGCTGAGGTTATATTGCCCGCCATTTTCAAAATAGGTGGGCAGCAGCCTGCCACTCACGTCACGCAAGCCACGCGCCAGCAAATCTACGGCCGACATCGTTTGTACAGCTTCGTCAGTGAAAAAGTAGATCGGGAATTTATCCAGTTGAATGAGGCGCGTCGCAAGGTAAAGCAGCATGCCTAAGGCAAAAGCCCATTCTTGCCAGCTGAGTGTGTGCAGCTTCTGCGCTAAGTTCAGCTTTGGCTTGGCTTGGGGTTGAGCCAATGTAGGGTCAGCTTCCATGCTTCAGATTATACCCATAGGGGGGAAATCCCTTGTCAAGGCTAAATAGAAATATCATAATCAATGGACAAAGTCATCAGTATGGTTTTTTTCGCATAATTCAATACCTTACTTCTTCTAGTCTATAGTGGTGCACGGAGCCCTAACCCTGACCCTTCCCCAGCGGCAAGCGGATTTGTTGTGACTCCATTAAGCCGCTGGGACACGTTTTGTCAAGGGGGTAATTTAGGAAATAGGCGTATGGGCAGAACAGTTCCGAAAGTGGTTATTCGGACTGGGCGAGCAAGCTGTTTGAAGGTGAATGTTCCTTTCTTACCTTAACCCTTCAT
>DAOUFK010000006.1:0-70808 GCA_034430095.1 Candidatus Mesolinea sp.
GATCGAGCTCAATTCCATCGCCGACTTACCTAAATTGCTCCCCTATTTGCAAGAAATGGGTTACAACCCAGATGAGTGCGATCGGATTGCTTCAGGCAATTTTCTGCGTGTGTTAGAATCAGGATTACCATAAAAATCGAGTTTGATATGGAACCCACGAATCACAATAGCGAAAATAATCTTCCGAACAGCATCAATGAAGAACCCGCGCAAGAGCCTTTTCCAAAATTTCGTGCTCGCCTTGGGCTGACCTTGTTGATGATTGGGTTCATTATTTTCCTCATTGGCGCTAAACCAGAGATTTTTGAACTCAACCGGGGGACTGCCATTGGCTTCTTGCAAATTATCGTCATGCTCATCGGGCTCGGCTTGGTCACTTGGGGGGGATGCTTAACCCTCTTCGCTTTCTGGCGGAATGGGGAACGCCCTCTTTTGGCAGATTTTGGGACACGAACCTGCGCAACAGGCTTCGTGATTTGCTTCTTTACCGCGCTGGCTGATGCTTTTGGCTTTGGTACTAATCCCTTACCAAATGTCTTTCTCGGCAATTTGCAAACCAATGGGTTAATGATCGGCATGGGCATCATTGGAATCGGCTTCTTGATGATGCTGCGCTATAAGCGTGAATAACCCACTACCTAAGCTATACACATATAATCTGGTTAATTCTCCCTTTGATATAATTTGCAGTCACAAAACATGAATAATTCATTGAATATCCATCATCTCGATAATGGTCTGACCGTCCTGCTTAAAGAAATCCACACCGCCCCAATTGTGAGCGCTTGGGTTTGGTATGGTGTCGGCTCCCGCAATGAAGTCCCCGGTAAAACCGGCGTAAGTCATTGGGTTGAGCACATGCAATTTAAGGGCACCACGAAGCGCTCCGCCCAGGATATGGACCACACAATTGCCCGCCTTGGCGGGTATTGGAATGCCTTTACCAGCCCAGATTGGACAGCCTACTTTGAAACACTACCTGCAAGCGCCTTAGAGACGGCGTTAGAGTTGGAAGCTGACCGTATGACCAACAGCCTCTTTGACCCTCTTGAAGTTGAAACCGAACGCACAGTGATCATTTCGGAACGGGAAGGCTCCGAAAACGACCCACAATTTCTGCTCAACGAAGCTGTACAAGCGCACGCATTCAAGCACCACCCCTACCGTAATGAGGTCATCGGCTCCAAAGAAGATCTGCTTGCCCTGACGCGCGAAGATCTATATACCCACTACCGCCAAACCTACCAACCAGCCAATGCCATTCTATGCTTAGCTGGGGACTTCGTCAGTTCTGAGGCACTGCGCTTAGTTGAAAAACATTTCGGCAGCATTCCCGCTGGCAAAGTGGTCAAAAATATCCCAGAACCTGAAGAGGACCTGCCGGAACTCAGCCAACTCCAGCTGCAAGGTCCAGGCGAAACGACTTTCATCCAGGTTGCTTACCGTTCACCTAAAGCCGATTCGGATGACTTTTTTACCTTTTCTCTCATGGAGAGCTTGCTTACCGGACCTTCGAACCTGAATATGTTTGGCAGCGGCGGCGTGGGGCATCACACCAGCCGTCTTTATTTAGCCATGGTGGATGAAGGCTTAGCTGCTGGCGTTGGCGGTAGTTTATCAGCCAACATTGATCCTTCTACTTTCACGCTCTACCTGACGAAAAATCCAACCCGTACCATCGAAGAAGTTTTGCAAACTTTGGATAGCCAAATCGAGGCACTCCAAAGCCAGCCGATTGCCCAAACTGAGATTGACCGTGCTCTCAAACAAACCAAAGCGCTCTTTGCTTATAGCAGCGATAATATTACCAATCAAGCGTTTTGGATGGGTTATGCCTCAAGTTTTGCGCGATACGATTGGTTTACGCACTACGTCGAACGTATCTCTTCTGTCACCCCAGAGATGATCCAAAGCATTGCCCAAAAATACTTACAGCCACACTTACGGGTCATCGGTGTTTATCAGCCCAAGGATGGGAACTAAAATGCCAATGAGCCCATTATCTTCTGCAAAGCTTCCTGGTCCGGATGACATTCTGCGGCAAGAGTTCGCTAATGGTGCGGTACTGCTCAGCCGCACCAATCCTTCCAGCCCAGCAGTCGCCATCCACGGTATGTTCCCCCCAGGTGCGTTAGCTGACCCTTCAGATAAGTTTGGATTATCCCATTTTATGGCAAGTATGCTCATGTCTGGCACGCACATTCACGCTTTTCGTGAGCTTAACGACTTAGTTGAATCCATGGGAGCAACGCTCGTTTTTGGTGGTGGAAAGGTAGCCACCTCTTTCGCTGGGCAATGCCTGCGTGAGGATTTACCTCAGCTGCTCGAAATCTTACTGGAAGTGCTCACTCAACCCGCATTCCCGGAAAAACAATTCCAACGCACAAAGATGCAGATCCTTACCGCTCAAGCCATTCAGGCACAAGATACCGCTGAGGTTGCAGAACAAGCCTTTGACCGAGCAATCTATGGCAGTCATCCGTATGCGCACCCGGACTTAGGCTACCCAAACACAGTGCAGAGCATCAGCAGAGAAGACTTACAGGCATTCCACCAACGTTTCGTTGGTCCTCGAGGATTGATCGTTGCAATTACGGGTGGAGCAGACTCCGAAGAGATCCTGCAAGCTTTCTCGCACACTTTAGGCGCCTGGGAAGCACCCGCCCAAGAAACCCAGCCTTCTATTCCACCTGTACAGCCTATCCAAGCAACCTATCGGGAGCATGTACCCCTCGAAGAAAAAAGCCAAAGCGATCTAGTCATTGGCACCTTTGGGCCTAAAGCCACTGCATCCGATTATTTAGCAAGTACATTGGGGAATGATATCTTAGGACAATTTGGAATGATGGGGCGCATTGGCGAGAGCGTACGCGAAAAAGCCGGTTTGGCTTATTACGCTTCCAGCTCGCTCGATATGGGTATTGGACCGGTCACATGGCAAGTTACTGCCGGCGTCAACCCAGAGAACTTGGACCAAGCCATCGCTCTTATTCTTCAGGAGCTGGAGCGCTTCACCAATGAGCTGGTCACAGAAGATGAATTGGCTGATGTACGCTCCGAGCTCATCGGAAGGCTACCGCTTTCAATGGAATCCAATGCTGGTGTAGCACAAGCATTACTTAATTTGGAGCGTTTTGGTTATGGGCTTAATTACTTGCGTGAGCTCCCCGAGAAGTTAGCTGCCATAACCCGCGAAGACATCCTCCTCGCAGCCCAGTGCTATTGGCACTTAGACAAATTGGTGATCACTTCAGCTGGAAAGCCGATATCATGATCAAATGTGGCGTTGATGCGGTCGAGATCAAGCGGCTCGACGAGATTAACCCTGCTATCCGCGCTCGTTTTATCCACCGGGTCTATACTCCCTTGGAACAAGCGCAGCTGCAAGGCAGTACAGAGGCTTTGGCTGGCGTTTTTGCTGCCAAAGAAGCTGTTGCTAAGGCACTCGGTACAGGCATCGGCAAGGTCCACTGGCAAGATATCGAGATTATCCATGCTTACAGCGGAGAGCCTGAAGTGCGTTTGCATGGTGCAGCTGCTGAAGTCGCTGCTGTCCGCAAACTCTCCGAGTGGGCAGTTTCAATCACTCATGACGGCGGAATGGCTATCGCAGTGGCAGTAGCTCGGGATTAAAAGCTGCCATGACCAAGATCCTCAGCCTCAGTGACGTTGAACTGCCTGCAATTTACAATTCCCGCATTAAAGAACGCTTCAACGAGGTCGATCTGGTCATCAGCTGTGGAGACCTTCCCTACTATTACTTGGAGTATGTCATCACGATGTTAAACGTGCCCTTATATTATGTGCACGGCAACCATGTTACAGAACTCCTCGATAACAGCGGTCAATTGCGTGCCAACCCCTGGGGAGCAATTAACCTGCATCGCCACGTGATCTATAACCGAGATTTCAACTTGCTCGTCGCTGGCATTGAAGGCTCTTTACGCTACTCTGGGGAGAAATACCAATACTCACCTGCCGCGATGTGGCGCATGGTTCTTTTAATGGCGCCCAGACTCCTTTTAAACAAAATAGTTTATAACCGCTATTTAGATATTTTTGTGAGTCATAGCGCCCCGTTGCATATTCAGGACGATAAAGACTACCCGCACCGCGGCGTAGCTGCCTTTCGCTGGCTGATTAGTGTGTTTAAGCCTAAGCTTCATCTTCATGGGCATATCCACCTCTATAACCCCCTTCTTCCATGGAAAACACAATTTGGTGAAACTTTAGTTGTCAATTCTTACGGCTACCGAGAGATCAGCTGGCCAGTACTGCAGACTTCCCGCTTTAATGCTTAAGCCTATCGAGCGGTAAAGCATATAATGGGATGAGCATTTCCAGCCGGCTTAAGCCGCCGTGGCGCCCTTGCATCATATTGATATGGTTAGGCCACCAGAGATAAGCATTGTTGTGCGGTAGGGCTACCAAGTCACCAATCCGATCATTTAACGCAGGATTTTCTGGTCTCCGTCCGAAAAGCTGTGCCGAAAGTGCCTCCTCGCCAGTGATGAGCGTAAATTCTCCAGGCCAAGCCTGAGCAAAGTACGCGCGGACAGCTGCCTCTGTGCCAGGCTTGAGGAACAGGAACGGCAGCCGGCTTTCGCAAGTCGGCAGCATACGCAGCATGTGTAAGAGCTCTGGATGAGCGTTTAGGTTGTATTTTTCATCGGGCGGGGTTGCAACCGCTCCGTGATCAGCAGTCAAAAGCAAGAGGGTGCTTTCACAAGCACTTTGTTCCAGCCCAGAGAGGAAATTTTCAGCCATAGTACGGCTAAATTCGGCAAAATGAGCAGCTATGCGCATGTCATCTGGTCCATAACGATGAATAAGGGTATCCAGGGTCGGCCAATAGACGTAAAGAAAACGCGGCTTTCCACAATGCAGGTTGAGCAAGTCGCGCAGGTCTGCCCACAGATCGCTCTCTGCCACGTAACCATGGAGGTTCGTTTGCTGCATATGCATTCGGGAGAGGCCGGAATTCCCAATGGTGTAAGGCAGGAAAGCATGGCTTTCGATACCGGCTCTATCAAATAAATCACCAAGGGTTGGAAGACCTAAAAACTCCTCCGAGATAAAGCCGGCACGCTGCAAACCGCCATTGTCGCCAATAAAACTGGTGGGGCAATGTAAGATAGAGTTGATCGTCATGCTATATTCTTTGAGCCACATCTCATAGCCGATATAGCCATGCGTGGAGGGTTCTGTACCAGTCCAAAGCGTGGTGAGCGCGGTGGCTGTGGTGCTCGGGCTGATGCTCGTGAGCGGTAATAGGCTTGCCAGGGGCAAATTTTCCCGCCAATACTCAGCATAACCTTGTGCCATTAAGCGCTGCAGATGATCATAACCCAGAGCGTCCACCAAAATTAAAACGATATTTCGATAGCCCTTGCCCAAGCGCTCCACGATTTGGGGAGCCAAGCCGGCTGTTTGCAGCTGCGGTCCGCCGAGCAGTGCGCTCACCGTGGCAGCGATGCTGCTGAGGCCATAGCCGCTGTAATCGGGCAAGACAAAATCCCCCACGCCATTAATCAGCGGGTCGTGGCGGTTAAGTAAGTATGGCAGAGTATGTTCAGCATAATCGGGCATTTATTCTCCAGGTTATTCCATATTGAGACAAGCTTCAGCAGCGAGCCAAAACAGCTGCTCGCGGATATCGGTGCGGTTATTCCAACCGCGAAAATCCCAACCATCAGAATGCACCACATCACCCCCATAAAGCATCTGTCCAAAATGCACGCCGCGAAATTGCGCCACAGCCATAAAAGCCGCCGCTTCCATTTCAACTGCTAAGCAACCCATCTCACGGAATTTTTGTACTCTACTGGGCGTTTCGCGGTAATAACCATCTGTGGACCAGGTTTTCGTGCGCAGATAGGGAATCCGGTGGGCATTGAGCACAGCCTCGATTGAAGCCAAAGCAGCTGCATCGGCTGTCACTTCTGCACTAGGCGGCAGATAGTGGTAGGACGTGCCTTCATCGCGCAGGGCTGCTTCGGGCACCAAGATGTGCCCCACGCCAATATCTTTATCTAGCACGCCGCAGCCGCCGCAGGCGATAATATGCTTCGCTCCCAGGGCAATCACTTCGTCCATCAAGCCGGCTGCCAGTGGTGCGCCAACGTTGGGGTGGAAGAAAGCCAACCGTCTCCCTTCTAAATTTATTGAATAGACGGGATGCGCTCCGTTTTCGGAATGCAGCTGCGTGATAACCTCTGCATTATGTGTATGCACCACATTTTCGATCACTTCGCGGAAAAAACAAATCACCACATGCTTAGGCATATCCACTCCATCCAAATTCTGGGGTGGATTGATAATCGCAAGAGGATTGGGGTCAAAATCAAGAATGGGTAAATAGATTTCTTCGCTCAAAGGATTACCCACCAATCCAAATAATATCCGGGATATGAGCAAAACGGGTGTGCATAACGGCTAATGCCTGTGGATTGTTATCGATCAGAATAAATTGACGGTTAAGATTCAGGCAAGCTTGACCAGTCGTGCCGCTGCCGGCAAAGAAATCTAGCACCATGTCACCCGGATTGGAAGACGCGCGGATGATGCGCTCCAAAATCGCCACTGGCTTTTGCGTGGGATAGCCCGTTTTCTCGCGGCTGTTGGTCCCGACGATAGTATGCCACCAAGTATCCGTAGGGAGCTTACCCCGGCGGGCTTTCTCCGCGCCTACTAAGCCTGGCGCTAAGTAGGGGATGCGGTCAATCGCTTCGCGGTTGAAGACGTAGTTATCACGGTCCTTCACATAAAAAAGGATATTATCGTGCTTGGCTGGCCAGCGGTTTTTAGCCCGCCCGCCAAAATCGTATGCCCAGATGATTTCATTGAGGAAGTTCTCGCGCCCAAAAATGCTATCGAGCAGCACCTTGCAATAATGCACCTCGCGGTAATCGATATGAAAATAAAAACTGCCTTGTGGCTTAAGCACACGAAATGCCTCACGTAATCGCGACTCCAAGAAGGCTTCGTAATCGCTGAAAACATCCCCGTAGCGCTGCTCGGAAATGACTTCCGTCTTGTAGTGCTGGTCACCAAAACCAACGCGATCGCCGTTGGCATCGCGCGTGGTCTTGAGCTGGCGGCGCGCCTGCACCTTGCCGGTGTTGAAGGGCGGGTCGATGTAAATTAGATCGACGGACTCAGCCGGCAAGCTTTCCAAGATGGGCAGGTTATCTCCAAAGTAGATGTAGTTGGTCACGCGTACGGAACACTCCCTTTTCAAGCAGAAACTGGTATGGATTATACCTTTCTCAGTAGATTTTCTATAGTCAGAAGGTAGAATTATTCATATAATTAGAAAAAGTTAAGTATCTCGAAAGGAAACCATGGACGATAACTTAGAAAACAAAAAAGATTTTTCCGAAGAACCTTTCAAAGCTTCTGCAGAGGAGTGGAGCCAGGAAGAGCCAACTTCTCCCCACTCTACCCAAAACCCTCAGGAAACTGACCGCTGGGGCTCCCCTCAAGATTCTGGTTCGGATGACCCCAACCGTTGGCAGAACGTACTCTATTCGCCCGAAGCTGACCAACCTTCCAGCCAAGAATCTAGCCAAACTCCAGAAACGGTTGTAATTACTGAGCCGAAGACCGGAACAACCGCGACTAAGAAGGATGATGGCTTCCCAGTTTGGGCAATTATACTGATTGTCCTCCTGGTGTTAGCGCTTTGTGTGCTTTGCCCCGTGATACTCGTCTTGGGTGGAGTCATCAGCCTATTTAAAGGCGCGTTGATCGTATTGCCGTTCGTATAAATCTGATAAAAACGACTAAGGAACACCGCTGGCGCAATTGATTTTTTTACAAAGGTAGAAAGGTTATCTATACAGAATAGATTGCTGAAAGGAGCGCCATGGACACAAATCTGGAGAACAATGTTGATAAATCAGAAGAACCCTCCGAAAATTCTTCCTCGTCCGGAAAGCCTACCGCGCAAAGCGCCAGCCAGCCTTATGAATCAAATGTGAACGAGAAACCCTCAGGTAGCTCTTCAGACTCAAAGAAAAAGGACGGCTCTATTGTTTGGGTCATTTTGATGATTGCTGTAGTTGTTGTGATTGCCTTATGTAAACTCGTTCCTTATATCTTAGCTATTGCTGCGATGATTAAGTACCTAACGACCAGCGGTCTTTTGTTGCCGTTCTTCTAAAAATACTTGGTAGACCGGCTGCTTCATCAGGAGCAGCTGGTTTCATGATAGTTGTTGGTAAGCTTCGACGAGCTGTTTCCATTCCTGCATGCTTAGCGTTTCCGCGCGGCGTTGAGGGTCAATCCCAGCCGCAGTGAGCAGCTTCTCCGCCCAAGCAGGGCTCTCATTCATTCCAGCCGCTAAGGTGTTACGCAAGGTTTTACGCTTTTGCGCAAAGCCGGCATGTGCCAGCGTGAAAAACAAGTCTAAGGATTCAGACGGAAAAAGTGGTTCTTCATAAAGCTCAATCGAAAGCACGGCTGAATCCACCTCAGGTGGCGGGTAAAAACAGCCAGCGGGAATACGCGCCTTAAGCTCGGGTTTACCATACACTTGCACGGAAAGCGCAAGCAAGCTCATTTTGCCATCCCGTGCTAGGATGCGCTCTGCGACTTCCTGCTGTACGGTCAGCACCATGCGGGTTGGCTTATGATCAGCCTCCAGGAGGTGCCGGATAAGTGCTGAAGTAATATAGTATGGAATATTAGCTACCACCACATAACGCGCAGCACCTAAAAGCGCGTCAGGAGAAAGTTCAAGCATGTCCCCCTGTTTAATCGTGATATTGTCAAAGCCAGCAAGCACTTGGGTAAGTGGTGGAATCAAGCGCTTGTCCAACTCCACAGCCACCACGTACTTAACTTGCTGAGCAAGTAGATAAGTGAGGCTGCCCAAGCCAGCGCCGATCTCCAAAACGGTATCGTCTGGGGTCAGCTGTGCCGCTTGCAGCACCTTAATTAACCCATTGGGGTCGACCAAGAAGTTCTGCCCTAAGGATTTTTTAGGCTGCACGTGGTACTTTTGAATTAAAGGGAAAATGTCGAGATAGCGCAGGCTCATGGCAGCACCGTGGGGATATAAGCTGGCACGGGCGTGAGGAAGTAGAGGGTGGTCCAATAGTGCCAACCGACATAGTTGCTGTCATCGTAGCCCAAGTCGATCCAATAACGCCCGTCAATGCCGCCGCCAGTATCAGCAATAATGCCACGACCATAACCTGGCACATACACTGGCTGGAATTCCATCCCGCCATACCACGAAGTGCGTACAGCGATAATGCCTTTCGTCAAAGGCAAGCCCGATGCGGTCATATTATCACCGCCCAGAGCACGCGGGCAGTAAGAGGTAGCGTAAACGGAAACCTTGCGCCAATATTCAATTGTCTCACCATCGATAGTTTCTGTGCGCACCACTACTTTCGTCCCACGCCCCAAGACGCCATCCTGCGGGTCACTGGCTTTCCAAGGTCCTTCCGTGAAACTGGCAACTTCCTTGCCATCTTCCAAGCGCACGCGCGTGCGTGTGACCACCAACCCCACTTGCCCGGGAACAACCACTGAAACGGTATCCAGCTCCGCATTGGGGTCTTCTACGTAAGTGTTTTGGTAAGCAGTCTCCTCTTTTTCCAATCGGATTTCTTCGCGCACTTGCACGATACGAATGGTGCCATCAGCGGGCAACGGCTCGTTCTCTGTAGGGATGGCATAGTCCAAATATTGCAGCGGAAAGCCGAGGTCAGCAAGTGCAGCACCCACGGTTTTGGCTGCACTAAAGCCAGTTAATTGGTTATCAGCGAAAACGACCTTGACCGGACGTGCTCTGGTCAATGTAAGCTCCATCGTGCTGCTCAGTGGTGTTTCGAGAGGCAATGAAAGCCTGTCTTCCGGCTGAAGGGTGATGCCTGCCTCCCAAAGAGCTGCCCCAAGCGTCCGTTGTTGTGTAAAAAGCACAATCTCCTGACCATCCACTTTAAGGTTAATTCTATGGGCTGGTTGGAATTGCAACAAGATTGGCTTGCCTGCTGGCAAAGGCTCGTCCCAGGCAATCTCGCTACCATTCCAAAGGATCCGATCCTCGGGGAAAAGCGCGACTCCTAGCTCGTCCAGAAGGTTCGCAGGAATGCGCTCAGCTGTAAGTAAGGTGGCAATGGTTTCGCCCTGAGCAACCTGAACGGGCATGGCTTGGTCTAAGATGATAGTCCGCTGGGTCAGGTTGAGCTTATCCGCCTCAGGAAAAATACGATCCTCTGGCTGCAGGCTCAAGCCAGCGGCGTGCAATACTTGCCTTGGCGTGAAGGCAAATGTACGCAGCGTCTGCGGTTTACCGTTTACGACAAGCGTGTATTCTCCTATGAATTGCAACGCAATGAAGCAAAAGCCCAAAACAATCAGTACGATTGCTATAATCTGCCAGGTTTTGCGGTTGATTTTATTCAGAAAGCTTTCCATCGGACAAATATGATTTTCAGTTAAGTAACTTGCAGTATATCATAGGGTTCAAATGGGCTTATTGAGCCTCATTTGCCAGCTTGTGCAAGACGCGCACTAGGACTTCTTGCCAATCTGCATCTTCTAAATTTGCTAAATTAATCCAATAGACATTCTTACCAGCCCTGGCTGCAGGGTCGATTTCCTTGAGATTGCGCGGTTTTACGCCTTGTGGCAATTGCGGGTAACTCAAAACCAACTGGTTATGAAGTACATTAATCGCCTCTAAGCCAGCTTTTTCACCTAGGAGCTTTACTTTCATCTGAAAGAACAGATCCTTCACTGCTTGTGGCGGCTCTCCAAAGCGATCGGCAAACTCAATTTCAGTAGCCACGAGCTCTTCTTCGCTGCGTATAGAAGCAATCCGCCGATAGAGCGAAAGCCGCAAATCTTGGTCAGGGATATAACTGGCAGGGATCTCACTTGCCAATGGCAGCTCCACGTTAATGCTCAGGCTGGAGTCATCCAACCAAGGCAAACCGCTCTCGGTTCCTGCTTCTGCTGGCAGACCAGCCTCAGCACGCAGAGCACGGACTGCCTGAGAGAGCAGCCGCGTATAAAGTTGAAAACCCACCGCAGCAATGTACCCGGATTGGCGCGTACCCAGCAGGTCCCCAGCCCCGCGCATCTCCAAATCCCGCATCGCAATGGCATAACCAGCCCCAAGCTGAGCATTCTCAGCTAGTACTTCCAAGCGCTCCTGCCCTTCAGGCGTGGGCTGATGCTTGGCGCTGCGGAAAAGATAAGCAAAGGCACGCTGGGCACCTCTACCCACCCGCCCGCGAAGCTGATAGAGCTGCGCCAACCCAAAAGTATCCGCACGATCTACAATGAGCGTGTTCGCGTTAGGGATATCCAAACCAGATTCAATAATTGAGGTGCATAAGAGCACATCAAACTGCCCATCGGTGAAGGCATGCATCACCTCAGCTAACTCATTTTCGGGCATTTGCCCATGCGCAATCGCAATGCTGGCTTCTGGCACTAAATTCTGCAGATAATTGTAGACAGCAGGAATGGATTGGACTCGGTTATGCACGTAGAATACCTGTCCGCCACGATCCAGCTCGCGGATGATCGCTTCTCGTACTAATTTTGGGTCATAAACGCCAATGTGGGTAATCACCGGCAGGCGTTCCTCCGGTGCTGAGTTTATATTAGAAATATCGCGCACCCCAGTCAGCGCCATGTAAAGCGTGCGCGGGATAGGCGTAGCTGTAAGGGTGAGCACATCCACTGTGTTGCGCAATTTTTTGAGGTGTTCCTTATGCGACACGCCAAAGCGCTGCTCTTCGTCGATAATCACAAGTCCTAAGTCATTGAACTTCACGTCGGAAGAAATCAACCGGTGGGTTCCAATGACAATATCGACTTGCTTGTTAGCCAGCTTTTTGATGATTTCATTTTGCTCCCTTGGGCTGCGAAACCGTGAAAGCATCTCTACATTGACCGGGAACGTCGCTAAGCGCTGCCGGAAGGTATCATAGTGTTGCTGGGCTAAGACGGTGGTAGGCACGAGCACTGCTACCTGCTTACCATCCAAAACCGCTTTGAATGCCGCCCGCAATGCCACTTCCGTTTTGCCATAGCCCACGTCCCCGGTAAGCAGCCTATCCATGGGGCGCTCCGATTCCATATCCGTTTTTACCGCTTGAATAGCTTCAAGCTGATCTGGCGTTTCGATGTAGGGGAAGCTGGCTTCCAGCTCTCGCTGCCACTCGTTATCTTGGCTGAACTTGAAACCTTTGGCAATCTGGCGCTTGGCGTACAGTTCGAGCAAATCCTTAGCCACAGCCTGTACTGCCTGGTTGACCTTTTGCTTCGTTTGGTTCCACTCCGTACCGCCTAATCGGCTGATAACAGGATTCTGGTCATCCGGGCCAATATAACGCGTTAATCTATCAGCTTGGTGAATTGGTACATAAAGGACATCATTATCCTTATACTGAATGGTCAAGTACTCCCTCTGGGAACCTTCAAGGTTCGTGCGGTGCAAACCAATAAATTGCCCAATGCCATGGTCTACATGCACCACCCAATCCCCAGGTTTCAGATCTGCAAAAACTAATTCCGGTGCCTCAGAGACAACGGGCGGGCGCCGGCGTACTTGCGGCCGCCCCCAGCCAAAGATTTCACTATCAGTTAGCAAGTGATGGCGCAACCCATTGGCTAAAGTAAGCTCCCAGCCACCAGAAAGAGACCCTTCGACGAAAAGTGCCTCAGCTGTTTCGGTATTGAGCTCGGGGTTATTTTCTTGCCAAAGTTGGCGCAGCCGCGCTGCCTGACGCGAAACCACAATCCATGTTTCGCCTTTGTGCTCAAGCTCTTGCAAATGCGCCTGGAATTCTTTCAATCGACCAGCAAACCGTGGACCGGGGTCAAAGGCAGCGGCTAAAGATCGCAAGCCAAAGGCATTCGTGTGCCCCAATTCCAACACTTGGTGATGGGTGAAACTATCTTCGATTTCGGACCAAGTGATGTAAGGTAAAGGAAAATCCTCAGGCAAAGCCTTCTGTTCGACTAAGCTCTGAAAGCGCGCCACAGCTTCTTCTTCGATATCATTGATGGCGGATGTAATAAATTCTTCCCCATCTAATAAGATCAGCGTCTGGCTGGGTAAATAGTCCATTAAGCTGGAGGGGAAATCATAGAGCTGAGGAATCTCAAATTCGCTCAAGCCTTCTGTCAACAATCCCTTCTTCTCCGCAGCCATCGGTAAGGCTTCTGAAGCAGGGAAAATGAATGTTTTCTCGAGCGCATTCACTGTACGCTGGGTGGATGGATCAAAGTGCTTGAGCGTATCAATTTCATTGCCGAAAAATTCAATACGCACGGGCATTTCTTCAGCGGGTGACCAAATATCCAAAATACCGCCACGGCGTGAAAATTGCCCAGGTTGCACCACAATATTGCTATATTGATAGCCCAAACCAACCCAACTGCGCGCCAATTCTTGCAGGTCGCGCTGATCACCCAAACTTAGGCGTTGAGATACGCGTAAAAAATCCCGCCGGGGGACAGTCCTCGTCATCACCGCCCGAATGGGTGCAATAATTACAGGAGGGGCAGCACTGGGTTCAGCACTGGGCAACAAATATTTAGCCAGTTCGGTGAGCACATGTAAGCGTTCTCGTCGGGTAGACTGTGACCAGGGCAAGTTTTCATAGAAAAGCGGGTTTGGCTCTGGGAAATAAAGGTTATTCCCCTCCGGCAGCCAAAAGCTAAGCTCATCGTAAAGCTCCAGCGCGCGGTCGGCACGGTTGGTAAGCAGCACTACAGGCACCTGTAAATCTATATGTAGCCCTGCGAGGACAGCCAAGCGCGAGGCACGCGGTAAACCTAAGCCAAAGCGCTCTTGATCCTTGAAGCCGCCTTCTCTGAGCTGTTCTAAAAGCTGTTGATAAGCTGGCAAGCCGCGCACATAAGCGAGAACGGGATGATCAACCAACTTCGCCATTGTACGTATTCATCGCCTTTTCGAGCCCAGTGGTAATAAAAGCAAGCGCAGCCTCACAAGCCTGGGCTATCACCATTTTTAAGAGCTCTTCGTCACCTTTCGGAAAATCCTGCAAAACATAATCAGCCGGGTCCATTTTACCAGGCGGTCTGCCGATCCCGACGCGTAAACGCGGGATAGCGTTGGTGCCTAATTTATCAAAAATAGAAAGCATGCCATTATGCCCTGCGCTGCCCCCGCTTGGGCGCATTCGTAGTGTGCCTAAGGGCAGGTCCATGTCGTCATGAATCACCAACAGCCGTTCAAGGGGCACTTTAAAATAGCGCACCAATGGCGCTACCGCTTCCCCGGAGTTATTCATGAAAGTGAGCGGCTTGGCTATAATTATGGGGATGTCTTCGAGCTTCCCATTGCCAATTTGTGCTTTGAACTTTACACGTTTGAGCGGAATTTCTAATTTATCGGCAAGCGCATCTGCTACCATAAAGCCAACATTGTGCCGGTTATGCCGATAAGCCAAGCCGGGGTTTCCCAATCCCACAATGAGAGTATTTTCTTTATTTACTGAATCGAGCATCATAGCCGCTTCCGAAAGAGATTTATTGGCAATCTTTTATTTTAACATACAAATTTAGACGCCCTCCGCGTCATATCTACAAACGGAAACGTGCCGAAGTTAGTCTCAAGAATATTTAATTGGGTAAGATACAACGATTTAGCGCGTTTTCTTGCGCCTCAAGAAAATCAGAGTTCCCCCAAGAATGCCAACCAACGTGGCTAAGCCGGCTAAACGTTGTGGTGAGCGCCAATCCCGTTTACGCTGCGAATATCTCTCTTTAGCGAGGGGGGTGTCAACGGGTGCGCCCAAGTCAAACGTAATCAGACGGTCCAGGTAGCCTAAGCGTGCGCACCCCTCAAGGTTAAAAACATATACCGGTTTACCACTTTGCACCCCAATGTGCAGATCTTGGGTAAACTCATTCCAGGTGAGGGGGTCAGTTTGATCGATGTCAGTAAAAAGCACACTTCCACCAGTTAATCCAATGCCAATTGCCTGGGAATCTGCCAAAGCACGCCAAAGCGCTGCTTGGTTTTGCCCGCGATGCAGGCTGGTAAATAATAAGTCAACCTGCCGATCAGCCATCAGTTCGAGCTGACCTTCTGCCTTGCGCAAGAGCTTCGGTCTAGCGTGCTGAGCCGCTACCACAGCTGCTGGACGGTAAAGCTCAAGCCGGTAACCATCGTCATGCACCTGTATTCCCAATTGCAAGTAATTTTGCTTGGATTGCGAAAGCTCTGCTGATTTCTCCTCTTCAGTTTTTAATGAATTCCCCCAGCAGCTTTCTTCTTTGATGCACAAGCCAATGCCAACCCAATTTAATTTTTTTTGTTGTGACCATTGTTTGAACTGTTGATACTGCTCCAGAGCCAATCCACTATTGCTTAAAGTGAACCAATAATGATGTTCTTGAGGCGGCATTAACCAAGCTATCACAGGAATACCGAGTTTATTAAGTAGCTGCACCGCTCTCGCACGCTCGCTAGAAAAATCTAGTACAGCTAGACTGACCCCAGCACCTAAGCTTTTAAGGTCGTCGAGAACAAAGCGGTCCTCAAATAATCTCGCTAATGCATTGGCTTCCAACGTACAGAAAAAGTTCAACTCCGTAAATTCTGGACCGGTCATACGCATATATTAACACCTTGAGTTTAAGAGCGATACGCCGCGGTTTACCTCAATCCAGAAGCGGCTGTTTAGCTGGCACGCCAGTCCGGCGCGGGTAAGCGGATGGTGTTTGCGCTACTTTATCCAACACGACTAAATAACGATCCTCTACTACTAATGGAAGACTAATAGGTATGATCTTACGCAGCCTGCCGCCCAAACGTGCGATCACCTTTTCGCTCTGCTGAGTTTCTGCCGGCGCGTTTTCTCCTTTTTGCATAACCACCATCCCGCCCACGCGAACTAACGGCAGCAAATACTCGACCAAGGTCGGCATGGGGGCAACAGCACGAGCAGTGGCAACGTCATAGGCTTCGCGATGTTTAGCGTCCTGACCTACTTCTTCAGCCCGCTCTGCGAGGACTGTGACCTGCCGCAAGCCAAGCGTCTCGACTACATGCTGGCAAAATCCAGCCTTCTTCTGGATCGATTCAACCAAGGTTAGGCGTAGGTGAGGGTAAATCAGCTTGAGTGGAATTCCTGGGAATCCAGCGCCTGTTCCCACATCGATTAAGCTGCGAGGCGGGTTGCCGGGTTCAAAAGCCAATATACACGTGAGTGAGTCGAGAAAGTGTTTGATTTCAATACCACTTTCATCGCGGATAGCCGTAAGGTTGAAGCGGTTATTCCAGTCAATTAACTCTTTTTTATAACGTTCAAAAGCAGCTAACTGCTCAGGGGTGAGTTGCAAGCCCAAGATTTGCCGTGCATTTTCTGCTAATATTTCCACAAATAAAATTATACTTGAACGCTCCTTGTAAAACGTATACAGTGTGTTTTACAACATGAAAAGGGCGTATTGTCAGGAAAACTCAGCGGGTCACAGAATAAATCCCTGCGCCCAAATATGAAAATGCCAACATTTTGCCAATTTTCCCCACGCAACTAAGCAGCAAAAACTTCCACAGCGGCACTTTCATGCTGCCCGCCACAATCCCAGCGATATCAAAAAGCGGATTAGGAACGAAGGCAAGCACCAGGATCGTCCAGGCACCATTTTTCTGCATCCATGCCTGCACTTTCTGCTCGCGTTCTGTGTTCTGCAGGAAAATCTGTCCGCTCACCCCTGCTAAATAGCCAGAAAGTTCTCCAATTGCCGCGCCTGCACCAGCAGCCAAAGCCACCCACAACGGGTTGAACACCGCACCCATTGCTGTTGTAAAAACTACGCCGGGCAGGGGAAAAATAATGGTGGCATTCGAGAGCACAGAAAACAAAAAGATGCCAACGTAGCCATATTGCTGAAGTGCTTGTACCTTATCACGATTGAGAATCAGCAGCACGGTGATCGCCAGCACGATTAAACCTAGCGCAACGCGTAAAGCAATTTGACTGTTGGATAACTGGGCTTTATTCTCAGTTGAGTGCAGCGCCATCGAGCAACCCCCGCAGACGGGCGATCACCATTTGCAATGCCACGTTATTCATCCCGCCCTCAGGGATAATAACATCTGCAAAACGCTTGGATGGCTCCACAAACTCGATATAACTCGGACGCACTGTACCCAAGTATTGCGCAATGACAGATTCAACCGTACGTCCGCGCTCCTGGATATCACGCGTCAACCGACGGATAAAACAGATGTCTGGGTCAGCATCCACAAAAAGCTTCATATCGAACAATTTACGTAATTGTGGCTCATAAAAAAGCAGGATGCCCTCCACCAAAATAATCTGACGCGGTTCGACACAGCGCGTCTCCGGTGAGCGCGTATTAAGTTTGAAGTCATAAACAGGTCTTTCGATAGCTTCACCACGGAGCAGTGCTTCGATGTGCTGAATAAGTAAATCCGTCTCCAGGGCATCTGGGTGGTCATAGTTCACCCGCAAACGCTCTTCAAGTGTAAGGTGGCTCTGATCGCGATAGTAGGCATCATGTGGAAGGAAAGCGATTCGCTCTCTGCCAATTTCATCCAGAATTGCCTCGGCTAAAGTGGTCTTGCCTGAGCCAGAACCACCCGCAATTCCGACAACCAGCGGGAGCGTTGTTATTTCCATAACCCAATTATACCCTTTGAGAGTTCTTCATAATTGAATTCTCATTAACTGCCAAGGCTAAATAGAAATGTCCTAATCAGTGGACTAAGTCATGAAGATGGTTTTTTCGCATAATTCGACGCCTAATTTCTTATTGTCAATAATGATTCATGGTTGCCTTAACCTAGCCCTGTCCCAGCGATAGTTAATGAGGATAATATTATAAATATTAGTTCGCTGGGAAGGGGGGCAAGAGTGGAGCGGCTACTATTATGCTGTTGGTCATGATTTTTTCGTTCCTTTGAAAAACTCGGAATAATCGAACGACGATTTCATGGCTTCTCATCCTAAAAAGGACATCTCAATATTGCTACTTTAGGACATTATCACTTTGCTCTAACATGAATCCTAATCAACAAGCCTGCGAATCCATCATTTTTAACTAAAGTCACTATTAAACTCAACCAAGTTTGATTCGAGTATAATTCTCTCACTACGGATGGAGGAAACATGACAGCAAAACTCATCGATGGCAAACAAATCGCAGCAGAAATTCGATCCGAGGTAAAAGCAGCCGTTTCGGCTCGCCAAGAGCAGGGTTTGCCTGTTCCTGGATTAGCTACCGTATTGGTGGGGGATGACCCAGCTTCAAAAGTTTACGTTCGCAATAAGCAGAAAGCGTGTGCCGAGGTAGGCATAGCCTCCTCTGGCTACAACCTGCCTGCAACCGCTTCTCAGCAAGAAGTCGAAGATTTGGTTCACCGTCTTAATGCTGACCCTGCCATCAACGGCATCCTCGTGCAGCTCCCTTTACCGCGGCATCTCAACGATGAAGCTGTATTGAGCGCAATCGACTTGCACAAAGATGTAGATGGCTTTCACCCCGTGAATATCGGTAAGTTAGCCCAAAAAGGACGTGAACCGCTTTTTGTTCCTTGCACCCCAGCCGGCGTCATGGTCTTGCTCGAAAAAGCAGGCGCCACACTTGAAGGAGCGAACGCCGTGGTCTTAGGGCGCTCCAATATTGTTGGGATGCCTGTAGCCTTATTGTTGGTGCGTGCCAACGCGACTGTCACGATCTGTCATTCCAAAACACATGACCTGCCTTCCATTACACGCCAAGCTGATGTACTCATTGCTGCAATTGGCAAGGCGGAAATGGTGCGCGGCGATTGGGTCAAACCCGGTGCCTTTGTTATCGACGTCGGCATCAACCGCATCGAGGATCCCAATTCTCCTAAAGGCTCACGCTTGGTTGGCGATGTAGCGTTTGAGGAGGTGCGCGAGGTAGCCAGCGCCATCACCCCAGTGCCTGGCGGTGTGGGACCTATGACCATAGCGATGTTACTGCGCAATACCTTGCACGCTCGCGAATTAGCTGATCAGGCTGAACAAGCCTAAAGGAAGCCTATGTCTACCCTTCTCGTTAAAAATGCGTCTCTGATTGCTACAATGGATGCACAGGGCAGAGAATTAACAGACGCTGCCCTTTTTTGCCACGATGGATTTATCGAGCAGATCGGACCTGCCAGCGAGCTCCCCAACGATGCGGATGAGGTCCTGGATCTACGCGACCACATCGTGCTGCCCGGGTTGATCAACACCCATCACCATTTTTATCAGACGCTGACGCGCGCGCTTCCCGCTGCACAGGATGCCAACCTCTTTAACTGGCTCAAAACGCTTTACCCCATCTGGGCACGCATGAACCCAGATGATATTTTCGTTAGCACCCAAACAGCCCTGGCTGAGCTAGCGCTATCTGGCTGTACGACTGCTTCTGACCACTTGTACCTGTTCCCGAATGGCTCCCGCTTGGATGATGAAATTGCTGCTGCCCAGCAGATTGGCTTGCGCCTGCACGCCTCGCGTGGTTCGATGAGCTTAGGCGAGTCCAAAGGGGGCTTACCCCCGGATAGTGTGGTCGATAACGAAGAAGACATCCTCAAGGATAGCCAGCGCCTCATTCAACGGTACCACAACCCCAATCCCGGCTCGATGCTTCAGATTGTCTTGGCGCCTTGCTCGCCCTTTAGCGTTAGCAGCCAGCTCATGCGCGAATCGGCAGCCTTGGCGCGCGAATATGGCGTGCATTTACACACACATTTAGCTGAAACTGAAGATGAGGAAGACTTCTGCCTGAGAGCTTTCGGACTAAAACCGGTTGCATATATGCAATCAGTGAACTGGATCGGCTCGGACGTTTGGTTTGCGCACTCCGTGCACGTCAATGAAGCTGAAATTGAGCTGTATGCCCATACGGGCTGTGGCGTAGCGCACTGCCCCAGCTCCAACATGCGTTTGGCATCTGGGATTGCGCCTATCATGTCCATGCTCACGCATGGTGTAAAGGTCGGCTTAGGCGTGGATGGCTCCGCCAGCAATGATAGTTCCCACATGCTCGCGGAGGTGCGCCAGGCTATGCTGCTTTCGCGCCTCAATAGCGGCATACACGGCGCAAGCCGCTCGGCACCCGATGCCCCGCCACTCATGACCGCACGGCAAGCTTTGTCCCTCGCAACCCGAGGTGGAGCAGCTGTGCTCGGCAGGCAGGATATCGGCTCTTTAGAAGTCGGGAAATGTGCCGATTTCTTCGCCATCAACCTCAACGCGTTGGAATACACCGGCGCTTGGCAGGATCCGCTGGCAGCGGTGGTCTTCTGCGCGCCCCTCAAAGCTGATTGGACAGTGGTCGGTGGCAAAGTTATTGTTGCGGATGGTCAGCTGCGCACATTAGATTTACCTACTCACATCGAAAAGCATCAAGCAGCCTCAAGGAGAATCATCCAAGGCTGAGAAAATCTCATCTCATTTAAAGGACAAACTATGGAAAATAAAGGTTTGGCAATTGTTGCGGTCGGCGGGAACGCCCTCATCAAAGATAATCAGCATAAAACAGTGCAGGATCAATACGCGGCAGCCGTTGATACGATGGCTCACATCGCTGATATGATCGCTGAGGGCTGGAATGTGGTCGTCACGCATGGCAACGGACCTCAGGTAGGCTTTATCCTGCGGCGTTCAGAGCTTTCTGCGCACGAGCTGCACGAGGTCCCTCTGGATTACTGTGGTGCCGATACCCAAGGCTCGATTGGATATATGTTCCAACAAGCGCTCTATAATGAGTTCGTGAGGCGCAAGATGCAAAAATCCGCCGTCACTGTCGTGACCCAAACCATTGTGGACCGTAATGATCCCGCCTTCCAGAACCCCACCAAACCGATTGGCTCTTTTATGGACGAAGAACAAGCCAAAATGCGCATGGAAAAAGATGGCTGGACTGTCGTTGAAGATGCCGGCCGTGGCTGGCGGCGCGTGGTGCCTTCGCCAATTCCCTTGCGAATCGTCGAAGCAGACGCAATTAATGCCCTGATCGATAAAGGTTTCGTGGTCATCGGTGTGGGTGGCGGTGGAATCCCTGTGATTGAAACCCCAGAAGGCAATTTAGTTGGCGTCGAAGCCGTCATCGATAAAGACTTTGGCGCAGCCATCTTAGCCAGCATGCTCAAAGCAGACCTCTTCTTGATCAGTACCGCAGTGGAAAAGGTGGCTATCAACTTCAATAAACCCAATCAGCAATGGCTCGATCAAATGACTGCCGCAGAAGCACGCCAGTACATAGCAGAAGGGCACTTTGCCAAGGGCTCCATGCTCCCAAAAATTCAAGCCATCCTGAAATACTTTGATAATGGCGGCAAAAAAGCCTTGATTACCGATCCAGCGCACATCAAAGACGCGCTGAACGGCAAAACCGGCACCTGGATCCTGCCCTAAGCGGGCTTTGGAGTAAGATTGAACAGCTTCAACTCACTTCGGGTCGAACTTTTATAAGGAGAATGGATGGGCATTGCTTTTTTTACCTGCTCTGTATGTGGCAGCTCTTACTCCAGCAATGAGGTGCAATACACCTGCCCGCATGACGGTGCCAACCTGGATGTCCATTGCGATTTTGAGACTGCGGAAACCAAGCCAAGCATGGAATCCATCTTGCTCAGCCCGGAGCAATCTATCTGGCGCTACACCCCACTGCTACCCGTCCCTGACCTTGGATTTGCGCATACTCCGCTGCACCAGGTGGGTATGACGCCCGTCTATCAGCCTGAAAACCTACGTCAGCAGCTTGGCTTGCAGCAACTATGGATCAAAGACGAGAGCCGTAACCCCAGCGCTTCTTTCAAGGATCGCGCCAGTGCGGTGGTGGTCGCACGCGCCCTGCAAACCAAAGAGGAAGTCATCATCGCCGCCTCCACTGGCAACGCCGGCGCCGCCACTGCCTGCATGGCTGCCAGCGTTGGGATGCACGCCATCATCCTCGCACCTCGCACAGCGCCTCCTGCCAAAATTGCCCAATTGCTCGTCTTTGGCGCCCAGGTCATCCTGGTGGATGGGAACTACGACCAAGCTTTTGACTTGAGCATCACTGCTTCGCAAACTTTTGGCTGGTATAACCGCAACACTGGCTATAACCCCTTCACCGCGGAGGGCAAAAAGACTGCTGCTTTCGAGATTTGGGAGCAGGTGCTACGCAAGCTCGACCCCTCTGCGCCTCCGCTCAACATTTACATCCCAGTGGGAGATGGCAATATCATTTCCGGGGTTTATAAAGGCTTCCAGGACTTGCGAAGCCTGGGCTGGATCGAGCACTTGCCGAGATTAATCGGCGTACAAGCCGAAGGCTCTGCGGCGATTGCCAATGCTTTTTTAGCTAACAAAGATACTGTTGAGCCTGTCCATGCTGTGACCATTGCAGACAGCATCCATGTGGACCTGCCACGCGACGGCTTTCGTGCGCTGCGTGCTGTGCGCGAGACCCATGGCACCTACATCAAAGTTTCCGATGAAGAGATCCTGCAGAGTATTCCTACCTTAGGCAAAGTTGGCATCTTTGTGGAGCCAGCCGCAGCAGCTGCTTTTGCCGGATTGGTCAAAGCCTTGGAGACCTGCCAGCAAGATCCTGCTGCCCCAGTTTTGGTGCTGTGCACTGGCAGCGGGCTCAAGGATATCAACGCTGCGATACGCTCAGTGCCAGCGGCACCAGTCATCGAACCAACAATTCAAGCATTAAAGAAGGTGATTTATGGATAAACCTGTTTTTTCGATTATTGCTCCCATCTACAACGAGCTGGAAAACCTACCATTGTTGTATGCACGCGTCCGCGATGAGATGGAAAAGACTGGCGAAGCTTGGGAATTGATTCTGGTTGATGATGGCAGCCAAGATGGCTCCACGGAGGTGATTCGCAAGTTAGCTGCTTCTGACGCCCGCGTGCGACCGGTGATTTTTGCGCGCAACTTTGGGCATCAAATCGCCGTAACCGCAGGCTTGGATTACAGCCGCGGAGATGCCGTCATCATCATTGATGCCGACCTGCAGGATCCGCCTGAAGTTATTGGGAAGTTGATTGAAAAATGGCGCGAAGGTTACCAGGTAGTTTATGCTGTACGCACCGAACGCGAAGGCGAAACCCGCTTCAAGACTGCCACTGCCTCCGCCTTTTACCGAATCATTGATCGTATTACTGACATTCGTATACCGCTGGATACCGGCGACTTCCGCCTGATGGACCGCAAGGTGGTCGATATTATGAAGGCAATGCGCGAGAGAAACCGCTTTTTGCGCGGCATGAGTGCCTGGACCGGCTTTAAGCAAATTGGGGTGGAGTACAAACGTGAGGCACGTCATGCCGGTGAGAGCAAATACCCACTCAAAAAGATGCTCAAGTTAGCTATGAATGCCGTTACTGGCTTTTCCATGTGGCCACTGGAGCTTGCCACCCGCGTTGGCATCGGCTTGATTGCGCTGGATTTCATCAGCCTGATTGTGGTCATCATCCTGAGTACCGCTGCCCATGTGGACTTTCACGGGCTTGCTACCTTAGGGATCATTATGGTATTCCTCGCTGGACTAATCCTCACCTTTATGGGGGTTCTGGGCGAATACATTGGCCGCATTTATGATGAAGCTAAGGGTCGCCCGCTCTACATTGTGGCAGAAGGACCCGAAGAACCCTTCAATCCCATCCGCTTAGACCTTCCGCCTGACCGCAAGGCGTAATCTTAACCACTCTCAGAGAGGAATTTATGACCAAAATTGATTTATCCATCATGCCCGACCGCTTGGAAAGAACTTTGCAGAGGGTGCGCGAAAAGCACATTATCATCCCAACTTTCGCCCAACAACGTGACCCTAACCTCATCCCGGAGGAAATCAAAGCCCAGCTGAAAGACATCGGCTTGTGGGATTTGCATCCGCTCAATCTTTTCCGTATTACCTGGAAAAACGAGCCTAAACCTAGTGGCGGGTTGTTTGATGGCGTAAATGCCTTAGAATTCCCCTCCAGTCTCACGGGCGTGAATGCGCGTATCATTGCCTTGGTAGGCAAGTGGTTCCCCACCGGTGCACATAAGGTGGGGGCAGCTTTCGGCTGCCTGGTACCCCGCTTGGTCACGGGTCAGTTTGACCCCACCCAGCAGAAAGCCGTTTGGCCCTCCACCGGCAATTATTGCCGCGGCGGCGCATACGACTCGGCTCTTCTGGGCTGTGAGTCAATTGCCATTCTGCCCGAAGGCATGAGCCGTGAACGTTTTGAATGGCTCAGCAAAATCGCGAGCGATGTGATCCCAACTCCAGGCAGCGAATCCAACGTTAAGGAGATTTTCGATAAGTGCTGGGAATTACGCCGCAGCGGTCAGGACCTGATGATCTTCAACCAATTTGATGAATTTGGCAATTACCTGTGGCACTATACCATCACTGGCAGCGCCATTGCCGAAGTGCTGCAGCAAAAGCTTGGACCCAAGGATACTTATCGCGGGTTCGTCTCCGCCACTGGCTCAGCTGGCACGATTGCTGCCGGCGATTACCTCAAGCAACAATTCCCAGCCAGCAAAGTGGTCGCGAGCGAAGCGCAGCAATGCCCAACCTTGCTTATTAACGGCTTCGGCTCACATCGCATTGAGGGCATTGGCGATAAGCACGTGCCTTGGATTCATAACGTGCGGAACACCGATTTTGTGGTTGCCATAGATGATCAGGCTGTAGTGAACTTGGCGCGCCTCTTTAACGAACCGACCGGTAGAGAATACCTGATTAATTCTGGCGTGGAAGAAAACTTGGTCTCGCAATTAGATTTACTCGGTTTTTCCAGTATCTCCAATTTGCTCTCTGCAATCAAATTTGCCAAATATAACGAGCTCACCGCCAACGATGTGGTCGTGACTGTGCTGACTGATTCCATGGAGCTGTACCAAAGCCGGCTAGCAGAAATGCGCGCCGAAAGTGGCTCTTATTCTGCCACACAGGCTGCAGCCGATGACGCCCGCTACCTCAAAGGTCAGCCTATCGACTTTATGCAAGAGCTAAGCTACTACGACCGCAAGCGCATTCATAACCTCAAGTATTACACCTGGGTAGAGCAGCAGGGCAAGACTTACGCAGAAATCCAGGCGCAATGGTATGACCCAGATTACTGGACCGAATTGCAAGCGCAGGTACCCCAGATTGATGCGCTCATTGAGGAATTCAACCGCAAAGCTGCGGTAGTCTAAGGCGAGGCAGCGGATGGCAACCCAAACTGTAAGCCATGCTTCTGATCTCGTGCTGGTAGCGGTGATGCCTAACCAGCGCGACCTGGAGATTGCGCGCGTTTTGGGTTGGTATCGCATCCCGCTCAAAAGCGCACCCAAAGTGATCTCTGTGGATTACTTAGCCTTTTATCAGACCGGAGCATTCCCGCCGGAAGAACGCTGGCAGATCCGCTGGGTGGCACCGATCTTGGGGCATGAGCTTACCACACGCGTAGAACTGTTGCACGATCAGCCTAATCACCCACGCGCTGAAGAGGAATATTTCAAGCTGCAACTAGGTCCGCTAGAAGAATTAGCTCAACCTATCCCCGCTGGCAGCTGGAAGCGTATTACCTTCTTCTACACGACCATGGGCAGAATTTGGCAAGCAGAAAGCTTAGCCGATTTGCCTGTCCACGATGAGGAACGCAGTGTTTTGTGGCAGTCCTTGCGAGAACGCGCCCTAAAAGCCAATGAGTATCAAGCGACTGAACTGCCAACGCTACCTCTCGATCCAGCCATATTAGCGCTATTAAGTGGGAAGTGGGGGTAGCAGCTTACTGGGCTGACCCACACCAAACAATCCAGTGCCTATTCAACTTATGAAAGGCGGCAAAATGAAAACATTAATCAAAAACGGAACTTTAGTTACAGCCGAAAGCAGTTTTCAAGCCGATCTCCTCATTGAGGGGGAGCATATTATTCAAATTGCCCCGTCCATCGAAGCTGCTGATGCTGAGGTTGTGGACGCTTCTGGGCAGCTTGTTTTACCAGGCGGAATCGATGCGCATGTGCACATAAACTTGCCCATGGGCGAGACGGTTTCTTCCGATGACTATTACACCGGCAGCAAAGCAGCTGCATTTGGAGGTACTACCACAATCATTGACTTTGTCTCTCAAGATGCCGGCAGCTTAGCCGAAAATATTGCCCGTAAACGTGCCGAAGCCGAGGGCAAAGCTGCTATCGATTACAGCTTGCACATGAACATCACTCGCTTCGATGAAAGCGTTGCGGAAGAGCTGCCTGACCTACCCTCGTTAGGCATTCGTTCCATCAAAGTTTTTACTGCCTATAATAACCGCCTGCGACTGGGAGATGGCGATATTTTTAAGGTAATGCGCATTGCCGGTAGGCATGGCTTGCTCACTATGGTCCATGCCGAAAATGGTGACGTCATTGACGTCCTGACGGCAGAAGCCTTAGCCCAAGGGCACACGAGCCCGGTTTGGCATGCGCGCACGCGTCCCGGCTGGGGCGAAGTGGAAGCCAGCCTGCGCGCTGTTGCCTTGGCTGCCCAGGCTGAAGCACCTGTGTACTTGGTGCACATGAACGTAGCTGGCGAGGTTGACCAGTTGGCTTATGGGCGCAATCATGGCGTCCGGGCAATGGGCGAAACCTGCCCGCAATATCTATTTTTCAGCGAGAAAGACTTGGAACGCCAAGATGGCGCTAAGTGGGTTTGCTCTCCGCCGTTGCGCAGCCCTGCCGATCAGGAAGGACTTTGGCGCGGGATCGAAACCGGCACTATTCAAGTTTTAGCCACTGATCATTGCCCCTTCTTTTACGATGGCACCAAGCCAATCCTCTACGAGGGCGAGCCCGTCGCCATCCCGGGCAAGGAGCTGGGCAAAGATAACTTCACTCGAATTCCCAATGGCTTACCTGGCGTGGGTGACCGCCTGCCAGTTTTTTGGACGCATGCAGTCGGTGCTGGCAGAATCACACCAAATCAGTTTGTCGCACTTACCTCAACGAACCCTGCCCGAATTTTCGGTCTTTACCCACAAAAAGGCTGCTTAGCTGCAGGCTCCGATGCCGATCTGGCACTTTGGGATCCCAACTATGAGCTAACCTATGGTGTGCATGTTGCCCAGCATCGCACCGATTACAACCTCTATGAAGGCTGGCAGCTAAAGGGCTTCCCTCGTCAGGTATTCCTACGTGGAAAGAGAATTGTAGCGGATCAGCAATGGTTCGGTAAAGCTGGCAGTGGGCGTTATTTGATGACTCACCCAGGAGTGATTCTCTGAGTTGAGAGGATTGGCGCCATGCCTATCTTAGTAATCCTTGCACTCTTATTGGTAAGCTCAGCTGCTATTGCCATTTCGGATGCGCTCAAGCCTAAAGTTTCCCGTTCTTGGATGATTGCGCTGGTAGGAGCAGCTATTTCCTGGCTCGGTGTGCTCTTATTACGGCTTTACCTCCCCACAGACCTTAGTTTGTTCGCCTGGCAGCCAGAATCTCTCTTTCATACGCGGCTATTTTTAGAAATTAACTATGATAATTGGCCGTATGCTCTTTCACTCGTAACTCTTTGTATGGCGGTGATTTTTACCGATTCTACCCGCAGCTTTTTGCCTTCCTCTCCTAAAGCTTGGGCTAATTCCTTAGCGCTCACGGCGGTTAATCTGTTGGCTCTTTTCGCTGGTGACCCTAATATGCTTATTTTTGCTTGGGTGTTGGTAGATGCTCTGGAGTTTATTTCTACCTTGCCTAGCTGGCAGTCATATCACTCGGCTGCCCGCTTGCCAACCGTGTTCGGTGTGCGCATGTTGAGCACGTTAACACTTGCAGCCGGCACAGTTTCTGGCTGGCTGGTCCAACCTGGGTTTGCGCTGTCCGCGATTCCATCTCAGGCGGGCATTTTCTTCTTGTTAGCTGCCGGTCTCAGGTTGGGTGTGCTTCCGTTAAACCTGCCCTTCTTGCAATCCCCTGAGGAGAAAAATGGACCCGCGCTGCTGCTGAGGCTTTCCCCGGTTGCTTCCAGCTTAACAGTCATCACCCGATTGCCAGCTAACCTACTTACTAATCAGCCTGTCTGGTTAGCGCTATTCAAAGTGCTCACCATCGTTGCAGCGCTTTACGCAGCGGGGATGTGGCTCACCGGAAAAAATCAACACAATGCGCGACCTTTTTGGATTATCGCCTTAGCATCTTTTAGTATCATGTGTGCGCTCAATGGCGCTGCACCAGCCAGCCGCGCTTGGGGAACTGCCCTTTTACTGAGCGGTAGTACGCTTTTCCTCTTCGATCCACCAATCCGCCGCATCCGCTTTTTGCCTATATTGGGTATCTTGGGCTTCATCGGCTTACCTTATACCTTAGCGGCTTCGGGTTGGGAAGGGTTATTAGGCACCCGCTTCACTTTTGGCTCCGCACTCATGCTTCTAGCCCACACGATGCTGGTATTAGGGTATTTGCGCTATACCTTTGAGATCACCGGCACAGTTACAGGGCTCGAACGGCATGCCCGTATCACATACCCCCTAGGCTTGATTTTGATAGTGCAGACGATCGTGATCCTCACGCTAGGCGGTTGGCCTGGAAGCCTCACTTCAGGCTTATGGGTGGCAAGTCTTGCCAGCCTGTTAATGGCGGGATTAATTGCCAGCTTTTATTTTTGGCAAGGTGCCCAGATTTCAGCCCTCATTCAAAAGCAAAACTTCCGTTTTTACCGCTTAGGGAGCGTACTCATCCAAGGGTTTCAAAACATCCTGAGTTTACAATGGCTCTATCAATCACTTGGTTGGTTTTTCAGGCAAGCAGCAACGGTAGGTCTCACTGTTAGCCGAATTATCGAAGGTGAAGGTGGGATACTTTGGTCGCTGGTCTTCCTTGTCATTCTGATTACGCTCTTCCTTGCAGGGGTGCCAACGCCATGAACTTATCCTGGCTCTTTATTCCAGCTGGTCTGATGCTTTTCGCAGCTGAGGTTAACCTTACCCGGCGGCAATGGCTGGTGAATTTGATTGCTTTAGCGGCGCAATACTTGGGTATGTTCCTCTTGCTCACCTTAGTGCGACCGCCGACACTCGCCGCGATTAAGCTTATCGTTGGTTGGATGGATACATTGGTGCTATATGTCACCTTAGCCTCGGTGGGAGAATTCTATACCCTGAAAGCTCCGCAACGCCTCAGCAGCGGACAGATTTTCCGCTTTTTAGCCGGTCTTTTCATGATTGTCTTCACTATTATCTTCCTACCGCAAATTCAAAGTTTGTTTTTGATGGAGAGCAATCAACCCTTGCTGCTGGCTGCAGTAGGAACGATGCTCTTAGGTTTGCTGCAAGTGAGTATGATCTCAGAGCCATTCTATATAATTCTGGGTTTGCTCACTTTCCTTTCCGGTTTTGAACTGCTTTACGCTGCCTTGGAGCTTTCTCTACTGTTGGAAGCCCTTTTCGCCGGCATCAACCTCGGATTAGCGTTGGTTGGAGCTTATTTCTTGGTTAAAGATGCGGAGATTGAGCAGCCATGAGCACACCCTTAATTTGGATTGTCATTCCCATAGGCTTTGCGGGCGTCTTAGCACTTTTGCATAATAAACCCAAGCTCTCAAGCATCCTCACTTGTGTTTTTACGCTTGGTTTAGTGGTTCTGGCACTCGTATTTCCTAAAGATTTAGCGTTTGTGCTCCCCGACCAGCGCATTGAAATCCCAAATAGTTTAGTGATCCTCAACCGCACCGTGCAGATTACTGGTGAAAGCTTAACGATGATAGCTTTGTTGTATGCAATTACACTTCTCTGGAACTTGGGTAATAGCGTCTTCAAGGTGAGCACCTGGTTCAACGCGCTTTCATTGGTGATAACGGCTTTATGGGTAACTGTGCTTTCAGTAATCCCTTTTCTTTATGCTGCCTTGCTAATCGAGCTGATTGCGCTGCTCAGCGTGCCGCTGCTTTCTCCTCGCGGAAAAAAGACTGACTTAGGTTTGCTGCGCTATATCGTTTTCGAGACCTTGGCTTTAGCGCTCATTTTGCTGACCGGCTGGATGCTTTCTGGTATAAGCGCAGTGCCAGCTGCCAGCCCTTTGCTTGTGCGTGCTAGCATCATGCTCTTGTTTGGCTTTGCCCTTTGGATCGGAGCTTTTCCCTTTCACTCTTGGATTCCAATGATCAGCCAGAGCAGTTCTCCATGGGCAGTGAGCTTCCTTCTTGCAATCATGCAGACTGCACTTTCCGTATTTTTACTCACTTTTTTAGATCAATACGCCTGGCTGCGCAACCTCCCACAGGTTTATACCAGTTTACGTTGGTTAGGTGTGATCATGATTACCTTCAGCGGCTTGGCTGCTACCTTACAACAGAACCTTGCTCGCCATTTTGGATATCTCATCATTATGGAGACGGGTTACTCGTTACTCGCGATCAGCCTTACCCCTCAAGGAGGGCTTCCATACTTAGCTATGCTCCTTTTACCTAGAGTATTCAGTTATTTCCTGTGGGGTTGGGCACTTTCCGGAATAAGGCAACTACAGCCGGAAGCTAGTTTTGAACAGAGCTTGCTATCTGAGCTTTTCCACGCTTACCCACTACTCTCCGCGAGCATCCTGATCAGCATGCTTAGCCTGCTGGGCTTTCCCTTGCTGCCACTATTCCCACAGAAGCAGATGCTTTGGCTGCTTGCATCCCGAAACGCTCCTGAGACCATACCTTTTATCATAATAGGCGGGTTGGGAATGCTGGTTGCCATTTTGCACTTGTTTAGCTTGTTTATCCGCAACGCGGGAAATAATATATCCCCAACCCCCGATAAAGAACCTGCAAAACTTGTGGTACCCATAATTTTAGTGCTTGTCTTGATGTTATCCATAGCTATTGCCCCTCAAGTGATCTTGCCGAGCATAATGGAGATTCTTGAGCCATTCACGCATTTATCCATGCCTTAAAGCGAAGTGTAAATACTCAGAATAATTTATAGGTATAATCGTTATATTGAACCACCCAGATGGTGATAGTTAGGTGAAAAATGGATGAAATTAGCGCATTAGAACAACTCGAGAAGCGAATCGAATGGCTGGATAACGAACGGCGCAACGATAAAAATAACTTAGCCTCCCTGCAAAATCGTTTGACTGTTTTAGAAGGTGAAAATATTGCCTTGCGGAAACAACTCAAAGAGATGGAGACAGAAATCGTCAAGCTTACCTCACAAATTGCCAGCTTTGATAAATACGAAAACCGCATTGAACGACTGAATAACGACTTGACCAAGCAAATTCGCGACGTAAACGAACGGGCTGACTTAAATCTTAATGAATCAGTCAAACGCTTGAAATTGGAAATTGAAGCTATCCGCCGCTCCGTGAGTGAACTTTATCCATTCACTGAGCAATTTGAACCGATTCGGAATGAACTAAAGACTTACAAAGTGGAAGATGCCCGTCTTGCCCGCCAGATTGAAGAATTAAAAGGGAAGATAGCAGAAGCCACCCGTTTTGATGATGATTACCGCCGTTCGCTTCATCTCTTGGAAGAAAATTTCCGCCAGCAGGGCAAAGTGATCACCGACCTTCAAGGCGAAGTGGTTTCATTACGCAAACGCTTAGAAGAGACACGCGGCCGCTTTGATAGCTTCAGCGATAGTTTCAAAACATTTGATACACGCTTCACAGAGCTGATGACCTACGAAAGAGACCGCAAGGAAGCCCAGGCTGTCTTCATGGATAAGGTCAATAATTCCTTGCTTGAAAAAGAAAAAATCTTCAAAACCTGGGAAAAACGTTTTGAAGAAATCGATAAGATCAACATTAATATTTCCAGCCAGCTAGAAGATTTGGAGAAAGCCAAAGCAGCCATAGATAAAGCTTTAGCCAGCGTTGATGAAGTTACCCAACGCTTCGAACGACGCATCAACGAAATCAGTGAAATGCAACGCCTGAGTGATGAACGCTTCCGCCAAGAATGGAACACTTTTAAATCCGATGACGTCAAGCGCTGGAGTAACTACCTCTTGGCACAAGAAGAGCAAACCCGCAGTTTCAATCAGCACATAACTCAGGCGCAAGAGCAAATTGAAGCGCTTACCGATAACACAGCTAATCTCCAGGAAGATCTGAGCCGGCTCGCTAATGAGACCTTCCAGCATGTTCAACTGGTTCTAACGGCTTATCAGGAATCCATTCAGTCCTTAGCTCCTTTAGCGGAGAAGAAAGCTCAGTAAAACCGTGCACATCATTGGGACTGCCGGCCACGTTGATCACGGCAAATCCACACTGATTGCAGCCCTCACCGGAGTGCATCCCGATCGCCTCAAAGAGGAAATCGAGCGGGAAATGACAATAGAACTCGGTTTTGCGGCTCTTCAGCTGCCAAACGGAGAACAAATCGGCATTGTGGATACACCTGGTCACCGCGACTTCATTGGCAATATGCTGGCTGGTATTGGCGGGGTTGATGCTGTGCTGCTGGTGATCGCTGCCGACGAGGGCGTTTCCGCCCAGACGAGAGAGCATTTAGCCATTCTCGATCTACTCCAAATTCAAAAAGGCATTATCGTTATCACCAAAACCGACCTCATCCATGATACAGAATGGCTGGAGTTGGTGGAACTGGAAGCCCATGAGCTGGTGCAGGATACAAGCTTGAGCAACGCCCCCTTGGTTAAAGTTTCGGCTAAGACCGGCACTGGCTTGCAGGAACTCATCCAAACAATGGAGCGGGTTTTGGCGGAGACGCCGGTCAAATCAGATTACGGACGACCACGCCTACCTGTTGACCGCGTATTCAGCCTGACTGGTTTTGGCACCATCGTCACTGGCACTCTACTGGATGGCACATTCTCTGTAGGAGAGGAAGTTGTTTGCCTGCCAACAGGTTTGCATGCTCGAATCCGCGGCATCCAAAATCACAATCAAATGCAAATGCAATCTCATCCCGGTACACGCACAGCGTTAAACCTTAGCGGTATTGATAAAAGCCAAATTACCCGCGGGGACGTCATCGCTCTACCGGGAAGCTATAAGCCGACCCAGCTGCTCGATGTTTCCTTTCGCTATCTCCCTGGCTTATCTGCTAGTTTTGAGCACAACACCGAGGTGAAGCTCTTCATCGGTGCCTCCGAAACAGTAGCAAAAGCCCGTTTGCTGGGTGCCAACCGCCTTGAGCCAGGCGAGGAAGGCTTTATACAATTGAGATTAGCGTCTCCCATTATGGCAGTGCGCGGAGATCGTTACATCTTGCGCCTGCCTTCACCATCAGAAACATTAGGCGGCGGAATTGTACTGGACGCATATCCAGGGAAGTTGCACCGCCGCTTTGACCCTATAGTGGTCCAGCAACTTCAAAATTTACGCAAAGGGAAACCTTCCGAGGTTTTGATCCAAGCTCTCAATGGCATGGGGGTTAGCACGGTGGCTGACCTCCAGCAAAAAATCGGTTTTGAAGAAAATCAGACTCTCGCCCTTTTGCAAGAACTTGAGCAGAACAGCCAAATTATTGTGCTAAAGCCAGACACTAATCCGCAAAAAAGCCTGATCATCACGACCTCTAATTGGGAAAAGTTGGAACAAACAATACTGCAAACTTTGCAGGCTTATCACCAAGCTCATCCGCTCCACCTTGGGATGGCACGAGAAGCCTTACGCAGCCAACTCAAGCTCACCCAGGCTGCTTTTGATGCAGTTTTAAGCCAATTAATAAACACGAACCTCATCGAGGAACACGGGGCACTGGTAGCCAAGGCTGGCGATACCATCAGCTTTACGCCTTCACAGCAAGCACAGGCAGACATACTACTCGAAAAATTCAAAACTGCGCCATACACCCCTCCGGATGTTACAGAAGCCAAGGCAATTGTTGGCGAGGAATTACTCCAAGGGATGATTGCTCATCAAGATCTCGTCCAGGTCTCGGACCAGATTTTATTCACGCCTGCTGTAGTTGAGGAAATGACTTCCTGGGTGAAAAATTACCTGCTGGAATATGGTACATTGACGCTCGCGGAGTTTCGCGATCACTTTCAGACCAGCCGAAAATATGCCGTAGCGGTCTTGGAATACTTGGATGCAAAAGGCATCACGAGGCGTAAAGGTGACACAAGAGTGCTAAATCAGATAAAATAAAGCTATAAAAATTTCAAAAATAGGAGAGAAACATGACTTGGAAAATATTGATCACCGATGGCATAGAAAGCGCCGGCAAAGAAATCCTCACTCAAGAATGCATCGTAGACGACAAGAAAGGTATCGAAGCAGCTGAGCTGCTACAGATCATCCCAGAATATGACGCAGTCATCATTCGGGGGCGCACCAAAATGACCGCTGAGGTCATTGCTGCCGCGAAAAACCTGAAAGTTATCGGGCGAATGGGCGTTGGTGTGGATAACATCGACCTCAGGGCAGCCCAAGCTCACCAGATTTCTGTGGTTAATGCTGCTGTCGCCACTACCCAAGCTGTCGCCGAATTAACATTAGGCTTTATGTTTGCGCTCGTGAGGGAGATCCCCCGCGCGGATGCGAGTATGAAGGCTGGTCAGTGGCTCAAGAAGGAATTTAATGGCGCAGAACTTTTTGGTAAAACTCTCGGGATCATCGGCTTTGGCAATATCGGCTCAACCGTTGGAAAATACGCCCAAGCTCTGGGGATGAACGTCTTAGCATTCGACCCCTTCCGAGATCAAGCCAATATCATTGCCCAAGGTGCCGAATGTGTAAACCTCGATGAACTTCTGAGCCGCTCGGACATGATCAGCATCCATGCACCTTACAAAGAACAGAACCATCACTTAATTAATGATGAAGCATTCGCCAAAATGAAAGATGGCGTCTTTCTGGTAGATGATGCCCGTGGCGGAATTGTGGACGAAGAAGCTTTGCTGCGCGCACTGGAAAGCGGCAAAGTCCGCGGCGCAGCTCTGGATGTGTACGAGAAAGAGCCCCCAATTAATTGGGACTTAGTGAAGCATCCTAAAGTAATTGCTACGCCTCATATTGGCGCTCAGACCAAAGAAGCTCAATGCCGTGCTGCAGTCGATATTTCAACTGAGGTATTGAATGCACTCAATGGTAAACCTCTTCGTTGGAAAATTTGCTAATAACTCAATGAGATAATCATGAGCACAGAAGAAAAACTCAATCAACTTCGCCGCCTGACAGCGGAATTAGCTAATCTCGGTGGTATCCAAGCTCTGCTCGATTGGGACCAACAGGTCAATATGCCCCGCGGTGGAATGGAAGACCGCAGCGCACAAGCTGCTCTCGTTGCCGGCATAATGTATGATCGCGCGACTTCCCCCCAATTAGGCACACTAATCGAAGATCTCGCCAGTGAGACCCCAGACATCAATGCAGATGATGACCTTGCGCGTGAAATCAAGGTAGCCAAACGCGATTTTGAGCATATTTCTCGCATCCCCCGCGAGAAATTGATCGAGTTCGTTATGGTCACATCCCAAGCCCACGAAGTTTGGGTGCAAGCTCGCCAGAATAATGACTTTGCGAGCTTTGCTCCGCATCTGACCCGCATCATCGAAATGCGCCGGGAACAAGCTGAGCTTTTCAAACCTTATGACCATCCTTATGACCCTCTTTTGATGGAATATGAGCCCGGCATGAAAACTGCCGAGGTAAAAGCCATCTTTGACGCTTTGCGCCCCAAGCAGGTAGAACTCCTCCAACGGATTGCTCAAGCTGAGCAGGTCGATAACAGCTTTATTAGGCAGAAATACGACTTTGATTCTCAAGAGAAATTTAGCCGCTTTATAGCTACGCGCATGGGGTATGACTGGAACCGCGGACGCATGGATCTGGCTCCTCACCCATTTACCACCAGCTTTGGCTATGGCGATGTGCGCATCACCACACGCTACCTGGAGACAGACGGCATGTCCTCCCTCTTCAGCACCATGCACGAAGCTGGTCATGCGCTTTACGATCAGGGTTTAGACCCCAAGTACCGCAACACCAGCTTAGGACGTCCTACTTCTTTAGCCGTGCATGAATCTCAATCGCGTTTCTGGGAGAACCTGATAGGCAGGTCACAGGCTTTCTGGCAGTTCGCCTTCCCCATCCTGCAGATGCTCTTCCCTGAACACTTAGCCAACCTTAGCCTCGAACAGTTCTACCGTGGCATCAACCGCGTGGAACCTTCACTCATCCGCATCGAAGCTGATGAAGCCACTTACAATTTGCATATCATGCTGCGATTTGAAATCGAAACTGACCTCATGGAAGGCAAGCTGCAAGCCAAGGATCTGCCAGAGATCTGGAACAGCCGCATGCAAGCATATCTGGGTGTTACCCCGCCGGATGATAGCAGCGGTGTGCTGCAGGACGTACACTGGTCCGGTGGCATGATTGGTTACTTCCCTACCTACGCACTGGGCAATTTGATCTCCGCCCAATGGTGGAAAAAAATGGTAGCTGATCATCCCGACATACCTAATGAGATCGCATCCGGTAACTTCGCACCGGTATTGGCTTGGATGCGAGAAAATGTGCACCGCTACGCTTCCCGCTATGACCCGCAAGATTTTGTTCAAAAGATTACGGGTTCACGCATTAACCCCGAGCCATATATGCGGTATTTGGAGCAAAAGTACAGCCAAATTTACCAGCTGTAGCCCTTCTCTTGAAAACTCTTCGTTAAAAAACACGGCTGCTACTCGCAGCCGTGTTTTGATCCAGTGAGTTTCTATGGACCAGCGGTTACTCCCAAATAGTAAGCTGGATCGGTTGGCGTCTCGCCAGAAGGGTCTACTACATAAACCCAATCTCCAAGCTCAGCCCAGGCATATAGCCAATTAGCGTCGCCAGGTGCTAAGTTCACGCAGCCGTGCGATTGGTTATAACCTAACATAATCGGCCAATAGACGCCATGGATCGCCCTGGTGTCGTCATAATACATCGTCCAAGGAACGGCTTCTAAGTAATAATAATCGGAGCGGTCAGCCCTTGTTGCGCCGAACATGGGGCTGGCTTCGTAGCGTTCATAAATTTGGAACAAACCTGGTCGTGTATACATCGGCGGCAACCCGGTGGAAACAAGAGTGGCAAAAACTAACTCGCCATCCTCATAAGCAGAAAGCGTAAAATTGGCTAAGTCAATTTTGATCCAACGGTCGCCTGTCACGCCTTCTGGTTTGGTTGTGTCCACAATCACCCGTCGGGTTTTATGCGAAGAAACCCATGCATTCGGTCCAATAAGGTACCATTCGTAGTCGTCTGCCTGAGCGACCTGATAAATCTGAATAAGTTCATATTTAGGAACAGACTTGCCTGTTTTCGGGGAATTGTAACCCGGTGCCGCGTAGATTTCTGCTTCATCCACCGCCCAGCCAAAATCATTTTCTGGTGTGTGCGAAAAAACCAAACCTTGGAAGCGAATCCAAGTGTAAATCGGCTTAGCCTGTACCCACCCCCCACTTTCGAGGCGGACAAAGGATTTACCATCAACTTCGACTTGGTCAATCATCGCTACATAGCGCGATTCTCCGGCTGGAATGGTACGGGAAGGCGTACCCTCGGCGCGCGCATCATCCAAGCTTGCATAAACCGGTAAAGGCTCGGCACCGTTGAGTTCCACTCGCGCCACACGCACGGGTAATGCCGTAAGCTCGATGTTTGGCGAAGCTGCCGGTAATTCTTTTTGTGGGTAGGGTATACCCATCGCGCGGATTTGGCTCACCGACTCAGATGCGCCTAATGGCAGGCAGTTCGTTGGTGCATGGGCGTAAAACCCCGGCAAGCATAAGGGGAGGTTGTAATAAGGCGTGTCCGTCCCGCTAGAGGCGCTGGCGCGTTCGACCGAGAAGACGCCGCCCAATAGCAAGATTAACCCAAGGCCGAGTATCCGGCAAACGTATTTTCTGTTCACGAGGTTATTATACCCATCAACCAGTAGTTGAATACCTCGTCGTGATACACCCATTCAACTTGCGGGATTGACCCAATCAGACAAAGAAATTCATAAAGCCGCCAGAATACTGTTTTTATTTGAATTCATGACTCTCATACTTGCTCATTTTCATCAGAATCTCTCCACTTTTCTATCTCAATTTTCCAGACAATCTGCTAAAATGAAGCAACTGCAAAAATCAGGAGTTAAAGATGAAAATTCCGATTTATCACGTCGATGCTTTTGCTGTAGAACCCTTTAAGGGCAATCCCGCAGCGGTTTGCATGCTACAATCTCCGCGCAGCGATACGTGGATGCAGCAAGTAGCGGCTGAGATGGCACTTTCGGAGACCGCTTTCCTCCTACCCAAAGGAGAGGGCTACAATTTACGCTGGTTCACGCCCAAAACTGAAGTGGACTTGTGCGGACATGCCACGCTTGCTAGTGCGCACATTTTGTATGAATTCGGGTTTTTCGAGCCCGATGAAACCATCGCCTTTTACACCCTAAGTGGCAAAATTACTTCGAGTTTCTCCAATGGGACCATAGAACTCGATATGCCCCGCCGCAACCCGACCCCTCAACCGATTACACCTGAGATCGTCGATGTTCTGGGGCTGGAACCACGCGCAGCCGCTGTTTATACCGATCAGGTATTGCTGGTGGAATTAGAAAGCCCGGAAGCGGTACGCAGTTTTGAACCCGATTGGAAGAAAATTGCCACCCTCCAGCAAGTTGACCTTATCATTACGGCGCCCTGTGAAGAGAAGTATGACTTCATCTCGCGTTTTTTCTCACCTAAAACCGGGATCTATGAAGATCCCGTCACGGGTATGGCGCACTGTGTGCTCACCCCTTACTATGCTGAACGTTTGGGAAAGAGCAAATTCCATGCCTATCAAGCTTCGCCACGCGGCGGCGAAGTCTGGGCGCGCTTAGGCGAAGATCGCGTTTATATCGGTGGCAAAGCCGTAACCGTCGCACAAGGCGAGCTGCTGCATCAGAAAGCATAAAAAGGAAAATAAGCCGAAAACATTCCGCAGGTTTTATATGGACTGAATTGAATAGAGTGGATGGAGTTAACGGATGGAATTACTCAAACAACGCATTTTGAAAGACGGAAGCAATTTAGGCAATGGTATCCTCAAAGTGGATCGGTTTATCAATCATCAAGTCGACCCGATGCTGATGGATGCTTGTGGAGCGGAACTGGCACGCCTTTTTGCCCCTGTCCGAGCCGAAAAAGTTCTCACCGCTGAGATTTCTGGCATCGCACCAGCACTTATGACCGCCAAATACCTGCAGGTGCCCGTGGTTTACGCCCGCAAATCCAAGCCTGTAACCATGCCCAATCAAGTCTATTTGACAGTTGCTCCCTCACATACCAAAGGGGTAAAAGTGGAGTTGATCGTTTCACCGGAATACTTGGAAAAAGGTGAACGCATTCTAATTATCGATGACTTTTTAGCCTCCGGTCAAACAATTGCCGGCTTAGTGCGCTTAGCCCAGGTAGCAGGCTCGGATGTCGTCGGCATCGGCGCACTCATCGAGAAGACTTTCGAAGGTGGTCGTGAGCTGCTTTCTTCGCTTCATATTCCTATTCACACATTAGCTGTAATCACATCTATGGAGGACGGTAAAATCGTCTTCGCTGATTAGATAACCCCGCTTTTCATGACGGATAAAATTCTCATCCTCGATTTTGGTTCCCAATACACCCAACTTATTGCCCGGCGGGTACGCGAAGCACAAGTCTATTGTGAAATCAAACCCTGGAACGCTGCCGAAGCAGACTTCCTTGACCCCAACACCCGAGGGGTCATCCTTTCTGGCGGTCCACTTTCAGTCTATGCAGAAAACGCACCAAAAATTCCTGCCGCAATCCTGCAGAGTGACCTGCCTATTTTGGGTATTTGTTACGGAATGCAAGCGCTCACCGTCCAATTAGGAGGCGAGGTTACCCCGGCGCAGGAGCACGAATACGGATTGGCAACCATCCAGGTGTTGGTGCCAAACCCTCTGCTTCCAGAAGGTGAAATGACCGTGTGGATGTCCCATGGCGACCGAATAAAACGGCAGCCGCCTGGCTGGCAGGTGTTGGCGCGCTCTGCCAATAGCCCCATCGCTGCTATTGGAAACTTAGAGCAACGCCGCTTTGGCCTGCAATTTCACCCCGAAGTGCGCCATACTCCTCAAGGGGCGCAAATCCTGCGCCGTTTCGTCATCGATATATGCGGCTGCAAGGGCGATTGGACTCCAGCTTCCATTATTGAGCAGAGTGTCGCAAGTATTCGCGCGCAAGTGGGGCAAGGTTTGGTGCTCTCCGCAGTGAGCGGCGGCGTGGATTCCAGCGTGGCGACGGCTTTAGCCCAGCGCGCCTTAGGGGAGCAGGTCTATAGCGTTTTTATCGATACGGGTTTATTGCGTAAAGGTGAACGGCAGCAAGTGGAAACCGCATTCCGCCCGCTATTAGGCGAGCGGTTGATGGTCGTAGATGCCTCCGAGCGTTTCTTGAGCGCACTTGAGGGCGTTATCGACCCAGAAACTAAGCGCAAGATCATTGGCGAGACCTTTATCCGCGAGTTCGAAGCCGCGGCTCGGCAAATTGGACCGATTGAATACCTCGTGCAAGGCACGATCTACCCAGATGTGGTTGAATCCCAGGGGCTGGGCGCTTCCCAAGCCCAGCGTATCAAGAGCCATCACAACGTGGGCGGCTTGCCGGCGGACCTGCATTTCAAGTTGGTTGAGCCCTTGCGTTTGCTTTTTAAAGATGAAGTGCGGGCAGTGGGTGAGGCACTCGGGCTGCCGCGCAGCTTGGTCTGGCGCCAGCCCTTTCCTGGGCCTGGCTTAGCCGTGCGCTGCCTGGGCGAGATCACCCATGATCGCCTGGAAACCCTGCGGGAAGCGGACGCCATCTTCACCGCGGAGTTAGAGCAAGCCGGCCTCCTCCAGCTGCAGGAAGATTCCACCGGCACCCTGCAAGGCACATCGCAGGCTTTCGCCGTACTACTGCCCATTAAAACCGTGGGTGTGATGGGGGACCAGCGCAGTTACCAGGAAGTGGTTGCTCTGCGCGCCGTTACCACCACTGATTTTATGACTGCCGATTGGGCACGCCTTCCGCAAGAGCTGCTGGCACGCGTTTCCAGCCGCATCGTCAACGAGATCCCGCATGTCAACCGTGTGGTTTACGATATCACCAGTAAGCCTCCCGCCACAATTGAGTGGGAATAAGAGATCAGTTCAGCGTAAACCTTAGAAATGTCCCCAAGAACACTCTCGGGTAGAATTAGCATAAACAAGATAGAGTCTATGCTCCTCCGATTATTTAAAACTACCCCGCAGTCGAAAAACAGAGCCCCACTTCGTGGTGTTGGCTGGGTTTCTAACATTTGCATCTATGCACTTCTGCTCATATTCTTAGTCAATCAGGTATTTTCTGTCTTCGCTGTAGTTCTATCACAACCGCAGCCCAGCTTGGAAGTGAGCAATGTGGACACGCGCGAGTTCCCCCTCATCCGCGCGGAGGTGAAGCCAAGGCACTTGCCAGACCCAGCCGTTGACCAGATCGACTCAACCACACTGCAAGTCCTGGAAAACGATACTATCCTGCCAGTCCGCAGTGTGGTGGAAAACTATGAGGGTTTTCATCTTGCCTTAGCCATCAACCCTGGCATAGCCTTGGCTTGGCGGGACGTGAACGGCATCTCGCGTTACGATAAACTCATTCGGGGTTTCACCCAACTCAATCAGAGCCTCATCCCTGGCTCAGGTGACCGCTTCAGCTTATTTATCAACCCGGATTATGAGCAGACGGGCTTCACGGATATGGACTCGCTGCTTATCGCATTAGCCGATTACCCCGGCAATATGCGGAAGATGCAGTCGAGCATCGTCAGCTTGCAGCATGCTCTGGAGGCTCTCAGCGCAGATGAGAGCGGTCAGGATAAAACGCTGCTTTACATCACGGTACTGCCGCTCCTTGGCGAGGACGCACAACTGGATGAAATGCTCCAAACCGCGCTTGACCATCACATCACCATCAATATTTGGCTCACGGAGAACCCTGAAGTCAGCACATACCCGCAGTTACCACATCTACGCAATCTTGCCGAAGGCAGCGGCGGAAGTTTGTTTCTTTTTTCTGGCTCTGAGCCTATCCCTGACCCCGCGAGTTACATTCTCGGTTTAGGTAAACGTTACCAGATATCGTACCTTTCTCAGGTACGCACAAGCGGTGAGCATCAATTAGGGCTCAGCCTGCAGACCAGTGCGGGCGAGGTAACCTCTCCGAGAATTACCTTTTCCGCCGAGGTGATGCCGACAGAAGTGGAGTTCATTAACTTACCACAAAAAGTAAGTGTCCAAACTGCAGCGGACGGCTCACTCACACCAGCGGAGCTGCCTGTGGAGATCACCGTCAGTTTCCCGGATAGCCACCCTCGTAGCATCACCAAAGCCAGCTTGTGGGTAAATGGAAGCCTCTATCAGGAAAACTCTGTTGCTCCCTACTTTAACTTCAGCGTTGATTTTGATGATTTTCCCGAGTCCCAGCGCCTCAGTTTGCAAGCAAGAATCAGTGATGAGCTCGGGCTGACGGGACAATCCGCACTCACACCGCTTGATTTGGAAGTATTGCCGGTCCCATCCTCACCTTCCAGCGCTTTTTGGCGCAACCCGTGGTTCTTGGGACTGCTGGGCGCTTTGTTAGTTGGATTATTGACTTTCATCGTTCTGCCCGCACGCAGAAAGAGTAGACGTTTGGCGAACAAAGTTCCGTTATCGGAAGAAGGAGAGCAGCCTTTACCCCCCGCCCAAAAAATCTTGGCGACGCTTACACACCTGGACGCGGATAACACTCCTTTACCAGAAAAGCCAATCCCCATTACACAGGAGCTTACGCTCATCGGCAGGGATCCTGAATTGTGCCAACTTTCCTTTGCGGATCCAGCCCTCGAGCCGATGCACTGTCAGCTGCGCATGCTGCCAGAGGGAAAATTCTTGCTGACTGATTTCCATAGCAAAGCTGGCACTTGGGTTAATTATGCTCCCGTTGGTCAAAGCGGCCTCATCCTAAAGCAGGGTGACATCATTCACATCGGTTCGCTCACTTTCCGTTTTGGCAGTGGATCAGGTATCGCCAGTGACGCCAGGGGCAATCTGACTGAAGATCCAGAAGCCGCTCTTGGCACAGATTCAAACCCCCAGGAGAACGGAACCAATGAGACGCGAAAAGTAAGGTAGCGAACCATCATTGGTAAGTTGACTGTTGCAAGTTTTCATGGCACAAGCCTCCTCAAAGCTTGCTTGTTCTCAACAGAGATATATGTTAAAATACGGCGAAATGGAGGGATGGCCGAGCGGACTAAGGCGCCTGTCTTGAAAACAGGTATGGGGAAACCCATCGTGGGTTCGAATCCCACTCCTTCCGTTCGGAACAGCCAAATACCTGGGGAGGTGCCAGAGTGGACGAATGGGGCCGCCTGCTAAGTGGTTGTTGGAGTAAAATCCAACCGAGGGTTCGAATCCCTCCCTCCCCGCTCTTTTAACGATAGCACCGCAATTGGTGCTTTCGTGTTTTAACTGAGGATAACGTAGAAATGTACGTGTTATCTTTACACACAACGAAATATGAACTTTTCTGAATGCTTGATATCCTTAACAAATAATCTGAATTTCAGCAATGATTAACCCAAACAAATACTCTATAATTTTTAAGAAAGCATAATCAAACACGAGGGCAGCATGACAAAAGAACACCTACTGGCAATCGATAACGGCACACAATCAGTACGCGCAATGGTTTTTGACCTGCAAGGTAACTTACTAGCGAAAAGCCAAGTGATGATCGACCCGCCTTATCGATCCCCTCAACCGGGTTGGGCTGAGTTAGACCCCTTGGTGTTTTGGAATTCGGTTTGTCTGGCTTGCCAAAACCTCTGGGAAATGCCAGGCATCGAGAAAGAGAAGCTCGCCGGCGTAGCTTTAACCACCCAACGCGGTACAGTCATCAACGTGGATAAGTACGGTAAACCTTTGCGTCCGGCAATTCTTTGGCTAGACCAGCGGCGTACGCCAGGGCTCAAACCTGTCGGAGGGTTATGGGGTTTACTCTTTGGGTTAGCTGGCATGAAAGAAACAGCCGCCTATCTGCAAGCGGAAGCTGAAGCTAACTGGCTAAATACATACCAAAACGAACTCTGGAATGCTACGCACAAATTTCTTTTTCTTTCTGGTTATCTCACCCATCAATTGACTGGTCGCTTTGTCGATTCCATCGGATGCCAGGTGGGTTATATGCCCTTCGATTACAAGCATCTGCGCTGGTCTTCCCCTTCCGACTGGAAATGGCAAGCTTTGCCGGTTAAGCTAGAGATGCTGCCCGAGCTCGTCCCGCCAGCTGGGGTTTTAGGTGAAATCACACCAGAGGCAGCTGCAGCGACCGGAATTCCTACCGGCTTGCCGCTCATCGCCGCAGCTGGCGATAAAGCTTGCGAAGTGATCGGCTCAGGCTGCTTAGAACCCAACATCGCTTGCCTGTCTTTTGGCACGACTGCAACCATAAACACAACCCACAAGAAATACATCGAGGTTATTCCACTCATCCCACCTTATCCTTCGGCTATTCCCGGGCGCTATTCGCTGGAGGTGCAGATATTTCGCGGCTATTGGATGGTTTCCTGGTTCAAGCAGGAGTTCGGTATGGATGAAGCCCGTTTAGCTGCACAGCTGGGTAAAAAAGCTGAAGAACTTTTGGATGAAATGATTAACTCTGTACCAGCCGGCTCACAAGGGCTGATGCTGCTTCCTTATTGGGCACCTGGACTTAAAATTCCGGGCCCTGAAGCCAAAGGCGCCATCATCGGCTTTGGAGACGTGCACACCCGGGCGCACTTATATCGCAGTTTACTCGAGGGATTATCCTACGGATTGCGCGAAGGTGCTGATCGTATCAGCAAGCGCTCTCACACCCCGATCGACCAAATCCGGGTGACAGGCGGCGGCGCGGTGAGCAACCCCGCTGTGCAGCTTACGGCTGATATCTTCGGCTTGCCAGCTACTCGGCCCCACGTGACCGAAACAAGCGGGCTGGGCGCAGCCATCGATGCCGCAGTCGGGCTTGGCTTGCACCCTGACTTTGAAACCGCGATTGCTGCCATGACGCGTACCGGCGAGAGCTTTGAACCCAACCTCGCGAATTACCAAATTTATAACGAACTGTACCAGCGCGTTTATCTGCGCATATATAGCCAGCTCAAGCCGCTCTATGAGGAAATTCGGGATATCACCGGCTATCCGCCCAAGTTTTAGATACTAAACTCCAATCGATCATTTTTAAGCCCGCTAACGGTTATAATCATGCCTAAGACCCACTTGAAGGAGAGCCTGCATGATTCACTACCTCACCGCAGAACAAGAAACCCAGATTGAAAGCTGGCTTAGTCAGCTTACCTTAGACGAAAAAATCAAGCTGCTTTCCGGCGCGGATACTTGGTCAACGCAAGCTATTCCGCGTCTAGGCATTCCAGAGGTGATCATGACCGATGGTCCCCACGGAGTACGCGCAGACCGTGCCAGCGCCAAGCGGCTTTATGGCGTTTCCACCGCTTTTCCGACTGGCATAGGCATTGCTGCTACCTGGGATCGCGAGCTGGTGCATGAATTGGGTGCAGCACTCGCAGAAGAAGCGCGCGCGTTGGGGTGTGATGTCCTCCTAGGACCATGTGTGAATATTTTACGTGCACCATTAGGTGGGCGTAACTTCGAGACCTACTCAGAAGATCCTTTTTTGGCAGGTGAGATCGGGGTCAACTATGTACTCGGATTGCAAGGCAAAGGGGTGGGCGCTTCACTCAAGCACTATGCTGGGAATGATCAGGAATATGAGCGGATGCGCATCAACATTGTGGTCAGCGAGCGTGCCTTGCGAGAAATTTACCTCGCACCTTTCGAAAAAATCGTTCGGCATTCCCAACCTTGGACGGTGATGGCTGCTTACCCTCGGGTAAATGGGGTTTTTGCCACTGAGAATCCTTACTTACTGCGGGAATTGCTTAAACAAGAATGGGGTTTTGAAGGAGCAGCCATCTCAGATTGGGCTGGTATGCGCTCGACAGCCCCTTCACTTAATGCTGGCTGTGATCTGGAGATGCCGGGACCTGCCAAATATCGCGGCGGTTTGTTGAAAGAATCTGTACAATATTGGCAAGTTTCAGAAGAGGCTTTAGATGACTCTGTGCGGCGTGTTCTACGCTTAATCGCACGCTGTATCCCAGGAAAAGTGCCCGCAAATCCTCATTTAGCCAGCCCAGTAGCCCACCGCCAGCTTGCCCGCGAGATTGCTTCTGAATCGATCACGCTGCTCAAAAACGAAGGCAACCTGCTGCCGATCCAAGATTCCGTGCGTAAAATTGCCGTGATCGGGCTAAACGCGATGCTTACCGTAACTGGTGGGGGCAGCTCACGCGTTTTGGGTTCGGAATGGATAACTCCGCTGCAAGGCTTACAAGAAGCATTCTCCAATCAAGTCGAGATTATTTATGAGCCCGGGGATGATAACCGCGTGACTGGACAGCCAGTCGAAGCAAGCTACTTTTCTCAGCCTGATGGCAGTCGAGGGCTGCAAGCAAAGCTTTACCCCAACCCGGATCTCCAAGGAGAACCGCTGATTTTGCACGTGCTGGCTTTGGATGAATGGTGGGGGGGTGCCAGCCCTGCCCCTGGAGCAATCGATGGGCACGCTTTTAGCGCGGTTTGGGAAGGGCAGTATACGGCAGCTGTTAGTGGGCTCACCCCATTCATGTTGGTGGGTAATGGCTATTCACGATTGTATATTGATGACACCTTAGTTGTGGAAAACAACAATGGCGATGTCGTTCCAGATTATGGCAACTACGGTTCATTGGTGGTGGGTGGAGCAATCGACCTCGAAAAGGGAAAAACTTACCGCCTCAAAATCGAATATTCTTACCAAACTGAGGATGGTTTTGCTTTCTTGCAGCTTTGGCATAAACCGCCATACGTACCAGCTGATGGGCACGCGCGCGCTGTTGCTGCTGCTGCTAACGCAGATTTAGCTATCGTGTTTGTGGGCAGCCCTGATGCTTATGAAACTGAAGGGCTTGATCGCCCTTCCATGCGCCTGACCGGCAATCAAGATGAGCTTGTAGCTGAAGTGGCGCAGGCAAACCCCAACACAGTCGTGATCGTCAATGCAGGCACGCCGGTTGAGATGCCCTGGGTGAACCAAGTGCCTGCAATTTTATGGGCATACTTCCCTGGGCAGGAGGGCGGCAATGCCTTAGCGGATATCTTTACTGGGGCGGTCAACCCCTCTGGCAAGCTGCCTCTCACCCTGCCGGCACGAATAGAAGATAACCCCACCTTTATAAACTACCCTGGAGACCGTTCGATCCTCTATGGTGAGGACATCTTTATTGGCTATCGCTACTACGACGCGCGCAAGGTTGAGCCGCTATTTCCTTTTGGGCATGGGCTTTCCTATACGCAGTTTACCTATAGCGAGCTCATTTGCCCACCCAGCATCCATCAAGGCGAACCTGTGGAACTCAGTTTCACTATCCAAAACGACGGCAATCGCAGCGGAAGCGAAGTAGGCCAAGTCTACCTGCACGACGTGCAATCGCGAGTGCCACGCCCGCCACGTGAATTGAAAGGATTCAAGCGCGTCTTTCTGGATCCGGGAGCAGAAGTCCGCTTAACGGTGAAGTTGGATGAGCGTGCTTTTAGCTTTTATGACCAAGACCTACACCAATGGGATGCGGAGCCGGGATATTTTGAAATCCACGTGGGGAGCTCGTCACGAGATATCCGCCTAAAAGCAAGCATTCGGCTGGAAGCGTGATTTAGTCATTTACGATAGAGCAAAAGAATTGAAGCAGAGTCTATGTCATACTTCTTCTTTTGAGCGAATGAGGATAACTGACTTACCGCTTGGCTTCTTTAACTCAAAGAACGGTTTTTTGGTGCGCACGAGCTGAGCTAACTGCTTAGCGCCATAGCTGCGCGGATCAAAGCCGGGATCAATGCGCCGTAAAGCGGTACCAACCTCCGAAAGGCTTGCCCAGCCCTCATCATCGGTACCAACCATATCAATGGCTTGATTGATGTTATTGATTAACGCCAACTCGGCAGGAGTAAGCTTCTCTAAATTTTGCTGCTTCTGCGCAGCTTTGCGCATTTGTGCTTCGCGTTCTTCCAAGTTTTCGGTGTAAATAAACACATCACAAGCCGAGACAAAAGCTCGCGGTGTGGACTGCTTCCCAATCCCAATAACCAGCTTGCCGCTCTCACGAATGCGGGTGGCAAGGCGGGTATAGTCGCTATCGCTGGAGACCAGACAAAACGCATCCACCTGGCCGTTGTGTAAGATGTCCATAGCGTCGATGATCATAGCTGAGTCGGTAGCGTTCTTGCCTACGGTGTAGCGGAATTGCTGGATAGGTTGAAAGGCATAGGAGTTGAGAATGTCTTTCCAGGATTTCATGTTCGAGGTAGTCCAGTCGCCATAGATGCGGCGGATGGTAGCGTTGCCAAAGCGCCCCGCTTCCACCACAATTTGCTCAATGAGTGTGGACTGGGCGTTATCGCCGTCAATTAAAATTGCAACACGTTTTTCAGTGTTTCCATTATGATTATTTTCAGATGTCATGCTTAAATTATACTCGCTAATATTAAACCGGGAGTTAGAATAAGCCGCTCTATGAGCAAAGTGATGATGTTCTACCGTAGCTGAATAGAAACGTCCTAGCTAAAATCAGGAACCCCCCTTTGTCTTGCTTAGTCTCCCGGTTCCTGTTCAGGCATGGTACCCTATGGGTATGCTACGCACTCAGGAGACCGGCGAGAACATAGATTGAAAAGTTTGATATGACGAGTATTTCAGCCACTGACCGATCACTGCCAATGTGAGGAGGGCGGTCTTTGCCCGACGAAGCAATCTTTTCTGACGTGTCAGAAGATTGTTTACCCCTGCGGGGCTCGCTTAGCGGGGTAAATAATGACAAAATGGCGTGACTCGAAGCTGGGATAGGACAAGGTGAGGGCAAATCGAAAAATTCTATTTTGAAAATAATTCAGATTAACCCATGCCGGCGGTAGTAATCTTGGTGGTACTCTTCGGCTGGGTAAAACTCTTCAAGTGGTACGACGCGCGTTACGATGGGCTTATCGTAAATACCTGAGACTCCCAAAAAAGCAATTACCTGCTCGGCAATTTGCTTCTCCTCTTCGGTGAGGTAAAAGATGCAAGAGCGATATTGTGTGCCAAAGGTAATCCCTTGCGCACAGCAAGTGGTCGGATCATGGAAACTAAAGAAAGCTTCGAGCAATTGCTGGTAACTGAGCTGCCCCGTTTCATAAACCACAAGTACAGTTTCAACGTGTCCCGTGGTATCTCGGCAAACATCTAGATAGGTCGGCTTTTTAGTGTTGCCACCAGCATAGCCCACCTCGGTTTCGATAACACCAGGCAGACTTTGCATCTTTGCTTCTAATCCCCAAAAACAGCCCCCCGCTAAATATGCTTTTTTCTCCATGAACGACTTCCTCAATAAAGAATTTCCCAGGATAATCTCACTAACTTTTATCTCAGAGGGCATTTGTAATTTTGTTGTCTGCCCTTATCATAAAAAAATATATCATGGTAATCACCCGGCAATTCGAAAATTGAAGGCTAGTAAAAAGTTGTTAACATAAAAACTACCTTTAACCCAGGTAGTTTTTAGAAATTAGGAGCTGCAGTGCCAGTTTAGTTCAAACCGCCGCCGTGTGCAGCCCAAACAGCTAACCCAATAATGCCGGCATTATCTCCCAGGGATCCCTGTACAATCTCGATTTTATCCGCAGGCATAACGATCATACGCTTACGTAGCGTTTCCCGAATGGGATGCAACAATAATTCTCCCGCAGCCGCAACGCCGCCAGTAATCACGACGCGCTTGGGTCCTACCACCAGCGCTGCATTGATTACCGCCACACCAATATACGAACCCACCTCATTCCATATTGAAAGGGCGACCTCATCACCAGCCTCGGCTGCCTTGGCAATCACATGCGCCGTGATTTTGTTCAAGTCATAGTTGACCATCTCACCGATGATGGTTTTTTGCCCTTGTACCACTGCCTTGAGACCCATGGAAGCGATCGCTGGACCAGAAGCTAAAGTTTCCACACAGCCATAGTTTCCGCAGCCGCAAATTGGTCCGTGGATATCGATAGTAATGTGGCCTAACTCCCCAGCCGTACCACCTTGCGTAAGGACCAGTTGGTTGTTCATTACCACACCCCCACCAATGCCAGTGCCAATCGCAAAGCACAGCATGCAGTCCACGCCTCTGCCGGCTCCAAAAGCCCACTCTCCATAGGTAATCGCACGGACATCATTGAGGATATAGACAGGTACATGTAAGTACTCTTCTAAAGTTGCTTTGAGTGGAATATTAATCCAATGCCCAGGGAAGTTGGTGATAAAAATCGTCTCGCCTTTTTCCAAATCCAAGCGACCAGGCGCACTTACACCAATGCCGCCAATCTGATCCCATTCAAAGCCCGCTTCAGCCACAAGTGACTTGATCAAATCCGCCATGCGTCTGATAACGGCTTCGTGCCCCTCATACGAAAGCGTCTTCGTATTCTTGGAGGCAATCACCTGCCCGGAGAGTAGATCCACTAATCCCGCTTTAATATTTGTACCGCCGAGATCACAACCGACATAATACTGCGCATCCATCGTACATCCTCCAGGAATTATCCGTATAGGCTCGATTATAACGTGAATTTAGCAGCCTAAACGGGGGAAGCCATTTACCCTCCCTGCAATATTAGCAGTGCGCCTCGATAAATTCATGAATCTTCTGGAAAATAGCTTCTTTATCTTTGGCTAACAACATCACATGTGGCGAATTGGGCATGTAGATAAGCTCTTTTTCAGAGGATCTCACTGCATCGATAATGATTTTGCCGCTCTCTGGATGGATACTCGCGTCTTTCCCACCCATAAAAACCAATAGCGGTTGGGTGATGTTATGCAGTTCTTTTTTGACGACATTTTGTAGTTTTGCCAATTGCGCCAGCCCTCTGACTGGATAAACCGTATAGCCTTTCCAAGGTAAGTTGTCTTCAGCTTGGTTTTTTGGGCGGAATTTAACGAAATATTGCATTATACGGGAGAGACCTATGCCACGGATTCGTAAAGCTGGCGCAACAGCAATAACGCCATCCACTTGAGCGTAACGGCTGGCAATTAGCAGAGCAAGGAGCGCACCCATAGATTCTCCACACACAAACACTTTTGTGCATTTTCCCCTCAGCTCCAAGTAGGCTTCCTCCGCGGCTTCATACCAATCTAACCAGCTTGTTTTGTTAAGCTCCTCCGGCTGAGTGCCATGACCCGGTAAAAGGGGTGCTGCAAGGGTATACCCAAAACCCCTCAGGTAATCAGCCAAAAGGCGCACTTCAGCAGTGGTTGCCGTAAAACCATGCAACAACACCACTCCGATATCGTTGCCTTCTATCAAGAAAGCATCGCCATCTAAGTGAGCGTTTTTCATCAATAGTGGCGGATTATTCATTGTTGCCTCACCGAAATGCTAGAAAAAACAGCCGCAAAGAGGTAATCTTGCGGCTGTGATGCGTTTAGTCAAACTTACTTATTTTATGCATTATGGTAAAACCCAATACTTCAGCGAATCCACGCTGGTTTTAAAATTAACTGTGCCAGCGGACATCGTCACAAAGCCATAGGTACCTGCATCCAGATAAGTTGAGTCGTCAGCTTCACCAACTTTGACACCATTGATATAGAACTCAAAATGGGATCCATTGGCTAAGACGCCAATGCGGTTAGGTTGGTCTGTTGGGTTAATTACATCAGATTCCGTATACTCCAAAATAGTTTCGGTACCGTTGGATGAAGTGTAGCGGTTAAATCCCCAGGTACCATCGCAAGTGAGCCCCATGAAATAAAACTGGTTCTGGTTCGTAAGGCGGAATGCTAAACCCGCGCGATCCTTGCCATTACAATTAGGCATCGTCAGAGTAGCTTCGAGATAAAAGTTTTGGATTGCCGGGCCAATGGTATACCAACTATTCCAATACGGGGTTCCTTTGGAATAAATGTTGAGGCGACCATCATTTACATTGAGGTAGAACCAATCATCCTCGTAGGTCCATGTGCCTGAGGGTGTGTCGAACTCTTCTACTTTGGTGGGCTCACCTAAGCGGATGGCTGGGTCTTCAGCATTCGGGGTATTTGTGAAGGTTGGTGTAGGCGTAGGCGTTTCCGTCGGAGTGGGGGTTATAGCTTCGGTGGGAACAGGGGGTTGTGTCTCGGTCGGAACAGCAATTGTGTTGGTCGGGGCGCTGGTTAAGGTTCCAGAAACTGCGGTTGAAACCAAATCGGCAGTGGGGGTAGGATTAATCGGCATGTTGCAAGCACCCAGCATCAACACGAGAATGAGCAAGCATAGATATTTTTTCATTCCAAATCCTTTTCTCAGGCGTTCTCAACCGCCATCTTTAGAGATTAGGTTTAGTATAGCACGATTGTAAAAAAGCCAAAACGCAGCAAGGTAGATGTACGAGCAAAGTGATAATGTCCTAAATTGGCAAAATAGAAATGTCCTAATTAAATTTAAGATCCCGTGTTCTAGCATGGTACCCTACGGGTAGGCTGCGCACTCTCCCGACCATGCGAAGAACGTAACTTGAGGTTTCAGAGAAGTTAACGATCCTATTATGAAAATTGATAAACAAAACACCTATAATGCTGAGACCTACGGTCAATTTCCTCGCTTGGTACCCTAGGGGCAGGCTACGCACTCGGAGACCGGCGAGAACAATGTAGTTAAATAGAAAACCAATATTGACAACTTTATCAACCATATAGGACATTTCTAATTAGCCTTAGCACCAATTTGACATTTAACTTGCATCTATCCTAAGAACTGTTATAATAATTGCATCAATTTCTTAGGAAAACGGATTTTTAAATTACAACAGCGATAAATCTATTCGTAGATTTTTGAGTAACTTCCCAATTAATAATAAGAATAGGCGTGAATTCATAAATACCATGTTTATGTTTGATGAGATGTCACTCGAGAGAACCGGTCTCTGATGAGATGAAAAGCGCCTGCCAAAAAGGATGATATGGATATTTTAGAATTAGAAAGTAAAACAATTAGCGAGCTTCGTAAAATAGCCGAGGATTTGAATTTCCCCAAGCCTATTCGGCTTAAAAGGGAAGGGTTGATTGTTAAAATCGCCCAAGTTCTTGGTGAACAGGAAGGCTTAGAAATACGCGGTGGCGTGTTAGAGATCATGAATGAAGGCATTGGCTTCCTGCGGCCTAATTACCGCATTGGGCCTGATGATATCTATGTCTCTCAGGCACAATTACGCCGCTATGACCTGCGCTCTGGCGATCTCGTCATTGGGCATGTGCGCCCCCCTCGAGAGTCCGAAAGACACTACGGGTTACTCAAAGTAGAATCAATCAATGGACTCACCCCAGACGACGCCCGCAACCGCCCTAAATTCGAATCCCTAACCCCGATTTTTCCCGACAGACAATTAAATTTAGAGCATGATCCTAAAAACTTATCAACCCGCTTGATCAATATGATCGCTCCCATCGGTGGCGGCCAGCGTGCCATGATCGTTTCTCCGCCTAAGGCTGGAAAAACAACTATTCTTAAAGATATTGCCAATGCTATTGCGGTCAACCATCCAGAAGTTCGTCAGATTATGTCCTTGATTGGCGAGCGCCCTGAAGAGGTTACCGATATGGACCGTTCTGTGGATGCTGAAGTGGTCGCCAGCACTTTTGATGAGCCGGTTAATTCTCATGTCCGTATGGCAGAGATTGCGTTAGACCGCGCCAAGCGGCTGGTCGAAAACGGTTTGGACGTGGTCATATTAATGGACTCCTTGACCCGCTTGGCACGTGCCTACAACATGGTGGTCAACCCATCCGGACGCACGCTTTCCGGTGGTATGGACCCTTCAGCGCTTTATCCTCCCAAACATTTCTTCGGGGCAGCGCGTAACATGGAAGACGGCGGCAGCCTGACCATCATTGCAACCGCGCTGGTAGATACTGGTTCACGCTTAGACGACGTCGTTTATGAAGAATTCAAGGGCACCGGTAATATGGAATTGGTCCTCTCTCGTAAGCTTCAGGAACGGCGCATTTTCCCAGCCATTGATATCGAACGTTCTTCCACACGTCGTGAGGAGTTGCTGCTGGATCGGGACACCCTCCAAAAAATTTGGTTAATGCGCCGTATGTACCTGCAAATGGTTTCCAACCCGCCCCAAGGCGCTGGTATGGACACCGCTGTCGCAACCGAAGCAATCCTACAGCGCATGGAAAAAACCAAAACCAATTCAGAATTCTTGGACACGTTGACAGATAACTCCTGATGTAAGCTATAATCCCAATTATGATTGATAAAGAATTGGAACAATCCACTGGCAAAGAAAGTGCAAAGCGCCGAAGCATCCTGGCTTGGGTGCTCACAGCAATTATTTGTGCTGCTTTGGTCTCTGTGCTATTTTGGCAGCCTGAGATTGCCCGTTCTATGAATAATCAGGCTCAAGCTTTTCCGCCCGCGACAATTGACGGTAGCACTTCTCCTTTAGAAACCACGCTCCAAAACGTTCCAACTTTTCAGACGAGCTCAACACAGGCAGCGCTCATCCGTCAACCCAACCCGCATACGGATATCGACACAAGCTTACGTACCACAGCACTCGAATATACTGTACAGGAAGGCGATTCGGTGTTTGGTATTGCGCAAAAGTTTAATATCGCACCCGAGACGGTTCTGTGGTCCAACTATGACGTCTTGCGCGACAACCCACATGAGCTTGCGATTGGGCAAGTAATCAAAATCCCGCCAACCGATGGAATCTGGTACAAATGGACTTCTCGAGATACACTCGACACGGTTGCAGCCAAGTTTTCGGTGACACCTGAGGATATCTTGCTCTATGTTGGGAATGACCTTGATCTCAGCAATCCGGTCATTGAACCCGGGACTTATGTCATGGTTCCTGGCGGTGAACGCGAATATCAACAATGGCTCATTCCAGATATTCCCCGAGGTGCTGCGGGTGTTTCTACCAGCCCTTATTTCCAATGCGATACCAGTGCGAATTACTTCCCTGGGACGGGATACTTCACTTGGCCAACAAGTGTGCATACCATTTCCGGCAATAATTATTGGTCGGGTCACTTAGCGATTGATATTGGTGCAGGAACAGGCTCTCCAGTTTATGCTGCTGATAGCGGCGTTGTGGTTTGGGCTGGTTGGATGGAAAATGGTTATGGTAATGTGGTCATCATTGATCACAATAACGGTTATGTCACGGTATATGCTCATCTTAGTGCGGTGAATGTTAGCTGCGGGCAAAATATTTTCCAAGGCTCCGTACTTGGAGCCGCTGGCAGCACGGGTAACTCCACCGGACCGCACTTGCACTTCGAAATCCGCTACATGGGCGGCTTTGTCAACCCATTGAGCTTGCTGCCTTGATATTAATTGCAACGCCTATAGTGGATAAGCCAGAATATCTAATTGAGTGTCCGGGTATAATTAGGTGAGGCTCCAGTAGCTCAATTGGATAGAGCAAGGCACTCCTAACGCCTAGGTTGGGGGTTCGATTCCCTCCTGGGGCATAAAAATTACAAAAGCGCGCAAGCTTGCGCGCTTTTTGATGAAGTAACTGCCTGGGGAAGAGAGCTAAAAATCTTCTTCTTGGTCTTGTGCGTTTGTTTCGTCCTCGTCATTGAAGAAATCATCTGGGTCGCTTTGCAACTCCTGACGCACCCATAACTGGATAGCATCACCCTCTTCAAAGTTGATTGCTCGCGCAGCCATAATAGGAGCTTGTCTGGTCAATCCAATTTCATCGCGATACTCTAAAAACATGGTCAAATTTTGCTGCCAAGCTCTTGTGCACCGATTGATTAATGACTCGCTATCAAAAGTACGCAAAGTGGTCATCGCCATCGTATAGAGATAAGGACCCTCGAGGATCCCTGCAGTCCAAGTGGTTGTGCTGCCACGCACTTGCGCATCTTCGATAGGCTCAAATGTAGGCGTTGGACCTTCAATGACTGTAATCTTATTATTCATTTTCTCACCGGCGCGAATAATACCATAAAATCAAAAACTAAACGACGCAAGATTCATCTAGAGCTTAGACAAAATAAAGGAAACTTCCAAAACGCCAAGCACGCTCAGGGCTGGCTAAAAATCAGTCAGCCCTGAGATTAGAAGTGCAGTTTTAATTCGTTGTATTGTTCCAGAACCAGTTATAGGCGTAATACACTTCGCCTTGCAATCGAATCGCAATACGCTGCTCTCCTGCCAATTCTGCAGGGATTTCAAACGTGGCTTCTAGCGTTCCACCTTCACCTGAATTAAGCGTGGTTACCTTGATACCATTAATACCCATAGTCCACATCTTTCCCATCAGAACTGTGAAATCGGTGTCTTCAGGTAAGTTGTACGCCTTGATGGAGACAGTGGTGTCTTTTTCAACTGCGGTGATAAAGAAATACGGGTATCCGCTATAGCCGTCTACTGGTTCTGCCGGCGGGATACTGGCAGTGTTATTCCAAAACCAATTATAAGCGTAGTAACCGCCAGTTCCTTCCAAGCGGATGGCGATACGTTCCTCATTGGCTAACTCTGCGGGGATATCAAAAGTCGCCTCAAAGCTGCCGCCTTCTCCAGAATTGAGCGTCGCAACTTCAATCCCGTTGATGCCGCGTGTCCACATCTTTCCCATAAGGACGGTAAACTCCACATTCTTGGGGAAGTTGTAAGTGGTGATGGTAACGTCCTCACCTTTTACGACAGATTTAATCGAAAAAGTGGGAATGTTGCAAGCGCAAGTGGGAGGCTGGGCAGGGGGATAATCCTCTGGCCAGGTACCATTTTTTGCATCGTTCCAAAACCAGTTATATGCGTAATAGGGATTATCAGTACCTTCAAGACGGATTGCAATCTGCGCACGCCCTTTCAATTGCTCTGGGATTGGGAAGGTAGCGAGGAATGAACCGCCCTTATCCGAATTAAGCGTCGCAACAACTATTCCGTCGATGCCTTTTGTGCCAATTTCGCCCATCAAAACGTTGAAGTTTTTGTTTGCCGGCATATTATTGGTGAGAATAGTGACACTTTCATCCGTCTTCACTTCCGAGATGGAAAAAGTTGGGTAAGTAGAGGCTTGGACCTGGCTGACCCCAGCAAAGATGGAACCAAATAGAGCGACAATCACAATCAAAACGACGATTTTCTGCTTTTTCATATATTCTCCTTTGTGACTTTTCCTGTTCGTACAGCTTCGTTTACGATGATCTATGTAATTTATTGACGTTAAAATTCGGAAAAAGTTCCATTTTTCCAGTGCATATTTCTTTGAGTATTATATACTTTTTTCATGCTTTATCAAAATTTAAGCGCCTTTTTCACATGAAAATAGGCGTAAAACAACGATGCCAACCTAAATTATAGGTTGGCATCGTTGGAATTGAAGCACTTTCAGAGTTTTACTTTGTTTGAATCTTGATCGTCTTACTGCGCGCTTCTTCGGCTTTAGGGATTACAACGGTTAACACGCCATTTTCGAGCGTAGCGACAACGTTTTCGGTATCCACCGGTGTGGGCAGCGAAACTACCCGTTGGAATTTGCCCGAGGGCAATTCACTGAGGATATACTCACTCTTAGCATCGCGTTCTACTTTGAGCTCGCCACTAATTGTAAGGACACCATTGACTACCTGAATTTCAACATCCTCCGCGCTGACAGCTGGTAAGAACGCTTTGAGTTCGTATGCATCCGCGGTGGATCGTAAATCTACAGGTAAAAATACATCGAGGTCTAAATCCTGGCCTAATTCGCGCATAGCATCTGCATAGGCTTGCAAACTAAATCTTCGACTCCGTGGGTGAAAGTAAAATGTCATAGTTTCATCTCCTTTGAATCTCATTTGATATACACCATTAATATAATCCCCTATTGTTAGAATTTTACTAACGCAGAATAGATACAGTATTAAAATGACCATTCTGATAAGCATGAGTTTGGATATGAGCATAAGATTGGCTATAATACATCGAGGCTAGACGACTTTTTAGGTAACAACCCTAAAGTAATTATCTTGGAGTAAGGACATCATGCAGGAAATTGCACCTAACGTTTTCATTACAACAAACTCCCTCGGTCTAATCACCGGAATTATTCACCCCGAAGAAGGATTAGTATTAATTGATTCTCCTGCCCGCTTAGATGAACTAGACTCAATTGGTGCTAAGTTAACGGGTAATGCTAAGCCTTCACCCCGCTTCTTAATCATCTTAGATACCAATTATGACCGTCTGCTTTCTGCCAAAGGGATGGATTTCATCATCATTGCGCATGTCAATAGCATTACGTCCACAAAACCAAAATCAGGTGCAGCTAAAGCCTCCGAGGATCAAGCTTCGCTTGGAGATACCCCCGACTCACCCAATGGCTCAATGCGTCAATTTTCACCCGAAATCGTTTTCCAAACAGACATGAGTATCTTCTTAGGGACTATGGAGATACGGCTTGAGCACCATGGGGGGGTAAATAATGCCGGCGTTTGGGTGGAATTACCCCAACAAAAGCTGCTTTTTGTCGGCGATACGGTTATGGGGGATGAACCTCCTTTCTTAGCTTACTTTGATGCCGATACCTGGCTAACCGATTTGGAACTGCTTGCTTCAGATCGCTTTCGTGGTTATCAAATCATCTGTTCACGTTGTGGAATTGTTACCCAAGAGCAGATCGATATCATGCGCCAAAGGCTGACGTATATTCGTGATACGCTTAACCCGCTCCTCGAAAATAAAGCCAGTTTAGATGAATTGCTCAAGCTGATTCCCCAGATAATAGATTATTACAACGTCCCGCCCCTGCTGCACGATTTGTACTATAACCGTCTGCGTTGGGGGCTAACAACGTATTACGAAAATCATCGTTAATGGAGGAGCACATCGTGGAAACTCTTGCAGGATATAGTCCTTTGGTTGAATTAACACGCGGTGGAATGGTGGAATGTGTCCATTTTGGCACTTTTGCAATTGTGGATGCGCATGGGAACCTCCTAGCTTCCGCTGGTGACCCGGAGCTACGGACTTTTCCCCGAAGCTCAATGAAACCTTTCCAGGCGATTCCCTTCGTAGAATCTGGCGGTCCGGAGCATTATGATCTCACTGACGAAGAACTCGCCATCATTTGTGCTTCACACACTGGCACAGATAAACACGTGGCAGTGCTCAAACAAATCCACCAAAAAGTCGGGCTTCAAGAAAGTGACCTACAATGCGGCATACATTGGCCTTCAGATAAAACCACAGCACAGGAAATGCGCTTGCGCGGCGACCAGCCGACACCTTACCGCCACAATTGCTCCGGGAAGCACTCGGGCATGCTTGCTCAGGCTAAACTGCGCGGCTTACCTTTAGAGACTTATCTCGATCCAGAACACCCGATCCAGCAAGCTATCCGCCAAACCATGGCAGAGATGAGTGACTTAAGCCCAGAAGATCTGACCATAGGTATAGATGGCTGCAGTGCACCTGTATTTGCCCTGCCTGTGCGTGCATTCGCTCTGGCGGTTGCCCGTTTATGCGACCCGGCAGGATTAGCTCCAAGCCGGCAGGCAGCCTGTCGGAAAATCACCCATGCAATGATAAGCTTCCCAGAGATGGTAGCAGGTCCAGGCAGGTTAGATACCATCTTGATGCATGCCATGGCAGGCAAAGTGGTTGCCAAAGGCGGCGCAGAGGGCTACCAAATGATTGGGCTGCTGCCTGGGGCACTCCAACCCGGTTCACCAGGCATTGGCATCGCAATCAAATTTTCGGATGGGGACCCCAGCCGGCGGGCAACCAATACGCTCATAACAGCCATCTTTGCTGCGTTGGGTTTCCAGCAAGAACTGCAAGCTGAAGCACTGCAAGAGATTACCGACCCCACACTGCGTAATTGGCGTGGTCTGGTCATTGGGGAGCAGCGCTTGAGCTCTCCAGCCCAACAAGTATTGAAAAACCTGAAAGTGATAAGCAACTGAAAAACAACGCCTTGAACCCGCCGGAAATTGCGCCCGAGCATCGTGAGCGGATTAAGCAAGTCAATGAGCGCTTGTTGGCAGCGTTCGGATACCCCGAATGGCGCCAGCCGCTGCCAGCTGTGGACGAGCTGGTATGCACGTTCCTTTCCCAAAATACAAACGACATTAATCGGGATAAAGCTTTTCAAGCGATCAAAGCCCATTATGCAAGTTGGGAAGAGGTTCGCGATGCCGATCCGCAGGAATTCATGCAGGTCATCCGTATTGCCGGGCTAGCAAACCAAAAAGGCCCAAATATCCAACAAGCTCTCCGAAAAATTAGCGAGAAAACTGGGCAGATCAGCTTAGATTGGCTTAAGGAGCTGCCCCTTGAAGAAGCCAGGCAATGGCTGCTTAGCCTCAAAGGTGTGGGGCGTAAAACCGCTGCGATTGTGCTGCTGTTTTCATTAGGAAAGCCGGCTTTTCCGGTCGATACACATATATTCCGTGTTTCCGGCAGGATTGGCTTGCGCCCAGCAGGATTATCCGTCGAGAAGGTGCATGATTACCTCGAGGCAGCTGCTGATCCGCAAGACTATGCAGCACTGCACCTCAACTTGATCCGCTTAGGCAGAGAATTCTGTCATGCCCGCAAGCCCGAGTGTTTCCGTTGCCCAGTCGTAGACTTGTGTCAATACCCCCATAAAAATCCGGAATGAAGCCTATGCAGTGGGGCTGAGCTCCCCAATCAGAGACCACGGACCGGTCCATGTGATCGTGACGGGGCGTTCCTGCCCGTGCAAGTCCTCATCAGATTCAACAAACACTACCCGGTTCGTCGGGGTGCGCCCATACCAGCGCTGCTTTACTTTGTATTCAAACAGCACTGGTACTGATTGCCCTAAATAACTTTGGTTGAGCTCGGCAACAATGCTCTCTTGTAAATCTTCTAATAAGCGAAAGCGGCGCATCTTTTCTTCTGCTGGTATGTCATCCTCTAAGTAGCGCGCAGAATACGTGCCTGGACGAGGAGAATAACGCGCTAAGTGAGCCACATCGAGGCGCAAATCTGCTAGCAAATCGTAAGTATTCTGGAACGCAGCTTCGCTCTCGCCTGGAAAGCCAACAATGACGTCTGTAGCGATAGAAACCCCGGGGATACGCTCGCGTAGTTTGGCAACAAGCTCGCGGTATTGTTGGTTGGTATACCCCCGGCGCATTGCCGCCAGTACAGTGTCATCCCCTGCCTGAATGGGCACCTCAATATGGGGCATCACCTTGGGCAGCTGCGCAACCGCATCGATGAGTTGGTCATTCATCCAATTAGGATGTGAGGTGAGGAAACGGATGCGCATAAGCTCAGGAATCATAGAAAGCTGCTCGAGCAAATCTGGGAGGCGCGGGCTTCCGGTTGGCAGATCTAACCCGTAACGGTCGATGATTTGACCTAGCAGAACCACTTCGCGCACACCCTGAGCGACCATCGTTTTGGCTTCATTGATAATCTTTTCGGGATCGCGGCTGCGCTCTTTGCCACGCTTGAGCGGAATAACGCAGTATGTGCAGGCATGTGAACAGCCTAAAACTACAGGGAGATTCTCCGAAACTGAGCGGGCTTCCCCTGGGACGAGTACACCAAATTCTGCATCCAGTACGGTGTCGATTTTCTGGCGCCAGCTTTGAGCCTGAGTGCTCTCCTGGCGGTCCGTCAGATAACGTAGGAGTGGCTCAGGGTCAGAAGGCGCAGAGAACACATCCACCCAAGGAAAGCGCTTTTGTAAAGAGGGGTTACCATAAACCCCTACCAAGCAGCCCATCAGATTGATGACAACCTCGGGGTTTTCCTGCTTCAGTTTTTTAAGCGAGCTAAGCCTGCCGAGGGCTTTATCCTCGGCGCTTTGACGCACCACGCAGGTGTTGAGTACGATCACATCTGCTGCTTCCGCTGTCTTACTGGGCATGTAACCCAGTGCTTCCAACGAACGCGCGAGCCGGCGGGCATCCGCCGCATTCATTTGACATCCTTCAGTCCATATATGGTAACGCATAGGGAACTTATTATACAATTTTTTACCAGCGGGCAATCAGTCCGCAGCTTATTTATAAGGTATTTGCTTTCTTAGCCTCTACATTCAGCAAAATTGTCCTTCTAACACTCGGTAGTCTCTCTTGATGACAACATCTTTTAGTTTTATTCGCCTCGCCTTTTTAGCGGACTTCGACCTGATACGGCGCTTTTCCCCGTGTGAAAGGCGTTGTTCCCGAAACAACTAAAACGATTTTCTCCACATCCCCACCGATGGTAACTGCGAACGTTGTGCTGTTATCTGCCTCGAGTGAAATGTTTTCCACGCTGGTTTGGTTCCCCTCGGAAATCACACTGAGAGAATAGGTTTGCGGCAAGGCATTCATCAAACGGACAAAACCCGCGCCCTCCCAGCCGCCTGCGTCTTGCTCCAAATCAGAAGCATAGCCGATAGCATCTAAGCGAAAATCATCCAGAGCCATGCCTATGCCATTGACGGCTGCATCCGTAACATAATCGAATCGCAAAGTTACCTCGGTGCCGGCAAATGCAGACAGATCCACGCGCTCTTCGATCCAATCACCGGAAGAGCCGTTCCATCCACAACCATAACTATTTCCCGAGGGGTTCTCTGTCGTGCAGGTAAGTGAATCAAGGATCTGCCAGTGCTTACCATCCGTGCTGGCGGATATAAACACATAATCGTAATCCTCTTCTAGGTCATACCAGGTCTTGAAACTAAGCATTGCTTCGCCATTCACTTCTGTGAGGTCAAATGTTTGCATAAGAAACATATCAGACTCATCCCCTAAATTAGACCAGAAGAAATAATCTCCTGAGGGTGGCGCTTCGAAAGGTAAAATATTCGCGACAGCCCCACCTTTAAAGCTGAACGTGTGGGTTCCGGGGCAATCGATCTCAATGTAATCAACCCCAAATTGACTTACATCGCTACTAATTTGATCCGGGCATTCAGAGATAGAATCGCTGACAGAGACATCATAGGGCGAGTAGGAGCGGTAAGTATAGCGGCTTTGTTCAACAGTAGGGTCCTGTAAGTAATTGGTAACGATCCAATCCGTAAAGACTTCATTGGCAGTATAAACCTGACCGGTCGTCGGATTAAAGATACCCAATTCTTGCATCACGCTCTCTAATCCGCTAAAGCCATTCTCCGGATGAGCAACTAACGCCTTAGTAGCCTCTTCTCCAAAACGATCCAGGAAATACACCATGAACAGGTATGAAGCCCCATAATGGGGTCCATTCTCACCAGTTTCTGCTCCCCAATCAGTAAGTTGTAAATCTGGGTTAATCACATAATCGAAATCAAAGCCGCCGGAATTTAGGTCATTTACATGTTCTGCCAACATACTAAAACCCTCATTAACCCAGGTCTCTTCGTTTCGATCTTGATACCAGTGAATCATATGCTGGAATTCATGCGCCATAGTGCCATATATATAATTTTCAGAGAGCCGAACCGTATCCGCATTGAGTAAGAACATCTCGTGGGCATTGGAATAGGGGTGCGCAGCGGGGTGCAGCTCATCAGCAGAAGAAAAGTAACCCGCTAGCGAGGATCCTAAGCCTCTGGCGTAAAGCACATAGAAGCGTGGGTCGTCATCCACACCTGGGTTCCATTCCATCCCGAAAAACTCACGATTCGTGGGCACAATCTCCTGGTCGAACGCGTCAGCAAGCTGCCTCAGGTCCGACTCCTGGTAGCGGACGCCGTTTTCAATCCAAAAATAAATGTTATCGCCTAAGTAGCGCAGCGTGGCTTGCACTTGAAAGTTCTCGTTGTTATCCGTATTAGTAACCCAAAAAGTTTTCTCCGCACCAACCTGATAAGGTGCCTCAGGATCCGGAAGAGTTGAAGGCACATTCTCTTTGCCCCCTAAGCGCTCCGCCAGATCAATCGGATCGTTAATCGGCACCACTTCGGTTAAAAGCGCTTCCAAATTGGCTTGAATATTATCGATCTCCTCTGGTTCAAGGGGCTGAGTAGGCAATGTAGTCGGTGTGTCAGTTTGCCAGGTAGGTAGGGTTGGGGTATCGGAAAAAACCTCTGGATGCGTTTCAAGCAAAGTACCTAGATGGACCAAACCAGCAAAGGTTAGACCGCAGGCAACAACTACACAAAGAGAGAGCACAATCAGGAGGACTTTAAGAGTTTTGTTCATAGGGGGCATTAATCCTTTAGCGTCGGTTTTATTTTAACGAGGCTTAGCGCGTCCTAACTATACCAAAAATTACCTACATATAGGCTTCAACCTTTACACCAAAAACCACTACTAGCATCGGAGCTTAAGTCAATACTAATCCTTCCCTCGTTCAGGAACGACCCAATCATTAAATCGAAATAAATGCGCATCGTGTATAATCGCGGGTGTTAATATAAGTAGAATTCATCAAACGAAAAGAGTATGCAATGGACCTTTTTCAAAAATGTCACGATTTTACCGATGCAATCGCCCTGCGTGAACAAGGCGCTTACCCCTACTTTATCCCTTTGGATAAGAACGAAGGCACCGAGGTCATCTACGAAGGTCGCCGCATCATTATGTGCGGTTCCAATAATTACTTAGGATTAACCACACATCCCAAAGTGCGCCAAGCAGCGATCAATGCAATAGCCGAGTATGGCACCAGCTGCACTGGTTCACGCTTCCTGAACGGCAACATGACCATGATCGAAGATCTGGAGAAAGAATTAGCCGCTTGGGTGGGCAAAGAAGCCGCCTTAGTCTTCTCCACAGGCATGCAGACGAATCTGGGTACCATCAGCGCGCTGGTAGGCAAAGATGACATTATCGTTATGGATAAGGAAGACCATGCCAGCATTGTTGATGGCGCTTTCCTCAGCGGCGGAAAGATTGAGCGCTTCCGTCACAACGACATGGACCATTTGGAGCGTGTGCTCAAGAGCCTGCCAGAAGAAAAAGGTAAACTCATCGTGGTCGATGGTCTCTTCAGCATGGAAGGTGACATCGCCCCGCTGCCAAGAATGGTAGAACTGTGCGAGGAATACAATGTGCGCTTGATGGTAGACGATGCGCATGCTTTTGGCGTTTTAGGTGGAGGGCGTGGCACAGCAGCGCATTTCAGCCTCACCGATAAAGTGGATCTGATTATGTCTACCTTCAGCAAATCAATGGCTTCGATTGGCGGCTTCATCGCTGGTGACTTTGCTGTTGTGGACTATATCAAGCATCATGCCCGCAGCCTGATTTTTAGCGCAAGTATTCCACCCGCCAACACTGCCACTGTGTTAGCTGCCCTGCAGGTGATGAAAGAGGAGCCAGAACGGATTGAACGGGTCAATCAAAACGGCGCGTTTATGCGCCAGGGTTTCAAGAAATTGGGCTTCGATACCGGCGCCTCCTGCACGCCCGTGGTACCGATTATCATCGGCGACGATGCGCGCACGTTTGAAAGCTGGCGTAGGTTATTTGAGGAAGGCGTCTTCGTCAACCCAGTCATCAGTCCGGCTACCTCGCCAGGTCGGCAGCTGTTGCGCACCAGCTACATGGCAACCCACACCCAAGACCAGTTGGAACATGTGCTTGACGTGTTTGAAAAAGTTGGCAAGGAACTTTCACTCATTTAGGGAGAGTGCGCAAGTTGTTTGACTTTTTTCACACATGTTAATATCATCGCGCAATTGGCGAAGTAGGTCAAAGGTGGAGTAGCGGACTTATAAGCCATTGGTTAGTTCTGGGCTCAAATCCCAGCCTCGCCATTCTTATTGGGATCATAAGAGTGATTAGTTTTGATTTACTCATACTTATTATCCTTATAGTTTATTCGAATATGATCGTGTTCAGGCCTTCAGCCCAGAAAGTGAATTCGAAACCGGGCAAGTAAGCGTTGAACATTTCCTCATTCCAACCGAGCAGGCAACGGTCACAGGCTTGCAGGTCTGCTAAGGATACGTATAAGGTAAATCCGTCCTTTTGGATAAAGGCTACAGTCCTTGCCATGGGTTTGATTGAAACTGAAGCTAATACTTTATTAAAAGGGACGCCTGTTACCTTCATATCGCCTTCCATTGGATGTTCTAAGGTGGTATTGACGACGCCGAAAGCAATTAAATCATCAACTGTAAGAGTTTTTTCATCATCTATCAATCCGATAAGGGTTACAGTAGCTTTGTCTGGTCCCCTCACCGCTGGGATTTCACCCATAGGGGCTTGTGTTTCAGTCGAGGTCTTAGCCCTAATCCCAGTTGGGAAATTGATAACGATCTTAGAAATTCCGCCTACCATTTGTTTTTTGCTAAGGTACGAACCAACTAAGTGCAGGGGGAAATCTTCTCCCGAGAGGTCTTCTCCATCCATATGGTTAGCCACAATGATATTATCGTTGCGCATGACCGTACGGGAATCCAGCGTTACCTTGTAACCATTAGCCGAGATGACATCAATAGTGTAACCTGCTTGGGCTAAATCATCACGGAAACCATTCTCTCCGTGTTTTTTATCATCATCTACACGTCCGATGAGATAATAAAGCGGGATACCACTCCAAAAGTGACCTTTGTCGTCCGTCCAGCTTGCCATATGGCAATATGGTGCCGCGCCGGATTCAAAGGTGGCGAGGCTCATAGGCTCAGAGACCGCACCGATTAAATCCACAGTCCAGCCATTTCTTTCTCTTATTATATCGAAGTACTTCAGTTTAAGCTGCGTGATCCCTTTCACAGACATGTATTCATCTACCACTTGCGATGGAGTTTCGCTAATCATAACTAAACGCAATGGGCCTTCAGATTCAAAACTGAGTGCCTGTCCTTCACGTTCATAAGCGACAATGGGTAGTAGCGTGCCATGGGTTTCAATTTCATCGCCTGTGGTGACATCATAGGTGATGTAATTCCCATCAAATATATCGCCTGGATCCAAAGTAATAGCATATCCATCTTCATTAAAAACTTCTAAACTACGGCCTTGTCCAATACCGCCATTCTGATTTAATAGCGTTCTCAGTGGGACACCTTTATACCTAGTCGGAGCGGTAATTACACCATCGCTGGATCTGACCCCACTCCAGCCTTCGACGGCTGGTAGAGCTTTGAGCTGATCCATGGTCAAGGAAACGACTTGGTCACCATTGACTAACTCCAGAACTGTTTTAGGGGCTTGCGTGCCTGTTGAACAGGCGGCTAATAATAAATACACCCCCAGGAGTAAAACGGTCAAGAATTTCTTCATCTCATTCTCCTTTCCAAAAGGGAAGCGCTGCTGCTTGTAGCAGTTCTATTGAGCATTTAACCGGCGAAATCTGCCGGATTTTACAGCACAACTACCCAAGTCTGGCGACGAATCCTAGTGAGCGTAAGAATCAGATTTATTATAATACTAGAAATTAATATTATCGAAAAGAGATGCTTAGATGATAAACACGTTCATACCTGAGGGTTTTGCAGGCCAATTCCATAATTGTCATTTCGATTGTCTATTCCATCGCTCCTAAACAAAATACAATATGGTCAATTCTATTTTTGCTACTTCAAGACATTGTCACTTTGCCTTTACACTTTAAAATAGCCCTTGCGAATTAACGAAACTTTAGGTAAACTTGAAAAGTTAAAGATTTAGATAGGAGCGCAAGATGACCCCATTACCAAAGAGAAAGTCCACTTCCGGACGGCGTGACCGCCGGCGTGCACATGATGCCCTTAAAGCTCGCAATAGCGTAAACTGCCCAAATTGTGGCGAACCACGCTTACCGCATCACGTTTGCCCCAACTGTGGTTACTACCAAGGTAGAGAAGTTTTGATTATCTCCAAAGAGTAACCGCGATTTATTTATCAGGTAGAAAAAATCCACGCAGTTTGCGTGGATTTTTTATTATTCTCGTTTGAGTTGATAAGGCGCAAAAAGGCTTACCAGTTCTTTAGGTATATAACCGCTCATGCGGATCCCATCGGCGGTGGACTCAGTGTATTGTACTTTTCCCCTTTCATGGAAAAGCGAGCGCAATTGCCCTTGTTCGAAGGGCAGCATGACCGTGATTTGGGTATATTGACTAATCAACTCCCGCTCGATGGCTGCTAGAAGCGCTTCGAATCCCTCACCGGTTTTGGCGCTGATGAAAATTGCTTGTGGATCGGCAATATGGCGCATTTCCTCTCTTGCAGGTTCATCTAAGAGATCAATTTTATTGAACACTGTTAAGATAGGAACATCCCCTGCGCCAATTTCATCCAGCGTTCCCAAAACAGTTCGCTGCTGTTCTATGGCATTTTCGTGCGCAGCATCAACGATGTGCACAAGCAGATCGGCTTCGGTAATTTCTTCTAATGTTGCCCGAAAAGCAGCAATTAATTGGGTGGGTAGTTTCTGAATAAACCCAACAGTGTCTGTGAGTAGAACAGCTTGCCCGCTGGGTAATTCAAGCTGCCGAGTTGTGGGGTCTAACGTAGCGAAAAGCTGATCCGCCACGTAGATCCCAGCATGTGTTAGGCTGTTCATCAAGGTGGACTTACCGGCATTGGTATATCCAACCAACGCCACCACCGGAATATTCGTCTTGCGCCGATGCGCCCGGTGCTGAGAGCGTTGTTCTTGTACTTTTTTGAGTTCGTCCTTGATGCGAGAAATGCGCTTCTTAATTTCACGCCGATCCAACTCTAACTGCTTTTCGCCTGGACCGCGTAAGCCCACACCTCCAACCCCGCCAGCTCTTCCGCCACCACCGCCAGCCTGGCGCTCCAAATGGATCCAGGCATGCGTTAAGCGTGGTAGTCGGTATTCTAATTGAGCGAGCTCCACTTGCAGCATCCCCTCATAAGTGCGGGCATGTTGGGCAAAAATATCTAAGATCAGCGCGGTACGGTCAATTATCTTGATAGATTCGCCGATAATCCCCTCTAACTCCCTTTGGTGGCGGGGCGAAAGCTCATCATCAAAAATAACCATATTCACGCCCAACTCAGTCGCGAGTAGCTTGAGTTCTTCCACCTTGCCGCTGCCAATAAAGGTGCTAGGGTTCACCGTCTCCAATTGCTGAGTGAGCGTGCCAACCACCTCCACGCCTGCGGTTTCCGCCAAGAGCTCCAACTCTGCTAAGGAATCTTCCAAACTTAACGATTGCCGATTCGGTGGACCAACCTGAGCACCAACTAAAATCCCGGTTTCCTTCTCTAAAACGTTCGGATAACTTTCCTTCAAATATCAAACCTCTCTTAATGGCTTTCAACCCAATCAACGAGCCGGCGCATCGCTTCTTTGATCTGCTCGGTTGGGGTAATAATCGAAATTCTAAAGTAATCCTCCCCTTGAGGACCGTAAATTTCGCCTGGGGTCAGGCTGACGCCAGCTTCCTGCAAAACATCAGAACAAAACTGCGCTGTATCATGATATCTTTCCGGTAAACGCACCCATAAATAAAGTGCGGCTTTTGGCTTTTCCACCTCAAAACCAGCCTCGATAAGCCCAGCATAGACTACATCCCGCCGTTCTTGGTAAATCTGGTTGCGCTCCACCAGCCAGGACTGATCGCCCGTCAGAGCTACCGTACCAGCATCCATAATGGGAGCAAAGATGGAAGAATCCATTTGGCTTTTATACGTTGCTAAGTACCTCACAACATCGGCATTCCCCACCGCCATACCAATCCGCCAGCCAGCCATATTATAGGTCTTGGAGAGTGAATTGAATTCGACGGCTACTTCCTTCGCGCCTGGCACTTCCAAGATTGAGTGCGCTATGTAACCATCAAAAGTTACATCCACGTAAGGGGCATCGTGCACGATGATAATCTCATAGCGCATTGCAAAGTCCACTGCTTTTTGGAAAAAGTCCAGATCTGCGACAGCGCCCGTGGGATTATTGGGGTAATTCAGCCACATCAGCTTAGCCTCCTGAGCAACTTCCGCTGGAATAGCATCAAAATCCGGCAAGAAACCATTCTCCTTGCGTAGAGGCATAAAATGCACGCGTGCACTCGCCAATTCGGCGCCTGCCATATAGACGGGGTAATATGGGTCGGGCATGAGGACCAAGTCACCAGGATCAAGCAAAGTGTGGTGAATGTTGAAAATGCCTTCCTTCGAACCGATCAAGGCTAAAGCTTCGTTTTTCGGGTCAATTTCAACGCCAAAGCGGTTTTTGTAATAGCTGCTAACGGCGCGGAGAAATTCTGCTGAGCCCCCTAACGGGGAATAGCCATGTTTTTTGGGGTTACGAGCAGACTCAATCAGCTGGTCAATGATAAATTGTGCCGGAGGCAGATCTGGTGAGCCCATATCCAAGCGGATAATATCTTTGCCCTGTGCTTTCAGCTCGGCTATGGTCTTGTTTAGGGTGGAAAAATAATAAGGCTTAATTTGTTCAACAGTTTTTGCAGGCTGAATTTTCATACTGCGTTAGTTATTCTCCTTTTTTATTTGTATATTTTGCAGTAAATCGTCATTCCCTATAGTTTATCACTCTATAGTATTTTACGTGGGGTATTCTGGAATTTTTGAGAGCAAGGTGATAATGTCCTAACTAAGATTAGGAGCTATGAAATCGTCGTTCGATTGTTCCAAGTTTAGTGTAAAAGGAACTCTAAAATCATGACGAACAGCATAATAGCAGCCTTTCCCCTCTTAATCCCCTTCCCAGCGAACTAATATTTATAATATTATCCTCATTAATTATCGCTGGACGGGGAGTTAAAGCTTGATAGAGGGCGCAGCCCTCTATCAGACAAATTTCCCTTCCCCAGTGGTTTGACCGAAACAAAAAAGAGCCGCTTGACGCTGGGACACGTTTTGTCAAGGGGGTAATTTAGAAAATAGGCGTATGGGCAGAACAGTTCCGAAAGTGGTTATTCGGACTGGGCGAGCAAGCTGTTTG
>DAOUFK010000007.1:0-45609 GCA_034430095.1 Candidatus Mesolinea sp.
AGAAAGCTGGGGACGTGTTAGCCAAAGTCAATCCGGACAACCTGGGCAATCGGTTGTTTGCGATACCACTCAAAAAACGATTACGATGACAATTGATGATACAGGCCGACCGAACCTTACTCAGGATATGAACCAAACTCCTTTTATTGTCGGCTTGCCCCTACCTCAGGGTGTGGAGCTCAGCGAAGAGGGGTTTACGGGCAGCTATCATTACAATCAAGCGGATCTAACTTGGACAACTCTCAGTGAAAACACAATTGGCGGCTTTCACATTTTGCGTAGTGAAAATATCAATGGTCCGTACTTACGTATCTCCGGTCTAATCGAAGGAATCGGCAATCCTTTTTTGGGTGGTATCTATGCCTATACAGATTCTCCTCTCCAAACCGGTAAAACTTACTACTACAAACTTGAGGTCGTTGATAGTGAAGATTTAACCCTCCAGCTTTTTGGTCCGATCACCATCACAACAGCTACACCAACGCCAACCTTCACCCACACATTTACAATCACACCTACCTCTACAATCACGCTCACTCCAACAGTAACCTTGACACCAACAGTAACCCTTACGAGCACGATTACTCTAACCCCCACAAGAACCCCAACCAGAACACCTACACCTACCCGAACCTCTTATGTTTACCGGTCGCCTACGAGCCGCTACAGAACTTCCACCCCTACACCTGTGCGCACAGCCACATCCCGTTACCAAACTGCCACATTAACAAGAACCAGTACTCTCCTCGAACCGACGCAACCTACCGTGGAACAGACGCGTACCTCCTCTTCATATCCCCTTCCAGGAGAGGAACAACCAACTCTCGGTACCCCTACGCCTACGCACGAACAAGTGCCAAGTGGAACGATAACATTAGCGTCCCCTAGCGCCACATTAGTCATTACAGGCAATTATTTAGAAAAGACAAATCGGTATCAATCGTTTGCTTGGTGGGGTATCCTTCTCGGAGTAGTCTTGGTCCTTGGGGCAGGAGGTTATTTTGTTTGGCTTAGGCAAAAGCAAAAATAATCCGTTTTTTTGACTTTTAATTTTAGTTATGCTATTCTATCCGGTAGAAAATCACAGGGATTAGGAATACGATTTATGCAGCATGAACGCGTCTCAGAAAACGTTTATTGGTTTCAGAGTGACATTTATGCTCAGGTAACAGCCAGCGTTATCCTTGGGCCACAATGGGCTGTACTGATTGACACGCTTATTCCTCAAGAAACAGAGGAGTTGCGGGATTACATCGTGAACGAATTGATGGTTCCGGTAAAATATATCGTCAATACTCACCATCACGCTGATCACAGCTGGGGAAATTGTTTTTTTCCTGGCGCAATCGTGATTGGCCATACCCTCTGTCATAAATTAATGATTACTAGGAGCAGTTCAGCTTTAGCCGAAGCAGGCCAGACCAGCCAGTTTTATCGTGAACTTGACATTATTCCCCCCCATATTACCTTTTCCGAAGGAAGTTTAAGTTTGCGCGTAGGGAAGAAACAGCTGCAGATTTTCCCCACGCCGGGTCATACTCCTGATAGTATTTCTGTTTTACTCGAAGATGAACGCATCCTTTTTGCGGGGGATGCTTTTATGCCCCTCCCTTATGTAGTCGGTGGAGATGCTGAAATTTTAGCCGAAACGATCCGAAAAATTGGCAGCCTTGGGCTTGAGAATATCGTTCAAGGTCATGGCGATATCATTCTACGCGGTGAGATTGAAGAGTCGGTCAAATCCAATTTGGATTATTTGCACGTGATTCAGAGAGTAGCGAAAACTGCTGCCCGTCGTAAAAATCAGGTTAGATACCTCGAACAACACGATATAGAGGCTTGCGGAAAAAGCCGTGTAGCATTGGCTGGAACTGCGCAAGAACTCCATCGTAAGAACTTAATCTGGCTCACACAACTTTATCAATCCCAATTGAATCAAGAAAGTGAGCCAACTTAGGCGAATATCAACATGATGAGCAGGGTTAAACCAAGCATCAAAGCTGGCTCAAGGATAAGGTTAGACCTGTTCAAGCGTTGTATGAACCCACATGCCAAGCTAATCAACACGTAGAGCGCCCCCGTGAGCAGCAAACCATACTGAACTGGGTTGAGAAAAAAGTAGTGCAGACCAATAGCCGTCTGCGCACTCATGAGTGCGACTGCCAAAGCGTATTCAAACCTCCATCCCCCTCTCAGCCGTAGATAGATTGTGCGCAATGCCGTAAAGCCGCTCGCTAAAAAAACCAGTGGAAAAATTACATAAATCCGTAAAGGTATTGTCTTTGCGACCACAGCTAAGATTAAAAATAAGGCGTGTGAAAGCCCAATCAAACCAATAGTAGTCAGCGGATGTTGTACGGTGCTAATCTCTTGGGCATAGAACTCTGCGGCGAGGATAATGCCAAAAAGTACAGATCCCATAGCGTATACTACCCACCAGACGTTATTCCTTTCCATCCCTCTGAGCGCGAACGAGAAAACAAAAACACTCATTACCGGTAAAATGCACTGTGGCAGAAGCTGCCAAAAGGCTTGTTTTTCGCCTTGTGTTGTGGGATATGCTTGCAGCACCCAGATAGTCCCAGCCAAAGAAAGAAGCGTGAGAAATCCAATCAGTAAGGTATAAACATCAAATTGAAGGTTGAGCATAAACCCAAAGAAGTTACCCGTAGGCACATTACCAGCAACAGGGATGAGGTAAATAAACCCCATGCTAAGTGTGACGAAAGCGAGCACAATGCTAAGCCGATCGTAAGGGATAGAAATATGCTTATCTTCCACAAATAGATTTTATCATGGCGAGTTATGCCCACATCTGCCTAAAGACTTTAGTCTTAGGCTCTACTGCTGACTATGGAAATGCTCATAAGTGGTAAAATTAAAAAGTTATGAACTATTCAGTTATTATCAGAAAACAGCCTAAAGTATTTGCTTCTCTTGGAGAGGGATTTAAAGCTTTAGCCGGTCACCTCTATTTGTTACTCTTTCCGATAGGCTTAGACCTTTATTTCCTTTTTGCACCCAGGTTCACGGTTAGTGAATTAGCCAACCAAACCTTAGATCAAGCCCTAACCTTGGTGCAATTAACAAATCAATCTCAAGATGCAATCAACCAAGCGATTGCTTCGGTTAAAACCTATTTTGAGTATTTTAGTCTCTCTTCGGCTCTCAGAACCTACCCAGTTGGCGTTCCGAGTTTGTTAGCTGGGCGCCCAATCGCCGAAAATATTTTTGGTTCATTACCTATCTACGACTTATCACATGGTGGGCAATTCATTCTCGCCATCCTTGTCTTCAGCCTCATCGGCTTGATCTTAGGGACGCTTTACTTCTTTTGGTCGAGCAAGGCTGCGCAGCCCACTGCCGAAAAGAAACCTTTCAAAACCATAATTACTACCTTTTTGAATTTGTTTGTCCTGTCGCTTGTCATGATCGTCGCAATGTTCCTGATCAGCTTGCCTTTTGCGCTCATTTTTACTTTATTCAACTCGCTCAGCCCGGTTCTTGGGCTCATTGCCTACTTTGTCACCGCAATGGTTTTGCTCTCAGTTATCATTCCGCTATATTTTGCGTCACATGCTGTTGTTGTCTTAGGTCAGAATGCTTTTCAGGCAATTTCATCTAGCCTTAAAATGATCCGACCTTTTTATTCCAGCGCCTCGATTTTCCTGACCTTCGAAGTGATTATTGCCTTCCTAACCAATATGCTTTGGCAAACCCCATCCGATAATTCCCCGTTGCTTTTTGTCGGTATTTTTGGGCATGCTTTGGTAACTACAGCTTTGCTGATTGCGAGTTTTCATTATTTCTCGGACGTCATCAAGATCTACGAGGAATTATTCGTGACTCAAAAAGCAACCTAAATCTCGCTAGTGTGTATGGAGAACAAATTGAACCAACTTAATCATTACAACGCTAATGATATCCAAATCTTGGAAGGACTCGAAGCCGTACGCCGCCGCCCAGGTATGTACGTTGGCGGTACGGACGTCAAAGCCTTACATCATCTCATCTATGAAGTTGTTGATAATTCTATCGATGAAGCTTTAGCAGGTGTATGTAACCGTATCTCGATAACCATCCATGAAGATGACAGCGTCACCGTGGAAGATAATGGGCGCGGAATTCCGGTAGATATTCACCCAGAGCGAGGCATCTCTGCATTGCAAGTTGTGATGACTGTATTGCATGCTGGAGGAAAATTTGGCGGAGGAAGTTATAAAGTCTCAGGTGGTTTGCATGGTGTAGGCGTTTCAGCCGTCAACGCACTCTCGGAATGGTGCGAAGTTACTGTTCGCCGAGAAGGTAAAATCTACTTTCAGCGTTACGAACGCGGCATTCCACAAGCAGCTGTAAAACAAATCGGCACATACAAAGGTGATGATACCGGTACCTCTACTACCTTCAAGTTTGACCGGGAAATCTTCAAAGGCGATGTCAATTACCGCTTCGATACTTTAGTCACGCGCTTTCGCGAGATGGCTTTCGTCGCCCGCGGTGTCACCATAATGCTCAAGGATGAGCGCGAAGACCGTGAAATGACTTTTCACTTCGAGGGTGGCATCGCTTCCTTTGTGCGCTACCTGAATAAAAATAAAGAAGTCTTGCACGAACCAATTTATGGCGAGAAAGAAATCGATAATATTGACATCGAATTTGTAGTACAGTACACAGATTCTTACGCTGAATCCGTTTACACCTTTGCTAATACGATCAATACCATTGATGGCGGCACCCATTTGACCGGTTTACGGACAGCAGTCACCCGTAGTATTAACGATTATGCCCGTAAGGTCGGGCTGCTCAAAGATTCTGACCCCAACTTTAGCGGTGATGACACCCGCGAGGGGATGACCGCTATCGTTAGCATCAAACATCCCGATCCGCAATTCGAAAGCCAGACTAAAGTCAAGCTGATGAACCCGGAAGTGCAAACTTATGTGCAGCAAGTTGTTGGAGATACCTTCTCCACTTTTCTGGAAGAGAACCCAGCAGCTGCCAAAGCAATCATTCAAAAATGTCTGACCTCCGCACGCGCACGCGACGCCGCCAAGAAAGCACGCGATCTTGTCATCCGCAAATCCGCACTCGAATCAATGACCTTACCCGGCAAGTTAGCCGATTGCTCTGAACGCGATCCTGCTAAAACTGAGCTCTACATCGTCGAAGGTGATTCGGCAGGCGGTTCCGCTAAGCAAGGCCGTGACCGGCATTTCCAAGCTATCTTGCCGCTGCGTGGGAAAATCCTCAATACGGAGCGCGCTCGCCTCGATAAAATCCTCGATAATCGTGAGGTGAAATCTTTAATCTCTGCACTCGGTACGAGTGTTGGCGATACGTTTGATATCTCCGGGCTACGTTACAACCGCATCATCATCATGACTGATGCGGACGTGGATGGGGCTCATATCCGGACGTTGCTGCTTACTTTTTTCTTCCGCTACATGCAGCCACTCATTGAAGAAGGCCACCTTTTTATTGCCCAACCACCACTTTATCGCATCTCTGCGCGTAATCAGATTTATTATGCCTATTCAGATGCAGAGAAAGACGAGTTGGTGGCTAAACTGGGGGGCATGAATAAGGTCAGCATTTCGCGCTATAAAGGTTTAGGTGAAATGAACCCAGAGCAGCTTTGGGAAACGACCATGAACCCAGAAAACCGCACGCTCCTGCAAGTAACCATTGAGGACGCAGCTGAAGCTGACCGAACCTTCGATATGCTTATGGGCAGCCAGGTACCCCCGCGCCGGCGATTTATTCAGACGCACGCTAAAGAAGTCCGCAACCTGGATATTTAAGCGTAGTATCTCTTGAAGTTTGGCACTAACCCAACTGATTTAGTATGCCTATAGATGTATGTGCAATTTCCATCATTATGTTTCGCATTTCTTCCTCTTGCCAGGGTTCGCATCTCGCATATATGGAGGCGGCTTGGAGCATTATAAACGAGTTTTTATGAGCGATAAAAATGTTCTTGCAGTAATTACTATTGATCTCCATACAATAATTAGATGCTGTTACTCGGTCAATTCTGTTCATCGCACCAGAGTCATGTCTGATTTCCACAAAAGAACCGTCAGGTTTAAATACCTGAACTGTTTTGGTTGCAAAGTTCGAGCCTTGCAAGAATACTACGTATGGGAAATGATATTCGTCGAGCATGAAGTTCCTGATCTCACTAATGTTCTTGTACACTCTTTCAATAGCGTTGCCTGCTACCATTAAATCTTGGTCATTGTTCTTCCCGACAAGCAATCCTGCCTTAATGTTTTCAACATCTTTTCCTTGAAACTTTGCTTCGCTAACTAAAACTACTCTCCATTTTAAATCTTTGTCTTGAACCTCAATAACCCCTCCATCGGGTCTTATTCTTGACTCCTTTACAAAGAGAGTTTTTCCCAATCGCTTGTCAATTGAGTTTAGTTTTTCATTTATTTCCTGTTTGCTGATCGATTGCCTGAATCTAAATTGATACCTCGGATATTCTTGCTTAAGTTCCTCAAATACGCTCGCACTTACATGACCAACAGAATGTTCATGAATTAAAGCATCTTCACCAAAGATGCCTCTTGCACCTCCAGATGACTTATGCTGCTTGGTTAGTCGCTTTGTTTGTCCTTTACTCATTACATTAATCCTTGTCAATATAATTTTGTGTAAGTTGTTGATTGACTTTAGCTATTTCTTCAAGCACGACATCAACAGTAGTGTCTTTTATCAAATGGTACTCGGGCAGAAATAAACCATTGATCTGATTTATATGTTTGTCTAAATATCCATACAACTTACTGTCTGAATCTACTAAAAGTGAATGTCGTCGTTCTTCTATACAAACGCGCCCCGTTGTTCCAGACCCCGCAAAAAAATCAAGAACAATCGAACCTTCAAACGAGAGAGCTTTAACAAATCGCCGAATAAGTTCGACTGGCTTTTGAGTTAGATGCCCCACCCTTTCTGTCGAATTGCCATTTAGCCTCCCTATTTCCCAAACATTTGTGGGGTTTTTCCCCTTCTCAATACTTTCGGGATTGAGGCGCTTATCCTTTTTGTACAACTCTTTTGTCTCCTCATCGAATGGGATCCTTACGGAGTCTAAATCGAAATAGTATTTATTAGTTTTAGAAAGCCAAACTGCTTCTTCATGCCTGTTGGCAAAAAAGCGGTGCGCGCTCATACCGTTCTTGTAATACCAAACGACAAGATTGACAAATCGTAAAGTTGTTTGATGGCGAGTATAGTGGAGGATTTCAAGAAGATCTCCACTCTTCAAATCTTGATATTGAAAACCCCCAAAAATGACACAGTTACCTGAGTCAGATAACACACGAGGGATTTGGTCTAACCATTCTTTTGCCCAATCAATATAATTATGAAAACTGTCCCAGGTGTCCATATCAAGATTATATGGCGGATCTATCAGAATTAATTGAACTGATGAGTCAGGTAATGTCTTCAAAAAGCTAACTGCATCTTGAATAAAGACACCCTGAATCGTATATGGCGTTGCAATTCTCGTGATTATTGAACTATGCAATTTGCCATTCTTTTTCATTTGATTCATTGCCATGTGTCCACTATTGAAGTGCGATTTATTAGCCATAGAGTCTTCTTCTCCGTTGCAATGGTTGTTTACTGTATCAGTTTTTTTCCTTAAGATTCTTGGTTGCATAGGCTGTTATCATTGCACCGCTGATGTAAACATTATAAAATAAAACTAGCGTACTGTCTTTAGTATAGGAATCAATTTAATGAATCTCATACATCGTAAATAGTAAAAGAACTTTGTTCGTTTTTGCCAACCTCATGAGCTGAGCAGCCTACCCGCAGGTTACCCTACAAGAACAAAGAAATATGAAAGGTAATCTAGTTCTGGCAATATAAAATCTTGACGCTTTGGGACACACCTCTGGTATAATTCAATGCACGCCAACGTAGCTCAGCCGGTAGAGCAGACGCTTCGTAAGCGCCCGGTCAAGGGTTCGAATCCCTTCGTTGGCTTTTTCCTTTTAACACATTTTCAGTGCTTCAGGATGGCGCGGCTATCCAACGCCAATGCTCCTTGCCCTTCTGAGTAGACAATAAGCGGATTGATCTCAACCTCGGCAATCTCCGGGAAGTCCAACCCCAGCTGGCTAAGCCGTGCGATCACATCCTTCACTGCGGCGATATCTCCTTTGGCAGCCCCGCGATAACCCGCTAACAACTTGCCGGCAATCGTACCTGCGAGCATATCATCAATATCTTCCCCAGAGAGCGGTGCTACCTTGAAGCTGATATCCTTGATTTGCTCCACCAATACCCCACCCATGCCAAACATGAGCATCGGTCCGAAGGTCGCATCCCGGCGCATACCAACGATCACTTCTTGCCCTTTGGGCGCCATCTTCTCCACCATTACCCCAATTATCTGTGCTTCTGGGAATTGTTGGGTAATGTGCGAGATCATCTCTCTATAAGCTACGCGCAATTCTTCAGCATTTCTCAGGTTCAGCCTTATCCCGCCAGCTTCCGATTTATGCAGCAAGCCCTCAGCCGCAATTTTGATTGCTACTGGGTAGCCAATTTGCTCGGCAATTTGAATAGCTTCGGATTCATCCTTTGCCAGCCCTCCGGGTACGTTTGCGATGCCGTAAGCTTCTAGCAGCTGCCGGGTCTCGAATTCTCCTAATGCAATCTTATCTGAAGCCCCGGCAAGTACTGCCTTAGCACGTTCTGGTTGAATCCCTTCCACGTGCACGGGAACGAATTCTGCTCGAGAGTGGAAGTGAGCAAACTTCCGCATCGCGCCTAGAATCGGCCCGATTTGGTCCGGATACCTAAAAACCGGCACTTTAGCGCTATTCAAAAGCGCCTCGGATTCTCCAGTGCTGCGCTCGCCAACCAGGCAGGTGAGCATCGTCTTTTGAGTTTGTTGTGCTGCGTCAATCCAAGCTTTGGCTACGCCTAGGGTATCCACCAATGCCTGTGGGACTAAAATCGGGACAAGTACATCCACAGCCGGCTCTCGGATCATCTGGCTTAGGCTCCAGGCATAATCTTGCGGCTCAGCCTGCCCAAGCATATCAACCGGGTTAGCTACTTGCGCGCTGGGGTTGAGGTTTTTACGCAGCTCAGCTTGGATTTCCGGGCTGATATGCGCCAGTTCATAGCCGTTTTCTGCTAAATCATCCGAAAGTAAGGCAGCAGCACCGCCAGCGTTGGTGGCAATCCCTACCTTATTCCCTTGCGGTAAGGGTTGTACACCCAAAGCCCAAGCGGTGTTGATGAGCTCTGCCAGGGTTTGAACCTCGATCACACCGGTTTGCTCAAAAACAGCCTGATAGGCTGTATATTCCCCAGCCAGTGAACCTGTATGCGAGCTGACCGCTCGCGCGCCGGCGTTATTCTTTCCAGCCTTAAGTAAAACAACCGGTTTCTGCTTAGAGATTTTACGGGCTGCTTCCATAAAGCGCGCCCCGTTTTGGGCTCCTTCCAAATAAACCGCAATTACACCCACTTGGGGATCCTCGCCAAAATATTCAATCATCTCAGCTTCAGAGACATCCATCTCGTTGCCAAGGCTGGCGAAGCGTGAGAAACCAATTTTTGATTCGATAAATAAGTCCACCACACCGCCAAAAATCGCGCCAGACTGAGAGATAAAGGCAATTGGGCCTTTCTCAGGCAAGCCTTTGATAAAAGTGGCATTCAAGCCATTGAACATGTTCATCACGCCCACACAGTTGGGGCCAATGATACGCAAGCCGTGTTCGCGGGCGAAGCTGAGCACCTGACTTTCCAGTGCCGCACCAGCGCCTCCCACTTCTTTGAATCCGCTGGTAATAATTACGGCGTTTCGAATACCGCGGTCAGCACATTCCTGCAGGGTCGTTAAGGTCATCTCAACCGGCAGCACAATCATCGCCAGATCGACTGGGTCGGGCACATCCTTTACATGTGGATACACTGGCACACCTAAAATCTCCCCGCCTTTGGGGTTGACCGGATATATTCCGCCCTGGAAACCGCACTTAACCAGGTTTTCGAGGATGCCATAGCTCAATTTGTTAGGCTTGGTGGAAGCGCCAATGATGGCTACCCCGGTGGGTTCAAAAAAAGGACGCAAGGATGAGTTCATGTCTCTCCATTTCTTGTGGTGGGCTGATAAATTTCTGCTAAATTATACCAACTTGACCCATTATCAGTTGGCTAAACCTAAGAAAAGTTTGAAGGCTGCAAGGCTTATAATAAGCGCATGCACGGGAAATTTAGCATGGCTTCAACCGTGGGTTTGGCTTGCAAGTGCGGTTACCCAAAAGGTTTAATATTCTGATGCAGCTCTCAGCCGAACAGAAATTAATTTTAGCGCTGCCTTTTGATCAAACCCTGTTCTTACATGGCTTGGCGGGCACCGGAAAAACCACCTTGGCGGGTAAACGCATGCTGCAGCTCCTGCGAGAGGCACCGGATGAGCCGATCTTAGTGCTCACGCCGCAGCGTACCTTAGCATTCCCTTACCGCAAGCTGCTCGAGCAAGCTGAAGGTTTCAAATCTTATTCTGTGAATTTCGCCACGATGAATACCATAGCACGGCGGATGGTAGCGCTGTTTTACCCGCTTTTCAGTGAGCAAGCCGGCTTTCATTTCCCCTACCGCCCACCGCAGTTTCTCACCCTGGAAACCGCTCAGTTTTATCTGGGTAAGTTAATCGATCCGATGCTGGACCGGGGGGCATTTAGTTCAGTGAGCATCCCACGCCACCGCCTTTATAGCCAAGTACTGGATAACCTCAATAAATCTGCAGTCGTTGGCTTCCCTTACACTGAAATTGGAGCGAAGCTTTCCGCAGCCTGGGTAGGCGAGAGCAGCCAGCTCAATGTTTATGCGGATCTACAAGTGGCTGTGAATGCCTTCCGCAGTTTTTGCTTAGAAAATAACTTGCTGGATTTTTCGCTCCAAGTGCAGCTGTTTCGAGAGTTCGTATGGCAGGATCCTCTCTGCCGGCGCTATCTCACCAGTCAGTTTGCGCATCTGATTTATGACAATTGCGAAGAAGATCCACCTTACGTCCATGATGTACTCTTAGAATGGCTGTCAAGTTTTAAAAGCGCTCTCATGGTATATGATGAGCATGCTGGTTACCGGGTCTTTCTAGGTGCAGACCCGCATTCTGCCTGCCGGCTGCATGAACAAGCCCAACATACACAGGAGCTCACCCAAAGTTTCACTGCCAGCCAGGAAGCTTCGCTCCTGCGTAACTATCTCGTTTCGCCAGAAAAATCCGCGCCTTTCCAACCACTCGACTATGCAACACTAACCAAAGTGCTGCGCATTCCCGAGCAGCCACTGCGTTTTTATCAGCAAATGCTTGCCGACGTCGCTAACCAAATTCAAGAATTAGTCGCATCAGGTACCAAACCGGGTCAGATTGCGATCTTAGCACCTTTCGTAAACAGTTCCTCTGGCTTTGCGATGCAACAGGCGCTTAGCCAGCGGGGCATTCGTGCACGCATACTGCGTCCTTCCATCCCACTCATCGAAGATGCAGTCATACAGTGTTTCATCACGCTTGCCGAGCTTATACATCCAGAATGGCATCTGCCCTTGGCTAAAACCCAGCTCACGAACTGCCTAACAACGGCAATCGACGGCTTAGATATGGTGCGGGCACGATTAATAGTCGATAACCTGCTAGATCTGGCAAACCCCACAGATCTGCTCAAACCGTTTGACGGCTTACCGGAAGCAATGCAAACCCGCATCTCGCTTAGACTTGGCGACCGCTATGAACAATTACGTTTATGGCTCAGCCGGGTCGATCCACAACTCCCGCTGGATATCTTCGTCAGTCAGCTTTTCGGCGAAGTGCTTAGCCAGCCGGGTTTTGGCTTGCATCAAAATATCTCTGCAGGTCAATCCACCCACAACCTGATGGAGTCCTATCGGAAGTTTCGTTTGTCGGTCAATATGCAAACGGTGCGCGATAGCAACCAACTCAGCCTCGACTATGTGCGCACCTTACTGGATGGTGTAATTTCAGCACAATACCTGAGCACCTGGCAAAATGAAGAGCCAGAAAGCGTGCTCATCTCACCAGCGCTAACATTTTTAGTTTCCGGGCAGAGCGTGGACTATCAGGTATGGCTGAGTGTGGGCAGCTCGGGCTGGTATGAGCGCCTCGAGCAGCCGCTGACACATCCTTACATACTCAGCCGTGCTTGGCTTGAGGGTAAAAAATGGACTTCGGAAGAAGAAAGCCGTGTAAGCAACGCCAATTTGGAGATGATTGTTTCAGGTTTACTCTCGCGCTGCCGCAAAGGTATCATCCTTGGACTGAGTGAGTATAACCAAGCCGGTCAGGAAGAAAAAGGTTTGCTGCTCTTGCGCTTACAAAGTCTGTTACGTCAAGCGCTCAAGGAGAGCGGGAATGCCTGAGGTATTACGCGAGTCACAAGCTCGCATTCTGAGTTATACCGGCGGGAGGATGGGTATTTCTGCCGTTCCAGGCAGTGGTAAGACTTGGACGCTTTCCCGCTTAGCTGCAAAGCTAATCAGCACGGCTGAACTTCAGCCCGACCAAGAAGTTTTAGTGGTAACTTTCTCCAACTCAGCGACAGACAACTTTTCAACCCGCATCGGGCAGCTCCTGCGCCAATCCGGAGTGCTTTCTGGGCTGGGTTATCACGTGCGCACGCTGCATGGCTTAGCCAATGACATCATCCACCAGCGACCAGAACTGGCTGGCTTGACCAATGACTACCAAATCCTGGATCAATCTGAAGCAGACGCGATTTTGACGCATAGTGTGGATGCTTGGCTGAAGCTTAATCCTCACTTTTTTGATGATTTGCTCTTACCAAATTTTATTTCCCCAGATACCAATGAGCACACCAAAAAAGCCAACGAACTACTCTCCAGCTTGATCAAGTCTGTTGGATTAGCCTTTATCCGCACAGCCAAAGACCTGCGCCTCACATCTGTTGATATTACCAAAAAGCTCAAAGATTACCCCATGGATACCTCCCTGCTTCAGATGGGTTTAGCACTCTATCAGGACTATGAAGCCGCCTTGAACTACCGCGGAGCAATCGACTTCGATGACCTAATTTGGCTGGCTTATCAATGCTTAGAAAACGACCCAGACCTGGTTTCATTATTGCAGCACCGTTGGCCATATATTCTGGAGGATGAAGCCCAAGACTCAAGTGTGCTCCAGGAAAAAATCTTGCGCCAGCTCGTGGGCGCAGATGGGAACTGGGTGCGCGTGGGCGACCCTAATCAGGCAATTTACGCCAGCTTTACCACTGCAAACCCCAATTTACTCAAACGCTTTTTAGAAGAGCCGGATGTGCGCAAAGAAGACCTACCCGAATCCGGCCGCTCCTGCCAAAGTATTATCGACTTAGCCAACAGCATGATTGATTGGGTGCAATTTGAACATCCAAACCGTGAAGTACACGATGCCCTCACGCCTCCGTATATCCAGCCAACCAAACCTGGCGACCCTCAACCGAACCCGCCGGACGAACCTGGTGCGGTTGAGTTTGTCAACTGGCAAATGTCCGATCAGGCAGAGCTGGACTTCCTCGTCGAGCGTGTGCAAGCTTGGTTGGAGAAAAACTCAGAAAGTACCGTGGTCGTTTTGGCTTTTCTCAATGATCGCGTTGCTAAAATCGCAGATGCTTTACGCAATGCCAATATCCCTGTTGTGGATAGCTTGATGAACCTGCCAGATCCTACCCGCCTTTCAGCAGGGGCGATTGCCAATATTTTCGAAAGTCTGCTCGACCCGGATAACCCCAAGAAGCTAGCAATTACATTCAAAGTGTGGAAGCGTAAATTTCGCGAAGACCAAGCAGCATGGGATCAAATTGAAACTGGTGCACGCCTCATTCAGCGCTGCCCAGCCCTTGAGAACTACCTTTACCCCCAAGAAGGTGTAGACTGGATCGAGAGCCTAAAGGGGCAGCATTCCGATGAAACGCTTACGGACTTGGCTGCTTTCCGTGAGGTTGTCCGTAGGTGGCATCAAGCAGCTCTCCTCCCACCCGATCAGCTCATTCTGGCTGTTGCTCAAGACTTGGAGCTTGATCCGGTGGAACTGGCTACCATACACAAAATTGCTCTCCTTATTCGCAATTTGCAAGACATGCATCCGGAATGGTCTTTGGAAGACCTAAATGCCGAGCTCGTGGACATCTCTAAAAACCTGCGCCGTTTCGAAAATCTCAGCGACGATGCCGAAGGTTTCGACCCGCAGGCACATAAAGGACAAGTGGTTGTGGCAACGATGCATAAAGCTAAAGGCTTAGAATGGGATAAAGTCTTTTTGAGCTCAGCAAATAACTATGACTACCCCTTCGGCGAAGAAGGAGAAGTTTACTATGCTGAAAAAAATTACCTCAGAGATAACCTCAACATCCAAGCTGAAGCTTTAGCACAATTGAAAAACTTAGCCGAAGGATTGCCCATCATCGATTTCCGCCTAGGCGCATATTCGCTTGACGACCGCAACGAGGTTATTCGTGAACGCCTGCGCTTATTTTACGTGGGCATTACGCGTGCGCGCCGCTCTTTGACTGTTTCTTATAACACAGGGAGATCAAAAAACAACAAAGAAGCACTCGTTTGCACCGCGCTCCGTAACCGTATGAAATTAGGAGGTTAAAGTGGCGCATTTTTTGCCCCTACCGTTCATTTTCACCCAATCTAATCTGCAATCATTCCTTAACTGCCCATATCAGTTTTACTTGCGTTATGTGCTGCATTTTCAGTGGCCAGCCGCTCAAGCGCGTGACTTGCTGCAGTTCGAAGCCGATCGATTAGCTGGGGCGCACTTTCATCAGCTGGTACATCAGCTGTTCTTAGGCGTATCGCTACCAAAACTCTCTCAGATGGCAAAAAACGACCCAGATTCACGTGTTGCTACCTGGTTTGAAGCATTTACCACTACCTTCCCTCAAACCTTGCCTGGTGAGCTATTTCCTGAATATACCCTCGGGGTTACCTTAGGCGGTCAAGAACTTACTGCCAAATACGACTTGCTCCAGTGTGATAGCGGACATTTTACGATTTACGATTGGAAGACTTCCCGCAGACAACCCAGTAAAACCTGGTTAGCCGGGCAAATGCAGAGCCGCGTTTTTCCACTGGTTTTAGCACTGCACCTCGATGAAATTAATCAGCCATTTACGGAACTCCGCATGGTATATTGGGAAGCCGCCCAGCCCGAACGACCATATATCTTTAAAAGTACCGCGCAAACCTTAGCCGACGATCAGGCTTATATCCTCGCATTGATGCGAAAGATTAACCGCTTAGCCCCAGCGGATTTCCATAAAACTGAAGATGTTCAACGTTGTCAATATTGCCGCTATCGTTCATATTGCAACCGTGGCACACAGCCTCCGGAAGACGATGAGGCTTTCATTGAAGCTCACTATCTGGAATTAGCAGCCGAGCCTGAAGAAGACATTTTTGAAGACGAAATTTCTTGATCCCTCAAGAAGATATTCGCGGTTAGACCATTTCTCGAATTCGGGCTGATATAATTTTGAGGTGTATTCGACCAGAAAGGTATAAATTAAGGCAAAGAGTTTCTCACGTTTAATTACAAAATGGGCAGAACAGGACTCGAACCTGCGGCCTCATCTGTGTAAAAGATGCGCTCTAACCAACTGAGCTATCCGCCCGAACGTTATAATTATACACTAATTATGAAGATCATTCGCTTTGAAACAAAATACACACCCCCAGAATATGGTTGGATTTATGAAGATAAAGTCGGCCGCATCCAAGGGGATCCTTTTGGCGAGTTTCGGCGTTTTGAACCGGAATTCTCGCTTTCCCAAGTAAAGTTATTGGTTCCCTGCCAACCGAGCAAGATTTTAGCCGTCGGTCGCAACTTCCTTGAGCATGCCCAGGAGATGAACGCACCGGTACCAGAGGTCCCCTTACTTTTCCTCAAGCCTCCTTCTGCTCTTTTACCCATTGGCGAGGCAATCATCCTCCCACCGCAATCCCAACAGGTAGAACATGAGGCAGAATTGGCAGTCATAATAAAGAAGAAATCACGGTGGCTGCAAGCTGAGGAGGTTCAAGATGCGATTTTTGGTTATACCGTTGCTAACGATGTAACCGCGCGTGACCTGCAGCAACGCGATGGGCAATGGACCCGAGCCAAAGGCTTTGACACCTTTTGCCCTCTTGGACCGTGGATCGAAACAGAGTTCGACCCTTCGGACGCGCTGATAACCTGCCGAGTGAATGAAACTTTACGGCAGATGGCTTCTACGCGAGATATGATTTTCAGCATCGAACAGCTTGTGCTTTATGCATCCTCTGTGATGACCTTGATGCCAGGAGATATTATCCTCACGGGCACGCCAGCTGGTGTAGGCAGCTTGAATGATGGCGATGTTGTCTCGATCTTCATCGATGGAATCGGGAGTTTGGTCAATCCGGTTCGTTCAGGGGAGCCCTTCCAAATATATTAATCTTTGAGGATAATTACTTGACATTGCAGACAGAACTTGAAAGCCTCTTATATCGCGTGGAAAAACCCGGACGCTATGTTGGCGGGGAATATAATCAGGTCGTAAAACCTTGGGGGTCAGTGGAAACCCATGTGGCATTAGTCTTCCCGGATATTTACGACATTGGACAAAGCAACTTAGGCTTAGCCATTCTCTATGACGTCCTCAACCGACAGCCTGATATTTTAGCAGAGCGTGCTTATGCTCCTTGGATTGATATGGAAACCCAGTTACGTGAGCACAATCTACCGCTTTTTTCTCTTGAATCCAAAACGCCTCTAAGCGAGTTTGATATTCTCGGCATCACGCTGCCGTATGAGCAAATCTATACGAATGTTCTTAATATTTTAGATTTAGCTGGTGTTCCACTCCTTTCGAACCAACGCAGCGCAACAGACCCGCTCATTATCGCCGGCGGACAAGCGTGCTATAACCCCGAGCCAATGGCAGATTTCATTGACGCATTTGCAATTGGCGAAGGCGAAGAAGTAATTTTAGAAATCACACACGTATACCAGGCTTGGAAACGCGCTGGTGCGGCACGTGAAGATTTATTATCCGCCTTAGCGAAAGTCCCTGGGGTTTACGTTCCCAGCCTTTACATAGTGAGTTACAACCCGGATGGCACTATCCAAGCCGTAACGCCACACAGTAAACACGCGAACTCCCCTGTGGTCAAGCGCATAATGCCCAAACTCCCACAGCCCCTGACGCATTTTATCGTCCCCAACGTGCAAACCGTGCACGACCGCCTATCTGCTGAGATTATGCGTGGCTGCACACGGGGCTGCCGCTTTTGCCATGCAGGCATGGTCAACCGACCAGTGCGCGAGCGCAGTGTTGAGGAGATTATCACAGCGATAAAGGATGGCTTGGGGGCAACTGGGTATGACGAGGTTGGCATTCTTTCGCTCTCATCATCAGACTATACGCAAATCCTTCCGTTAACGCAAAAAATCTATCGCGAATTGAAGGACGCTCGGGTCAGGGTCAGCTTACCTTCCTTACGTATCGCATCCTTCTCCGTGGAAATGATGGATGAGCTCAAGGAACTTAGCCCAGGTGGTGGCTTTACAATTGCGCCGGAGGCTGCCACTGAGCGTTTGCGTGCCGTAATCAACAAGCCGCTGGATGAAGATGTGCTGCTGGAGACGGTACGAACAATCTTTGAACATGGCTGGCTCAACCTTAAAATGTACTTTATGATTGGTCTGCCGACAGAAACGACGGAGGATGTGCAAGCCATTCTCGATCTGGGTAGCAAAGTCCACAAAATTGGAAGGTCAATCGCCGGCAATCGCGTGCATATCCATTTAGGCGTTAGCACCCTCATCCCCAAAGCTCACACACCGTTTCAGTGGTATCCCATGGACACCCCTGAAAATATCCAAACCAAGCTGGACTTACTCAAGCGAGGTACACGCCAGGCACACCTGAAGATGACTTACAATCTACCAGAGGCATCCCAGGTCGAGAGCTGGCTCTCCCGCGGCGATCGGCGCTTGGGTGCAGTGATTTTGCAGGCTTGGCGTAACGGTGCGAAGTTTGATGCTTGGTCCGAGCACCTCAACCTGCAAGCTTGGCAAGATGCTTTTGCTCGAGTAGGTCTGGACTCGGATTTCTACACACTGCGTCAGCGCTCGGTAGATGAAGTACTCCCTTGGGATCATATCTCGACAGGTGTAAGCAAGCATTTCCTGCTCACCGATTTGCGCCTCAGCCAAGCAGAACGCACCCGTGAGGATTGCCGCAATAGCTGTTACAACTGTGGCATTCTGGACTGTTTCGAAAGCATTCGCCCAGCCCAAGAAGAAGTCTACTGGGGGTGCCCCTAAATGAGTGAGATCAAATTTCGCTATCGTGCAGTCTTTTCTAAGAATGGAGACATGCGCTTCATTGGTCATCTGGACCTGCAGCAACTTTTTGAACGCGCCTTGCGCCGCTCAGCTTTACCACTGCGCTACAGCCAAGGCTTTAGCCCCAAAGTGCGCCTAAACCTTGCTGGCGCTTTACCTTTGGGGTTCACATCTACAGCAGAAATGATGGATTTCTGGCTCGAGCAGCCCGTAGAACCTCCTTTAATCCAAGAGCAGCTCAATGCAGCCCTGCCAGCTGGAATCCGCATTTTATCCGTCACCGAAGTACCCAATGATTTACCCAGCCTGCAAGCCAGCCTAAAGGCAGCCGAATACAAGGTGAGCTTCAATGCGGAGATAGATGTTTCAGCCGTGAATGCGAATTTGAAGGATTTGCTTAATAAGCCGAACTTGATAGTGACCCGCAGAAATAAACAGGTCGACCTCAAGCCGCTTGTTGAGGCACTGCACTGGGAAGAGGATAAGTTGTACTTGCGCCTGAGCTCCAGTCCGGAAGCCAGTGCACGACCGGATGAGTTGCTCGCACTGCTTGGCTTAAAGCCTGAGCAGTACGATATTCAACGGATCGGTTTGTATTTTTCCTAATTTTTATAGGAGGACTTATGGATGATTGTGTCTTTTGTAAAATTGTGCGCGGAGAATTGCCCTCATGGAAAGTTTGGGAAAACGAGCAAGCGATAGCTATATTAGATTTAGACCCCATCACAGCGTACCATACCTTGATCTTGCCTAAAAGCCATTATGAAAATATCTTCGAAATCCCGCCAGATTTATTGAAAGAAGTCATTACAGCCACGCAACAGGTCTGCTTGCTCTATCGTGAAAAGCTTGGCATCCAAAACATCCATTTGCTCAACAACAACGGCAGGCAAGCTTTACAATCCGTTTTCCACATGCATATTCATATCATCCCGGTTACCCAGCGTGTGTTCCCTGGTCCTATCCAGAAGCATCCCGAACTCATGAGCCAGTTTCCTGAGATGTTAGCCCGGTTGGAGTAAACCTTACGGCGCTAACTGACTGATAATTAGGTATAATAAAAATCGCTGTTCCCGTGGCCTAATGGATAAGGCATCGGCCCCCGGAGCCGGTCATGTGAGTTCGAATCTCACCGGGAACATTGTGAAGATGGGCTGGCGTTAGGATGTAGTGCTTTTATAACTTTCAGAGGTAAAGTATGAGTGATCCGGATATACGCAAGCAAATTGAAGAACTCCGTCAACAAATAAATTATCACAACTACCTTTACCACACACTCGACTCCCCCATTATCAGCGATTATGAATTTGACCAGCTGATGAACAAACTCAAAGAATTGGAGGCAGCCCATCCAGAACTTATAACCCCAGATTCCCCTACACAACGCACTGGCGGTCCTCCCCTGGATAAATTCCGTAAAGTACGGCATCCTGTACCAGTGCTTAGTTTGGCTAATGGTTTTGGCAGGCAAGATATCTTGGATTGGTATGAGCGTATCCTCAAAATCGATCCGGCGGTTGCCAATGCCGATTATGTGCTCGAACCAAAACTGGATGGGCTTACAGTTGTTTTACACTACGAAAACGGCTTGTTTGTCTTAGGGGCAACGCGTGGCGATGGCTTAGTCGGTGAGGATGTTACCGAAAATCTAAGAACTATTCCATCCGTGCCCTTACGGATCCCTATCGAGGGAGATATCGTCCCGCCGGAGCGTCTGGTGGTGCGTGGCGAAGCCATCATTTTCAAAAAGGATTTCGAGCGCCTTAATGCTGAGCTTGCCCAGCGTGGTGAAAAGACCTACCTCAATCCGCGCAATACCGCTGCGGGTTCATTACGGCAGCTTGATCCAAAAATTACTGCACAGCGCCCGCTCAAGATATATCTCTATCAAATCCTTATCTCTAGTGATACACCTCCAGCTACCCAGCGAGAAACCTTGGAATACCTCGAGGCTTTAGGCTTCCCCGTAAACCCATTGCGCTGGTATGCAAAAACCATCGATGAAGCCATCAGTATCTGCGAACAGCAAGCCACTGCACGGCATGAGTGGCCTTACGACGCCGATGGCGTAGTAATCAAGATAAACGACTTAGCATTAGCCCAACGTCTAGGTTATGTCGGCAAGGATCCCCGCGGAGCGATTGCCTTTAAATACCCGGGCACAGAAGTAGAAACCACACTCCTGGATATTCAAGTCAATGTTGGGCGCACGGGCGTACTTACGCCATTAGCCATCCTAAAACCGGTCAATATTGGCGGTGTGATTGTAAAACAAGCCACGTTGCACAATTTTGACTTTATCCGCGAGAAAGACATCCGCATCGGGGATCAAGTGCTTGTTAAGCGTGCTGGTGAGGTGATCCCCTACATCCTTGGTCCGCTGCCAGAAAAACGCACCGGCAACGAAAAACCCTTTCAGATGCCCACGCGATGCCCTTCCTGCGGCTCAAAGATCCAAAAAGAACCCGGAGAGGTGGCTTATTACTGCGTCAACAGCAGCTGCCCTGCCCAATTAGCTCGCAATATCGAAAACTTTGCGTCCAGGTCTGCCATGGATATTACTGGCTTGGGTCCGCAAATTATTGCCCAGCTCATTGATGCCGGCTTGATTCACTCCGCAGCCGACTTATACACCTTGAAAAAGGAAGATCTCCTGAAGCTGGAAAAATTCGGGGAGAAAAAAGCTGATAACTTGCTGCAGGCGATCGAAGCCTCTAAGCAGCAGCCTCTCGAGCGTTTAATTATTGGTCTTGGCATTCATGGCGTTGGAGAGGTGGCAGCCCGTAAACTCGCCAGCACATTCCATAGTTTAGATAACCTCAGCCAAGCTGATGTCAGCCAATTGGAACAATTGGACGGGATAGGTCCCAACATCGCCCAGTCCATTGTAGGGTGGTTCCAACAACCACATAATCGCGAGCTTTTAGAGAAATTAAAACAAAATGGCGTTTGGCCAGTTGAAGCTGAAGAATCTGAGCAGCTAAAGAGTAAACCGTTAGCTGGACTAACTTTTGTATTCACAGGCACCCTGCCAACCCTCACGCGCGAGGAAGCAACCCGTCTCATCGAGGAAAATGGTGGTAAGGTGACGAATTCCGTTAGTCGCAAGACCAGTTATCTCATTTTAGGCGCAGAACCAGGCTCTAAATACATCAAAGCTGTAGAGTTGGGAGTCCCAATCATGGATGAAAATCAGCTCAAGAAACTCCTTGAAGCAAACCAAGTTAGTGATAAATAATATGCTCTACTGGTGGGGTTAATAAGAAAAGAGGGCTGTTACACTGCAGTCCTCTTTTTTGTTTGTGATAGTCCGAGCTCACTCTTTCTTTTTTCCCCAGCGAGCAGCTTGCGCTTTTTTGATGTTTTCCGCCCAAGCTTTCTTTTGGGCTTCGGTAGGCTTCTTCTTCTCAGGAACATTTGGTTTATCTTTCGCTTCGAAGATATCCCCTTTGACATGTTTTGGTTTAGAACCCAAGCTTTCGATAAGCTGCTTTGCATCTTCGCTATCCCCAACAAGGGTTTCGCCTTCGATGTGGGCATCCTCTTTGCTTACCAACCAGGCGACCGTGTCCCAAGATCCACTACTGCGTTTGCCAGCCACGCGGATAAGGTGACCCTTATCACCTACATCGTGGTTGCGGAAGAAAGTGAAATCAGAGGACGGTCGCAGCTCGATGCGATAGTAGTCGCCTTCGCCAGTGCTGCCTGGTTTGGCTCGTCTTTTCCGAACCGGTTTTTCGGAAGAACTCGCCTTCGTATTTGCCATAGTTTTCTCCTTTTCTGGATCGAATCAATGGTTGATCCAAATATAAACGACAAAACAATGACCATCTATAGGTGGAGATGGCGGGAATCGAACCCGCGTCCGAAAGATTAGATTCTCGGATCTCTACGAGCGTAGTCGGTTGTTCTCGTTCATCTGCTAGTAGGTTAACCGACCAAACTACCAGCAGATTAGCCGCTCGGACTCTAAAGCCCGCTTAGGCTCACTCCGCGGCTTAGTGAGCTGCATCCTGACTTTCTGACGTCCACCCTGAAGCCGGCCAGGAAAACGGCTCCAGGAGACGTGATCTCTCTTAGGAGATCAGCTTCCCTTCCGCTCGCTTATGCAGCGACAGGAAGAGTTGCGTAGTTTGTGCTGTTGGCACTTAATTTTTGTACTGATTTTACGAGGTCGGTACCTCTCGGCTCGCAATCCGGAATCAGCCTCTCCCGTCGAAACCTGGCATCCCCGGTAAAAAAAGTATAACATAAAAACACCCTCTCAGTTCTCTGAGAGGGTGTTTTTTACAATGTTCTAATATTTGTCTTACTGTGGAAGCTGAGACATTTGCTCTTCCAAGATTTGATTGGCTTGAGCATTGGCTTCGTCTAACAGCGCTTTTACATCTGCAGTCGGATCGTCTACGATGTTAGCCATAACCAAATTGATCACGTCTTCGCGGACAAAGTCATAGCCAGGAACTGGCGGTTCGAATTTGCCATAAGGCAGTAGGTCAAAAGCTGCTTTGTAGACCGGATCAGCCTCGAAGACATCCTGGAATTGGGCTGCAACACTCTGGCGTACCGGGAAGTAACCGGAAGCTTTCGCCCATAGTGCATTGACTTCAGGACTTGTGTAGTACCTAATGAACAGCCAAGCAGCCAATTCGCGCTCGGGAGTGGACTTGGGGATGGAGACGGAAGCACCGTAGATGTTCTGGACAGGATCAGGCGTGGTATGGGGTAAAGCGCCTACTGACCAATCGAAACCAGTGCCATCTGCTTCGACAGCATCTTTGTAGTAAGGTAGACCGGAGCTGGAGCCAATGGAGAAGAGCAGGGTTCCATTGCCAAAGTCGGTTTGGTCACCATAGTCTTCAGTAACCAGTTTGGCACAGCCATCAGCAAACAAGCTCTGAACAAATGTCCAGGCTTCAACAGCTGCATCGCTATTCAAGGTAAATTGGTTATTGGTGTAATCGTACATATCTCCGCCGAATGCGAACGTCCAGCTGGCAAAGCGGGAAGTATCGATGCTCAGCTCATAACCAATTGGGGATGCAGCACCTTCGGTTGCGCCACTAAATGGCGTTTGGGTAGCTTTGCATGCCATTTCTTTGAATTCTTCGGGGGTGGTTGGCGGTGCGTCATACCCTAACTCACGCAGCCAATCCATGTTGTAATACATCACTTCCATAGAGCGGTTGGGAGCCAAACCAAGGCGCTGGTTGCCAAACAGGGGATAAACATCCTGCTGGAAGAAACCAGGGAAGAAGTCAGCTTGTTCTTCGGGGGTAAGCCCATAAACAGGATGGTTGATCAGTTCGTTCATGTCGAACATGGCATTTGCTAACTGATACGTAGCGATTTGGTTTTGATAGCCAACTACTACGTCTGGGACTTCAGGGGTATTCAGAATGGGCAGCATCTTCTGGAAGATGTCATTATAGCTGCCGGCGTATTCTGCTGTAACAGTAATACCCCATTCATTGGTTGAGTTGAAATCAGAAATAATCTGGTTTATGGCGTTTTCACGTGCTTCGCCAGTGTGCTGGTGCCACCAAACGATCTCTTTTGCTGGCGTTACGTTAGCCCAAGGATCTTCTGCGGTGGGTTCCTCGGTAGGAGCTTCAGTTGGAGCTTCGGTAGGGGCTTCAGTTGGAGCTTCCGTTGGAGCCTCAGTCGGGGCTTCGGTAGGGGCTTCAGTGGTCTCTGCGCAGGCACCTAAGACCAATGACGCAATCAACAGGACTGCAACAATCAAAAAACTTTTTCTTCTCATTTTTCAAAACCTCCATTTTGAACTGGTTGATACAGAAAATTGATAAACGAAGGATGAGAAGCCTTCGCTATATCCATGATTATAACTTGATTGGGTTTTTCTTGTGCAAATCAAGCCTATAAGGTTTATATCTATTCCGATCCTGGAGACGCTCATTATTTCAGTCCCGTTGTGGCAATACCTTGAGTGAATTGTTTCTGCGTGAGGAAATATACTATCAAGATGGGGATAATTGTGATGACAGCCCCAGCCATTAACAAATGCGTATTAGGACCAGCTTCTGTTATGAAACCATATAAACCGACCATGAGAGGCCGCCAAGTGTCTCGGGTTGTAACCAAAAGGGGCCACTGGAAGGCATTCCACGAGGCGGTAAAACCAAATAATAGCACGGTCAACACCGCGGCTTTGCTTATGGGCAGGACAATTTGAATGAGAAATCGCAAATGATCGCAACCATCCATGCGTGCCGCGTCCCAGAGTTCACTAGGAACTTGCGCAAAGAATTGCCGTAAAAGAAAGATACTGAATGCATTAGCCATAAAAGGCAAAGTAAGCGACCAATACGTATTAATCCACGTCCCTCCGGGTAACGGAATAATGGCTCCTCGAATGAGCAAGTAGTTTGGTATGAGCGTCACAGATTCGGGAATCATCATGGTAGCTAAGAATAAGCCAAAGAAAAAATCCTTGCCTTTAAAGTCTATTCTTCCAAAGGCATAGCCTGCAAGAATGGAAGTAAAGAGTAAACCAGCTAAAGTGCCCAACGTCACGAGCACGCTGTTAAAAAAATACTTAGAAAATTTCGCTTGCTGCCAAGCTTGAACATAATTACTCCATTGAGGTACTTTTGGCAGCATTTGGCGGGTAATGGTTTCCCCTAAGGTCATCAAAGAGTTGGAGATCATCCAAAAGAAGGGAAAAATAAAAATAATCGCGCCGATGATTAATATGAGGTAAAGGAAGGCACGGCCGAGAATCCTGCTGATTTTGCCGCTATTTTTTGTGCTGGCAGGATCTTCTGCAACGGTTACCGCATGTACCACATTATCCATAGAAGACCTGCTTTCCCATGACGTTATTTTGGACGAGGGTAAGTCCAAGAATAATCACAAATAATACAATTGCCTGGGCTGTGGCGATCCCATACTGGTTAGCACGATAAAAGCGGTCGAAGATCATCAGGCTTGCCGTTATAACCGTATTTTGCGCACTGGGTGTGCGCAAAACGTAAATATGATTAAAAGCTTTAAACGTGCCAATAAAACCAATCAAGGTCAGATAGAAGGTAACTGGTGAGATCATTGGAATGGTGATGTACCAAAAACGATTCCAGCTATTACTACCATCTATTTCAGCTGCCTCGTAAATCTCCTTGGGAATATTTCCCAATCCTGAGAGGAAAATAACCGTGTTGTATCCAATAAACGACCAAATACCAAAAAGCATGATTGTTACCAAGGCTAAGCTTGGGCCACCGCTAATGCCACTGACATCGAAACCTAATAATTGCAACACTGGTCTAGGCTCGAAGCGCCATTTGAGTGGATCAATGCCGAAAAGTCCGATGAACTGATTAGCGAGGGAAGTTTCCCTGCTCGAAAATATAATCTGAAACACCACAGCTGAACTAATTGAGGGTGTAATATAAGGCAAGAAATAAATCATTCGAAAAGTTTCTTTGCCGACAATATCCTGATAAAGAATGTAAGCAAGCACCAACCCTAAGATAACTTCAGCTGGCACAGTCCCCAAGGCATAATAGAGTGTGACAATAAGGGAATCGAGAAACTCTGGATTGCCAGTTTCGTACATTTGCGTCCAACCGGTTACGAAAACTACTCCGCCCAAGATCAGGATTAAAGCGCCAATGAGGCGTGCCAGCTTTTGACCATTTTTGAGCGATTGAAACGCCTTCCCCCAAACTTTCGAACCGGCATAAAATAAGGCAATTCCCGCTAAGATAATTCCCACGTTCATCCAAGAACCAAAGATCATCAAATAATTTCGATCTCCTATAAAGGGTCCTTTAACTACGCGCCAGTCAAACAGGCTCATGTAGATGGAATAACCGATGGGAAAAATGCCAAATATAAGGATAACAAGAAGAGCGGGGAGTATAAAAAGGTAACCGGTAAGCTGCTCGCGGGCTTTTAGCCTTTTTAGACCAATACGTTTTGGCTGTTCTCTCAAGGTGCTTTCTGTCAACGATGCCTCCAAAAGCCTTCCGTAATTGCCTTGTGTTAGATTTTCAAGCACAATTCTAACTGATTTTCAACCATTCCTGCGTACCTTTTCGCAAATAATTGGTTAAGGCACGTAAATACCGCTGGAATTTTACCTTAAATCCGGAACAAAACCGAAAATTGTTCTCGGAAAACTATCAGTTATCAGCAGAAAGCCGATTTCATCTAATCTGACAATTCCTTCCCAATTTCGCGTCTCACCATCCGAATTCAAGCGCAAGTAGAGTGGCGCAATGTCTACCAGTCGTATAGCACCTTCTTCGATTTTCATCTCCACAATTCTCTCTACACCATCGAACTGCTTGTGGGTCTCGCCGTTACCGTATCGGCTAATATGGGGATCCTCATCAGCAGCTAAATGATCATCGCCTGGGTAAAAATAGTTCATTACCCAAAAAGTGCCGTCTTTCTGAGTTTCAGTAGCATCTGTAACACGGTATTCGATGTTCGGGAAAGCCACTGTTCCTTGTAGTTGAAAATTGAAATCAAAAGTATGTGCCTCAGCTTTCGGGTTTTGACTTAAGCCATTATCTTCAAAGAAGGTGTAGATGCGGTCATCATAAATGGTCAGGGCTTCATCTGAAGCATTCAAAAAACTTGTTTGCGAAGGCAGCTCCACCAAGGTTTGCGGGTCTAAGCTAATTTGCTGCAAGGCAGCGTCATAGCTCCCAGCCACCAAATAGCCCATCATCGGGTTGCCGTTATGGGTTTCGATAGTCATAAAGACCATATCATCATTAACAGCAAGTCCTTCGAAGCCTTCGAACCCTGGTAATGTCTTGTGTAAGCCGCCGTCATCAAAAGCAACCTCCCTTATATCGAGAGGTTCGCCATCCGGCTGTTCGATGTACTGCATGATAGCGGTTTTGTTCACGGCATAGAGCACGCCTAATCCCTCAGGGTTCAGCCGATTGGGGTATTGGGGCATCAAGATCAAATCATCTCCCAGCCACGCCATGCTGGAATATTCCATCAAACTGGTAGCGATCTGCACCGGTAAAGGAATCTCGAGCACATCGACTTCGAGCAAACCCATTTCACTGAAAGCAGTTTGGGATGAAGAAATTATTGTTTCCGTTGGTGTAACTAAAGGGGCTAGCGGCGTTGAAATGTCTTCTTTAGGCAAAAAACTACACGCACTGCACAATATTATCAAGGTTATAGCCCAATATTTACGAAATCTATTTTGTAATTTCATTTCTTCCCTATTCAAACGTGAATACGGCTATAACCGGATCATGGTCGCTCAAACGCATTGCAGGTAGCATTTCTGCATTGATATGGACAATCTCAAAATAGTTTACATTTCCTGTTAAGCTTTGGCTAACCAAGATTTGATCCAACACTTCAGCGTTGCCTTCATAAAGGTAAGTATAACGCTCGTTTTCAGGCAAGCGCTCAATGAGATTATCAAGCTGCTGACCAGCTAAAGTTTGCACCGCCAAACTCCAGGGGAAGTCATTGAGATCACCTAATACAATCACCTTTGCCTCCGTATCGATAGCCAGTATTTGCGCGACGAATTCGTGGATAATCTGTGCTTGCTGAACGCGTTGAACTTCAGAAAGCAAAGGTGGCGGCTGAATATCTCCGAAAAGCGGACCATCTTCTCCTTTGGAATTGAGGTGATTTGAAATCACAAAAATTGATTCTCCGCGAAACCTAAACTGGACTGCTAAAGGTTTGCGGCTATCTATGAATGCGTAGCTATTGGGTGATATTCTGCCCGGGTTTAGGCTAAGTTGAGGTTCTCCACCGCTTACCAACACTTCCACCGCGGTTGAGGCATCTCCTGTTGGTTCTGAGGCGGGCGCCAAGCCGCGGTCCGTGCGGTAAAGTATTACATTACGAATATTACCGCCGATTACCCCGCCATCAGCATTGCGTTTTGGATCTATCGTAAGCCAAGCGTATTGTGGTCCACCAGCCTGTTGAATAACTTCTACAAGCGCCGCTAAGGTGGCATCCGCAGAGGTTACGAGCGAGTCTAGCGATCCATCGTCATCCTGAACTTCCTGTAGTGCCAATATATCCGGACTGCCCAAGTTTACAACGATATCCTGCGCTAACTGTGCCAGCCGCTCTGGGTAGGTTTGGATCTCTAAATTTTCCACATTATATGTTGCGACGCTGAGTTGCTCTTCCTCTGGCGAAATACTGGCGGTTTCACGGGTTGGATTCCCTTGAGAAAAAGATAATTTTTCGGTTGGCAGTAAGCGGAAATTACCAAAGTCATAGCTGATAATCCCAACGATCGGCTGATTAAAAAGCGCCCCGACCTGGATCTCTGGAATGTTAATAAAGGCATCATCAATCAAGATGCGCTCTGGGTTAAAATCATCCGGGCGGATTACCAACACACCGCGGGAAGATAGTACAGTTGCGTTCTTACCTTTATCCGCAACAACAACGACCTCGCGATATTTCGAAGTGGGACTAACTGTAAGAGCCTGATTGACCTGTACACGCATGCCTTCCAAGCTTTCGTAGAAATCAAGCCCATCTTCCTGTGGGTCAAATAATCCGCCTTTGCCTGCGTAGCCATTGACATCATTGGCAATCACTTGGTTAGGGATGGTGCGTCCGCCCTCCCCTAGGACAATTGGTTCAGGCAGAGGGTTGCCCTTGGAGAGGACGTTAAAATCATTCGTTTGAATTTGGGTGATCGTGAGTGAATTGTTGCCGGCACCAGCAGGATTGAATTCCTTGATCACGCCACTAGCAATTAAGAGTTCATCACCCACTTTGATAGTGCTAACTTTTTGCGTAGCAATAAAAGTACCCTCAGAGGTGCGTTCATCCAAATCTGGTTTCGGATCTTGCAGGTAAAAACCACTACCCGTAATGCCGGTTACGATTCCGTAAATGTCCGTCACCGTTTGCCCTTCTAATGGCGAGCGATGCTGTGCGCCTTGGATCTGGCTAATAAGCGTTCGGTGGGTTGTTTCAGTCTTGGTTTCTTGCGCTCGCGGTTCAGTTTCAGTTTGATTAGGAGCTTGGGTATATACAAGATTACACGCAGCCAAAGTAAAAATTAGGCAACAAGCTAATAACAAAGGTAAACGATGCAGTTTCATGGTAAAAAATCCTGACTATTGTACCTGTTTTAATTCAGCTGCAATGGCTTTAATGCATTAAAATAACCTTATGGAAATTCAAATTGCAGTTGCCAAAGTTGACCGCTTCTATTCGGGAGAGCAAGGCGATCAGGTAGAAGTTATTGAACGCCCGCATGGCGGTATCTCCGTTATTTTGGGCGAGGGTAAACTCAACGGCCAACGGTCTAAAGAGATTTCACGAAAAGCCGTCCATCGCGTGCTTTCTTTGATATTCGAGGGCATTCACGATGGAGCTGCTTCGCGGGCAGTGCTTTCTGCACTCAAAGCTGAACACCGCGGCGAGGCAGAATTGAGCTTGAATATCCTTTCTTGCGATTTGGAAGCAAGCACGATACTTCTCACCAAAAATAATCCTGTACCTGTTTTCCTTGTGCGGAATGATCAAGATAACCTCATCAGCTATACCGAAAGCGAATCCATTGATCCATTAAAACCCACCGTGTATCAATTCCCGATTGAGAACAACTTTACGGTCGTTATGTTCTCGGATGGTGTCGCGAGCGCTGGCGCTGATTTTGGTCAACCTTTGCAATGGGGAGACCTCATGGAAACATTCCTCGATGAGCCTGATCTATCGGTTCAGCTTTTAGCCGATCAGCTGCTTAATCAAGCCGTTGCACTCGATTTGGGAAACCCCCATGATGATATGACGGTTGTTGTAATTCGCGTCAACCGAAGGCAAGGAAAACCGATTCGCAGGATTTCAATGGTTTTACCAGTTTAACAAAAAAGGAGAGATTTTATGCGTGAGCAGGTCATCTTAATCACTGGAGCCAATGGCGAAATTGGGCATGGGCTCATTCGATATTTAGCAGAACAAAATTGTCCGATTGTTACTCTCGATGTGAACCCTTTAGACAAAGCCTTACGTCCACTGGTTTCTAAGTGGATCGTTGGAGACGTGCTCGACCAAATTTTGCTGGGTAGGTTGGTCGTGGAGCACCAAATCCGCACGATTTACCATTTAGCTTCCATTCTTTCCACCAAAGCTGAATATAACCCGGAGACTGCTCATCGCATTAATGTGGAAGGCACACTCAACTTATTACGCTTAGCTGTGGAGCAATCCCAATGGCAAGGGCAATCGGTCAAGTTTATTTACCCCAGCTCGATTGCGGTCTATGGCATGCCTTCGCTCGAAGAAAAACGACGCATTGGTAAGGTAAAAGAAGGCGAATACACCTTCCCCACGACCATGTACGGCTGCAATAAACTTTACTGCGAAAGCTTAGGGCGCTATTACTCCAAGCATTATCGCCAGTTGGCAGCTGATGCCAGCACCGAACCAACCGTGGACTTCCGCTGCTTGCGATTTCCGGGTTTGATCAGCGCCGAGACCATCCCCACTGGCGGGACGAGCGACTATGGCCCAGAGATGCTGCACGCTGCTGCACAAGGCATTCCCTACAGCTGTTTTGTACGCCCGGATACCACGCTGCCCTTTATGGTGATGCCGGATGCCATCAAAGCGTTGGTAAACCTCGAAGAAGCTGATGTAAGTAAGATCTCCCAGCAGGTGTATAACGTGACCAGTTTCAGCCTCAGCGCACAGCAGATTTATGAGATTGTGATGCAAGCTTTTCCACAAGCTCAGGTTACATTTGAACCCGACCCTCGCCGTCAAAAAATCGTGGATACCTGGCCTGAGGATGTAGATGACAGCGCTGCCCGTGCAGACTGGGGTTGGCAGCCAGATTATGACCTGGAGCATGCATTTCAAGGCTTCCTGATCCCTAAGATTAGGGAGCGCTACACACCTAAACCGGAAACGATAGATATCGCTAAGTCTTGATGTATCTATGCAGGATATGCCTGCGATTAACGTGAGGAAAAATGCCAATTTATGAATATCTCTGTAAAAATTGTGGAAATCGATTTGAGCAGATTAAACCGATGAGCGCTGCTGATGAAAAAACCAGCTGCCCCAAATGCGCCAGCTTAGAAGTGCGGCGCCTGATCTCAGTGGTAAATGCATTCAGCGGTGGAAAGACCGTTGCAGGCTCTTCGGGATCCTGTTCCAGTTGCAGCAGCTCTAATTGCAGCACTTGTGGGATGTGAGCATGAAAGCCATTGATGGCAGCCTCGTCCTTATCACCGGTGGCTCAAGCGGCATCGGCTTAGCCATCGCCCAGCAGCTATTTGCCCAGGGCGCTTCTGTAGTCATCCTAGCGCGCGACCAGCAGCGTCTGGATACAGCAAGAGATAAAATCGAACAGCAACGCCTTAACCCAGCTCAAAAGCTCGGAGCAATTTCAGCGGACGTCGCCGATGAACCTGCCTTAGGTCAGGCTCTCACCCAACTCAAAGCGGATTACGGCTTGCCAGACCTGATTATCAACTGCGCCGGCGTCGCCCGCCCTGGTTATGCCGAAACCTTGGAACCGCAAATCTTTCATTGGACCATGGACATCAATTACTTTGGGACGGTAAACGTCTGCCAAATCCTTTTGCCGGACCTGATTGCGCGCGGCAGTGGACATATTGTAAATTTTTCTTCCTTAGCTGGCGTTATCGGCGTTTTTGGATATACCGCTTATTCCGGTTCTAAGTTTGCTGTGCGCGGCTATTCTGAAGCTTTGCGCAGTGAGATGAAACCTAAAGGCATCTTGGTCTCAGTTGTCTATCCGCCGGATACGGACACTCCGCAATTAGCTTGGGAAGATCAATTCAAACCTTTTGAAACGCGCGTCATCGCTGGCTCTGATCATCCTCTACCAGCAGATAAGGTTGCTGCCGACGTCATCAAAGCAATCCGTAAGGACAAGATTAACATCATCCCTGGAGGAGAGGCAAAATTGCTTTTCTTTGCGGCAACGCGTTTAGGCGGCGGAATCTTCCCCATTATGGATATGCTCGTCCGCGGGGCTATGAAGAAAAAAGCGGCATACGAAAACCAAAAGAAAGCCACAGACGAATATCGATAACCCAAAAGATGGATATTGATGACCTGCTGCTCGCCTGGCAAGAAGACGAGGAATTTACCCGCAACACAACCTGTTGGAATATTGCGCCAACCAAGGCTGCTGAATTTGCGCCTTTCCCGTCTGGATTACCTTCAGAACTCGAGCAGAACTTACGAGCTCAAGGCATCAATGCGCTGTATAGCCACCAAGCTGAAGCATGCCGCCTGATCGAAAGCGGGCAGCACATTATCATTGCCACCGGCACTGCCAGCGGCAAGACGCTTTGCTATAACCTGCCAGTCCTGCAAGCCTTGCTACAAGACCCATCCGCACGGGCGCTATATCTCTTCCCCACCAAAGCGCTGGCTCAGGACCAGCTCAAGAACGTAAGAGCGTTGGATTCTCAGGTACATGCCGCCATTTACGATGGCGATACACCCTCCCAGCAGCGCTCTGAAATCCGTAAAAATGCGACTGTGCTCATCACCAATCCGGACATGCTGCACCAGGGTATCCTGCCGCATCACACCCTTTGGCATCAGTTCTTCCGTGGGCTGCGCTACGTAATCATTGATGAAATGCACAGTTACCGAGGGGTTTTTGGCTCACACGTAGCCAATGTTATCCGACGGCTCAAGCGTATCGCTGCTTTTTACCACGCTTACCCACAATTTATCCTGACTTCTGCTACCATCGGCAACCCAGTCGAGTTAGCTACCAAGCTCATCGAGAGCCCTGTTGCCCTCATTGATCAGGACGGTTCTCCACATGGCAAGCGTCACTTCCTAATTTACAACCCGCCCCTCTATGATGAGCAATTGGGCTTGCGCAGCAGCAGCATCCAAACCGGCATCCACTTTGCCCGCCGAATGATGGTAGATGGACACCAGACGCTCATCTTCGCCCGCACGCGCCGCACGGTGGAAATGATCCTGACTTATCTTTATGATACGATGCCCGCAGAATGGCGCGCAAAAATCCGCGGCTACCGCAGTGGCTACCTCAAAAATGACCGCCGAGAAATTGAGACCGGCTTCAAGACGGGTAGCATTAGGACCGTCGTGGCGACTTCAGCGCTGGAACTCGGTATCGATATCGGCGATCTCGAGTCCGTGATTATGGTGGGTTACCCCGGCTCGATAGCTACCACGCGGCAGCGGGCTGGGCGTGCCGGCAGAAAGCAGCAAGCCTCTTTAGCGATGCTGATTGCTTCTTCTGATGCGATGGATCAATATCTTGCTAATCATCCCGAATATTTGACTGAAAAATCGCCCGAAAATGCGCTCATAGACCCCAATAACGCCTCAATTTTGCTGCAACACCTGCAATGTGCTGCTTTCGAGCTTCTTTTTAGCGATCAAGATCACTATGGCAGCCTACCCGAAGATTTACTGAAAGCCTATCTAGAAGTTATGGTGGAAGCAGGCTGGCTGCACGCGCAGGATGGCAAGTATTACTGGATTGCGGATCAATTTGCGGCGGGGAACGTTTCTTTGCGCAGCACTACTTCAAGCATCATCTCTCTCAAGGTAGAAAATGGCGCACAATCGCAGCTTATTGGCGAAATTGACGCTGCCAGCGCTGCCTGGCTGGTGCACCCCGAAGCCATCTACTTGCATGAGGCGGAGTCTTACGAGGTCAAGAGCCTGGACCTCGAGCACGGTATCTGCAGCCTGGTGCCCGTCGATTATGACTATTACACCATTCCCGAGCGCAACACAACTATCGAAGCTTTCAACCCGAGGCAGCAGGAAGTCTTCTCCCGCTATAGCAAAACCTTTGGCGACCTAAACCTGCGGCAGGAGGTAAGCGGATACCGCAAAGTGCGTTGGCAGACAGGCGAAACCATTGGTCATGGCGAAGTGCACCTACCGCCCAGCTTTTTGGAAACCAAAGGGTGCTGGCTGGCGCTGGAACCCGAACTGGTGGATACCCTGCGCGCAGAAAACCTTTGGACAGCGGGCGCGAACAACTACGGGTCCGGCTGGGCGGCTCTCAAGTGTCAGATTTTGATGCGGGATGGCTATCGCTGTCGCGCTTGCGGTACCAGCGGCGATGAAAGCACATTGCATGTGCATCATATCCAACCATTCAAGACTTTCGAAAGTTTGGAGTTGGCTAACCGACCCTCAAACCTGGTGACGCTCTGCCCGGCTTGCCACCGCTTAGCGGAGCAAAATGTGCGTTTGCGCAGCGGCTTAGCCGGCGCTGCTTATGCTCTTGGCAACCTGGCACCACTGATGGTGATGTGCGACCGGGAGGATCTGGGCATGCTTTCGGAGCCGCGTTCAGTGCTCGCTCATGGTCAGCCCGCTATTCTTGTCTATGACAGCATTCCAGGCGGATTGGGACTTTCGGAACACCTTTACGAGCAGCATGCGCTTTGGATCAGCCGAGCCATTGAAATGATCGCGGAGTGCCCGTGCCACGATGGCTGCCCTGCATGTGTTGGCCCAATTGGTGAGGAAGGGCACGGTGGTAAAAAAGAAGCCTTAGCCCTGCTGGAAGGGTTGGTCTGAGATGGATTTCGAGTCACTTAGCGAGAAGCTGCGCCGGATGGGCGTACAAATTGGCGTACAAAAGCCCTTGGATACTCCCAGGCAGGCGCGCAAGCCGATTGAAACGGTTGTCCCTGGGCGTGAATACCAGACCAACTTTGGCAGCCTATTCTCCTTGGGGCATACCTACCCGCAAGATTATTTACATGGCAGGCAGCCCGTTCTTCCCCAACATCCTATTTACGGATTAGCCCGCTGGTCGCGCGTCCCAGAATTAGAACAAAAAAACCTCGATCAATTTATCTTTTTGGATACTGAAACTACCGGGCTTTCCGGAGGTACCGGCACGATGGCGTTTATGGTCGGAGTGGCGCGTTTCCGCGGAGAATCTTTAGCTATGGAGCAATTCTTTCTGCGCAGCCCTGCTGAGGAAGCGGCTTTACTGGCTGGTTTGGAGGAATTTTGCGATGGCATGGCAGCGGTTGTGACCTACAACGGAAAATCTTTCGATATTCCCATTCTCAATACGCGCTACATCCTGCAGGGTTTCACCAGCCCTTTTGAGGATCTGCCACACTTGGACCTGCTGCACCTCACCCGCCGCATTTGGCGGGCGCGCTTGGAGCAATGTAACCTCGGTAACATCGAGCAGCAAATCCTGCAGCTTCAGCGGGATGGAGATGAAGTCCCGGGTTATTTGGTACCAGAATACTATGCGCAGTACTTGCGTGATGGAAATGCAGAGCCTTTGCGCGGAATTTTCTACCATAACGAACAAGATGTTCTAAGTTTGGCTGCTTTGTTTGCCTTATTCGCGGATATGCTCGAAGCACCCACAGCCTGGGAAACTTCCAGTTTTCAAGACCTAACAGCTTTGGGTCGTTTGCTCGAACACATGGGCGAAGTAGACGGCGCTGTAAGCCTATATCAGAAGGGCGCACAAGCAGCCGAGTCCGCTCGTACTAGGTTAGAGCCCCTCCTAGCACAGGCTAAGCTGCATAAACGCCATGGGTAATACAACCGCGCCTTGCCGCTCTGGGAGCAGGCAGCCGCAGATGGCTCGCTGGAAGCCCTGGAAGAGTTAGCCAAATATCATGAGCACAGCACTCGCCAGCTGGAAAAGGCACTCGCTTACACGAATCAAGCGCTGAGGCTCTTGGAAACCAATCCAGATTCCATTGTGTTTGTTCGTGATTTTCTGCATCGACAAAAACGCTTGGCGGCAAAACTTCAACACCGTCAAGCGTGAGCATGTCAACCATCCGATTTGGATCAGTTTATTGGGATCGACTTTTACGAGGTTGTCTCCGGTACTTTCCCGTAGGCATACAGCGTGGGAATAAAAACTGTAGCTCTGCCTTCTAACCAGGTTTGCATGGCTTTTTCTTTCAGCTCCAAAATTTCATCAACGTGGATTAGCCCACCCAAATCATAAGCAATAATGTCCCATTCATTTTCGAAATCGCGTGCAGTGGGTTTACCCCACACCCCCGCTAAGGAGCCGCCATGGATATCCTCCAGACCTGCGTTGCGGAATATTTCTTTCAGTCTGCGGCCCATTTTGAGATCTGCACCCTGAAAAGCTAAACTACGGTTTTGTACCTGACCAATACGCTCAAAGACTTCCGGGTAATCAATGCGCGCTTCGTATTCTGGTTCAGCAAAAGCAATTACATATTTCCCTGGTTTAGTTACCCTTTTCATCTCCTGTAATAGAGCCAGAGGGTCTTTTTGCCACAGCAGCACGTAATGACAGATGGACAAATCGAAACTGTTATTTTCAAGAGGTATTTTTGACCCATCGCCGCAGATAACCAATCCTTCCCGATTTGAAGATAAGGCATATTTGCAGCGTTCAACATCCGCGTCCACCCCCCAGGCTTGCAAGCCACGGGCTTCAAAATCTTCAAACAAGACGCCAGTTCCACAGCCTAAATCGAGCACTTTTTCCCCTACCATGCAGTTAACCTTCGAAAGCAGGTAGTTCCTGAGTGTTTGCGTCCAGCCTGCTTGCACAATAAAGCGCTTGTGCCAAGTTTCAATACTCAGATCTATTTTTGGTATCTTCGGTTCCATAGTACCTCCCATTTTTCAGTTAAGATATTACCCAATTGTGTGTTAAAAGGCGCAGGAGAAATGAGCTCTCCATTCGGAGAGACAATGAGCTGTATAAATTCTCTTTCCGGCTTGCTCAGGAATATCTGATTGCGCAATGCCACTAACGGCTGCAGCTCAGTTGGAAAGGGCAGATCCATCACCAACGTGCTGCCTGCCTGTTCAACATAATCTGAGGCGCGCAGATAGGTTGGGAAAGCCGTTTCATCTGCTGGAAGTAACGAAAATGCATTAGCACCTTTCGCGATATAGGCGTCGATTAATGAACGAAAATCGGTCTCTGCGGCGATGACTAAGCCAATGCAGGTGTACAGGTCATTTGACAAGATTTTTTCAACGGCTTCATTTTGCACATCATCCGTGGGATCGATTGGTACCATAAGATGATCAAGCCCGCTGGTGAGGATAGCATTCAGATAATCAGGGGATTGCATTTTTCGGCAGGAGCTTACCAAACCTGTCACCAAGCCTAATTCTTCACAATAAAGCAACAGATCAATGAGGTCTTCTCGTATGGTAGGTTCACCGCCATAAAAAACCAAGTGCGGAATACCGGCATCATTAGCTTTACTGATGATAGCCCTCCAAGCGTCTGTATCGAGTTCGCCGCTAGGAACGGTCGACGAGCTTTCCTTCAATGTTTCTTTTCGCAGAGTCAAGCAGCAATGCAGCTGATAAGGCGCAGAAATGTCCTTTAACTCCATAGAAATCTCAAGCCCATAGTTAGCCTCAGGTATTTGGTCCGGCTGCCGAATAATGTCTTTCAAGAGTTGGTGAAAAGCAGCCAAATCATTGGCTATGGTATCGCGATCAGCATTAAAGCGCTTGGATGCCAAATTAATGATTTCTTCTTCTGATTTACCCTGCATCAAATAATAGGCAAACTCTGTCCCAGTCTGATTTAAATGCAGCACGGTAGATGCATTAATAATCAGCACGCCCTCACCGTTCGGCTCGATGCGCAAATGCAACCGAAATTGCTCCGGAGCCTCGGGAGGTGTGTGGTATGTATATAAACCCGCCGGGAGTGGTTGTTCTTTAGGCAGGTTTGAAAAAAGTTGTTTGAAAAACTGGTCCATGCACTCACCTCACAGCACTTCTGTAAATATTGGCGATACACATTGATGCTCTCTGGCTAAGGGGCAACCTCCGCCGCACTCGACCAGAAAATCGCAATGCCGGCAGCCCTCCGGGATATCCTGGCGCTCCCTTAGCTGGCGTGAAAGGGGATGATTCCAAATGGAATCCCAATTGTCATTCAAAATATGCCCCAGCGCTTGATAGTACGATTGACAGGGAATAACTTGACCATCCGACTCCACGCACATGTTGTAATAAGCTGCTGTGCAGCCTTTGATGCCTAAGCTCAATTGCAAGGGGTTGAAAGCGCAGTATTGAGTTGGTGTGTACCAAATCAACCGCTGCCCATGGGCTTGGGTTATGCGTTGAGCAATATCTAGCAGAGCGGGCAGCTCACATTCCTTTAATCCGGTTTGCACTTCCTTGCCATGCCCGGAATAGATGAGCGCATTTAGCCCTACCGTCGGGACGCCCTCAGCGGCTAGGAACTCCAAAATACGCTCGAGTTCGAAGGCATTATTTTGCAGTAAAGTAGTATTGGTCATCATATATATTTTGGAGGCAACCACATTGCGTAAACCAGCCAAGGTCTCTTCCCAAGCCCCATTAGTGCGAACCATAGCATCGTGCACGCTTGGGTTATAGGACTCAACCGTGATTTGCACATGGTCTAAGCCAGCCTCAATAAGTTCTTGAAGCAAGGACGAATCAGCTAATTTACGCCCGTTAGTATTAAGCCCGGTGACTAAGCCTTTTTCTTGTGCATAAGCCACCAGTTCCACCAAGTCTTCACGCAAAGTGGGTTCACCACCCGTAAAAACCACGTGTGGAACGCGTAACTCCCACACACGATCGATAATCTTCTTCCAAGTTTGTGTATCCAATTCCGGGTAATTGCGCGGGCGGGCATTATAGCAGTGTGCGCAAGCATTATTACATCGATAAGTAAGTGCCAAATCCATCCGATAGGGCGCAGATAGCTTTGCGGAAAAAGGCATGGATTTCTCCAATCCTAAATCGCAAACCGGGCAAAGACCACTATCCTCATCAATTAAAGCATCCACTTGCTGGCTAATCAAACGATAATCTTCCGCCAAGCGCTTGCTCGGAACATTAAACACCGAACTCAGAGATTTCAGCGCAGCTTTTTGTTCTATTTTGTTGAGGTGATAATATGCCATTTGCATCGCAGTTGGGTTCAAGTGCACCACTCGGCTGGCGTTGACCACCAGCAGCCCGCTGCCATCTTCATCGATGCGCAAATGTACGCGTGATTTGCCGCCATGTTCATGAATGTCAAATGTATACAGCCCTGAGTTAACCATGGGCGCTGCCTGACGTGTAAAGAAAGCCATGCTTGCTTTCCTTACTTCTATCTGCCGCCGCCTGCACAGGCGCAAGCGCAGCCCGCGCAAGCACAAGCACAAGCACACGAGTGCCCGCCTCCACCACCCCCGCGGAACCCTCCGCTACCACTTCTTGGTGACGAGGTTTGTATTGGAATAGGGTTCGTCTTATTGGTGATTGCACTGGTAAAACCGGTGATGTCACCGATTACACCTGCAGCTAAGGTAGAAGCACCATTAACCATCGATGCGGCAAAATCAGAGCCGGGGATATGCGGTAAAGAAACGGAGGGTTTGCCTCCAGCTGCCCCACTACCAGAGCTAACCGGAGCTGCCATACCTCCACTCCCGCCAATTGTGTCTACTGCCGGTCGTATGGTTGGATCATAACGCCACCACCATCTTGGGATAATAACAGGTCCACCGGAAAGAGTATCTTGTGTTTTCTTGTTGAAGTCTTCGTCCAACATAGTCCACTCTAACGTGTGCTCGTATTGGGCGCTCTTGATTTCGGGTGTTTGAGCATCTTGTACCGCTTTCCACGCCCGCTCAACAATATCTTTATAGTAAGCTACCGTTTCTTTTTGGCTAAAGCCTTTCATTTTCTCCGAAACGGATTTGACTAAGTCAATCATCAAGCTTTGTAGCTTTTTGGTGCGTTCACGGTTATTGGGAAGCTTAAAAGCCTCAATAAATTGCTTTTCATAGTCATACAAGCCTTCTGGGAGCGGATCAGCCGGCTCAATCGTGAGAGGATCCTTATTTGTGATCGTGATCGCTTCTTTTTTGAGCAAACCAAAGAGGATCATGGTCATGATTTTATCCAATGGCTCTTGCATCAGAATGCCCGCTTCCACAGCGGTCAACCCCCGTTTAATACCTTGCCCCTCAACCGAAATTTTAGGAGGCATATATTGCAGCTTGCGCTGCTTGGTTTTCTTGCTATTCGTTATGGTTGCCCAGATCATAAATGCGGAGACCGCTAACGCGGGCAAACAGCAGGCTAAATTGCTGGAAAAATAATCTCCAAATCCGCCATCGCTGGAAGTGCTTGTGCCGTCGCCTCCATCAACAATTACCGGTAGCGTGATAATACTTTCTGCAGGTACAGCACTAGCTGGAAAAGCTGCGCCAAAAGTGTAAGGGGTATGCACATTTGCATTTTCTGTGTACCAAGAATAGTAAACCCTATTATCTTCGGCGGTTGTTGAAGCTTCGGGTGTGTCCTCACCTGGCCAACCACTGGGAGTATAGTAGACTCCGTCGTTAACTCCCACGCCGGGCGGCAAGATTATCGTCATGCGATATTTCGTTGCCGTTGATTTGTCGTATTGAGAACCGAAGTAATTAGGGGTTATCTGGAAATTGACATAGTTCTCTCGATCCGGCTGGTCGTAAGGATAAAGAACACCTGTAATCTTTGATGCTGTGACGATTACCGTTCCTGTCTGACCGGGTTGGATAGCCAAATCTTGCAAAGCCAACTCAGCGCCATCGACATAATCGGATGGTCCAATCTTTGGAATGGGCTGATCATTAATTGTGCCAGTGATGTTTTTATAGTCATAGTCGCCTTGTGGCAGTCCCAGATCAATGAAATCAATGGGGTCAGCGTTCGGGTCATTTTGAAAGACCATGTAGTAATAAAGCGTAAGACTGCCATCAGCTTCTATGTAAGCCTCAACCTCATACTCACTGACCTCAAAGCGGTAGGTCTGTGCCTGCACTACAGCCGGAGCAAAAGCGGCGATCAGGAAAACTGAAATGACCAGCAACAAGCGTAAGTTTTTCATTTTTATTACCATTTTGGTTCTTCAGTAAGTTGGTACGTCGTCCCACAATTTGGGCAGGAAACCATAGGAGCCCCATTTACCATTTTAATATCCTCAGCAGAAAGCGGTGCACCACAAGATTGGCACTTGATCGTATCCATAGAGACGTTTCCGGGTAAATCCACTTGTAATGTCACATTTTGGGTGGCTTGTTCCGCTTTAGCCCCCAACCGTGAACCCCAGAAAATACAGAGAAAACCAACCAGCAATCCGATAATTCCAACCCATAACCAGCTTGTGCTTCCATCTGGGCTGAAAGCTCCTAATATAAACAGGAAAGAAAAAACGATAATGATCCCCGCTAAAATATACAGGATCGTCCTAGCTGCTTTCATTCCTCAATCTCCTTCGATAAAATCTTGTGATTTGATTCACAACTATTATTATCATAATGGACAAAATTCAAAAGATCCCTATATAATATATCTACTGCTGAATCATAACACAGATGACTAATTGCTTAGAAAGTGAGATAGCTCCTCATGGCGAAACCTAACATCCCTGATATCGTTGTTTCCAGACTACCACTTTATCTGCAAACGATCAATCACCTCTTGCGGGAAGGCGAGGAGGTAATATCTTCAGACGAATTAAGCCAGCAAGTCGGCATCCCCGCAGTGCAAATTCGAAAGGATCTTTCTTATTTCGGCGGTTTTGGGGTAAAAGGTAAAGGATATGACATTATCCACCTGATAAATAGTTTGAGAAGCATCCTAAACCTCAACCAAATATGGCCAATGGTGATAGTTGGTGTAGGTAACTTAGGCCAAGCATTAATTCGTTACCAAGGTTTTGCCCGCCAAGGATTTGAAACTGTTCTAGCGTTAGATATTAACCCCAAGATTATTGGCACAGAAATAGCTGGTATTGTCATTCAGGATGTTGAAGTTATGGAAGCTGAGCTGAGGCGTTCGGATATACGCATCGCTTTGCTAACCGTACCTGCCAATGCAGCCCAAAGCACAGCAGATGCTTTAGTTGCCTATGGAATAAAAGCGATCTTGAACTATGCCCCAATCATATTAAAGCTGCCAGAAGGCGTGCGGGTGGCAAATATTGATCCTGTGCTCAAGCTGGAGCACTTGACGTATTATTTGAGTTAGTTTTTTCGCTGAGGAGCTTGACAAGCACATCGAGGTTAGTAATTTGATCCGCCCGCTGCTTGAATTGTCTGTTCTTCTGAGTAATTTTGAGCCAGCCTTTTTCTAATTTCACAGAACTAATTTCTGTAAGCGGAATAGCTTTGCGATCGATTTGCAGCCAGCCTTCCTGGAGAAGTGTAATTTCGCCAAAGGAAACTCTGCCGGCACGCTCCAAAGTGGCTGAAGCTTGTGCATACAGAAAAGGAAATGCTCCCTCTCGGATTTGGCGCACTAAGGCTTCGAATTCATCCAAACGCTTGCCATCGAGAGAAAATCTTTCCCCATCTGCCGTCTTTAATATGAGCTTTTTGCGAGTTGGTCCACCAATCCCCAAAAAACGAGATTGTGAATAATCCATGTTCAGGCTATCCAGTGCTTCCCAAGGAATAGATTTTTCTTGCTTGCCATGCACTATTTGTATCCCTTCCGGGTATAACACCACGAGCCATTTTTTCCGTGGCAAGTTGCCAAAAACAAGCCAGAGTAACAGCACCACCGTAATGGGTAAGAGCACGAGGAACACCTTCGCATTAATCCAGATAATCCCTGGTCCAAACTTTTCGACGCGAGGGATGAACTGCAGTGCTAACCAATATACAAAACCGCTTAAAAGCAGTAATAAAATGAGCCCAACCCAAAAGCGCAGAGCACGGTTGAAACGGTCAGATCGATCGCTAAAGGTAGCAATTGGTTTGGAGAAAGTTTCTGGCTTTTGAGGCATTGTCATGCGCTAAACCCTTGTTGTGTGCGTAAAATCAAATCCAGAATCGAAAAGCCGCGCGCTGCACCTTCGACCGTGCACGTGACGGGGTTATCCACCACATAAGCAGGGATGCCTAAAGCGATTGTGAGGTACTTATCCAGACCTTTCATCAGTGCGGTTCCACCGCAAAGGGCTACGCCTCGATCAATGATATCGGAAATCAATTCCGGCTGGGTTTTCTCTAGGACTCGCTTAGCTGTAGCCGCAATTTCTTCTAGCGGTGGCTGCATCGCTTCAACAATCTCGTTGGTTGAGAGCGTTACTGGCTTAGGTAAACCAGTCACCTGGTCCTGACCTTGAATTTCCATAGTCAGCTCTTCCTCTGCCGGTAGTGCGGCGCCGATACGGATTTTAAGCGCTTCAGCCGTAGGCGGTGCTACGATGATGCCGTACTTCTTACGGACATAACTGATAATTGCCTCGTCGAGCTTCAAACCAGCGGTTTGCGAAGTTTCAGCGCTGACAATGCCTGTCATCGATATAACCGCAGCCTGGGTTGTGCCAGCCCCTAAGCAGATGACCATATTGCCAGTAGGAGTATTAATCGGCAAGTCCATACCGATCGCAGCAGCGAGTGGTTGCGGGATTAAGATGACTTCCCGCGCACCAGCCCCCAGCCCTGCTTCTTGCACAGCACGCTTTTCCACACTGGTAACGCCGTAAGGAACGGTGATGAGCATCTTCGGTCGGAAAAATAGCGTGGGTCCTGTCACTTTGCGGACCAAGATATTGAGGAACTTTTCCGTCAACTCATATTCAGCAATAACCCCATGACGTAAGGGTCGAACCACTTCGATTGTCTCGGGGACCCTGCCCAACATACCCAATGCCGTGGTTCCATATTCCACTAATTTCATTTCATTGATGACAATCGCCACAATGGTGGGCTCCTGCACCAATATTTGGTTACCTTCGGCGATTTGTGTGTTGAAGGTTCCCAGATCTATGCCTAATTCGCGAGATAATGCCGCCATGAAAATTCCTAATATGCTAGTTTGAATCTAATTCTACCATTGCGTTGGAGTTCACCTTAGCCATCTCAATCGAGGAGTGCGCAACTCAGCGGGTAAAGTATTGCAGAGCAACGCGTAATTTATCTTCCAGCGTATCAGGTACATCTTTGGGAAGAGCTTGCACAGCCGTTTGCGCCTCCACCACACTATACCCCAAGCCCACCAAAGCCTCGAGCACCTGATCCTCAGCTGAGGTTGTGGCTTTACGAACCTCAAAGCCAGCTTCTGCAGTGATTCGCCCTTGCAAGTTGATCAGGATCTTCTGTGCAGTTTTCCTCCCAATTCCTGGCACCCTGCAGAAATATTCCGGCTGCTCGCTCACAATCGCTTGGCGGATATTATCCAAAGAAAGTGTTGAAAGGATAGCTAAGGCTAAGCGCGGTCCAATCCCTTCCACACCCATGAAGAGTAGAAAAAATCGTTTTTCTTCCAATGTCCTGAAGCCATATAGCGCTAAAAGGTCTTCCCGTACAATCAGATGGGTATACAAGAAGACAATATCTCCAATTTCCTTCTCGCTGGCTAAGCCGGTGGTCACAGCCACCTCGAAGCCGATGCCTTGTACATCTAAAACAAGGCTATCTTGGGATTTGCTTTGAACTTTACCGCTAATTGAAGCAATCATTGCTGACCTGCACTTTGAAAGATGTTCCGCCGTTGATTGTAGATTTGATACAAAATTATACCTGTCGCTACAGCCAAATTTAGTGAGTCACAACTACCTTCCATTGGGATGCGCACCATTTTTGTGCACAGTTGGACGTATTCATCCGGCAAGCCTTGGCGCTCGCTGCCCATCAGAAGCAAACAGGTTTGTGGATAGACAGTCTGGGCATAGTCTTCCTCCGCATGGTCTGATGTGCCTACGATGGTCATTTCCGTGTGCTCCGCATGCCAAGCCTGAAAAGCTTCCGCATGTGTTTTAGTTAGCTGAACCGTAAAGATAGAGCCCATCGAAGCTTTAACTGCCACCGGATCGTAAGGATCCGTACAATCATCTAAGAGCAGCAAACGGGTTGCGCCTACAGCATCACAGGTACGCAAGATGGTTCCTAAGTTGCCTGGGTTTTGCACAGCTTGCAAACCCACCCACAGTTCGCCCTTTTGGGGAGTAAGGTTTTCTAAAGCCTGCCAGCGCTGTGCGATTACCGCGGCGATCCCCTGCGGCGTATCCTTACGCGCCAGCGAAGCAAATACGGGTTCATTCACTTCCAAACAATCTATGCCCAATTTTCGGGCGCGATCCACCAGCTGCTGCCCATACTCACTTATGAGCAAGTCAGGGCAGATGATCAGTTGCCGAATCTCAGCGCCTGAATCGAGCGCCTGCCCAACAACGCGCAATCCTTCAGCTAAAAAAAGCCCAGTCGCACGCCGGTCTTTGAGGTTGTGTAACTTACGGATTGCCACAATCG
>DAOUFK010000008.1:0-11556 GCA_034430095.1 Candidatus Mesolinea sp.
AACTATCGCTGGGACGGGGAGTTGATGCTTGAAAGAGGGCGCAGCCCTCTTTCAAACTATTTTCCCTTCCCCAGCGGCTCATCCGAGGCACAAAAAACAACTTGCCGCTGGGGAAGGGTCAGGGTTAGGGTTACTGTGAATCATTATCGACAAGAAGAAATAAGATGGTTAGTTATGAGAAAAACCCATACTGAGGACTTTATCCACTCATTAGGACATTTCTATTTAGCCTTGACAGGGTTAAAAGTGCAATGAACGCGAGTTGTGAGGTACCTTAGGTTAGCTTAGACTTCAATCCGGTACTTTTCACGCGGATGGTAATGTACATATACTGCACTGACGTTTTCGATATTTTCCTTAATCTTCTTTTCCACTAAGCTGGAGATAAGATCGCCCTTTTGAACGCTAATCTGACTATCGACGCTGAGTGTAAGGTTGATGATGTAATTGAGGCCAAAACGGTGGGCGAGCACTTTATCAACAGCCTTAACGCCTTCGACAGAAAGCGCCAGGTTTGTAATTTTTTCATTCAATGCCTCCCCTGGGACGGTATCCATCAGCGTGGAAGTAGATTCTCTCAAGATCGAGATACCAGTACGTAATATAAAGAGCGCGACCACAGCCCCAGCCAGAGGATCAACCCAAAGGTAACCCAACCGCCCAAGGAAGATGCCCAACGCGGCAGCCCCAGCAGCCATAATATCGTTGAGGTGATCAGAAGCTAAGGCAGTCACAGTTTGATTTTGGGTGCGTTTGCCAATATGAGAGGTTATCAGGAATAGAACAACTTTGAGGATTACTGTGCCAATCGCGACCCAAAGCGCCAGCAAACTACTGCCGACGAGATTATTATTGCCTCGCAACAGTTGAAACAAAGTATCGATAGCATTCCAAAAAATGGTGATGGCTGTGGTGATCACAAAAGCGCCCACAACCAAAGCGCCGATACTTTCATATTGCGTATGCCCATAAGGGTGATTTTCATCAGCGGGTTTTTCAGCAGCGCGCACGAAAAAAGACACAACTAAGTAATACACCACATCGGATGTGGAGTTTATGCCATCAGCTAAAAGGGCAGGGGATTGACCAAGAATTCCGACGCTTGTTTTGATCAGCGCTAAGAGTGCATTAACCCCTAAACCCAGAATTACAGTTAATTTACTTTGTTTGTTACGCTGTTCGTTTTCCATTTTGTTTTTAGCCAGCTTGCCACCAAGATTTTCGAGCTTTCACTTACTGCTCGGTTTGCTGTGATCGTTGCACATTCCTTTTATGACCTCTTCGTGTAATTATTCAGGAGAGCGGGGGGTCAGCGGTCGAGCCCTACGGCTTTACGCATGCGCGCTAACACCGGTTGGGCGATAGCGCGTGCTTTTTCGGCGCCAGCTGCCATGACGGCATCTAAATATGTGTGGTCACCGATCAGCTCGGCATATTTACGCCGCGGCTCGGCAAAAGTTGCCAGCATCAGCTCGGCTAACTCTTGCTTAAGCGCGCCATACGCTAACCCACCCTGTAGGTACAAGTTGCGCACTTCTTGCAAGCGTTCCGCCGGCGCAAACAAACGGTAAATCTGGTACAGATTATCGCTATCCGGGTCTTTGGGCTCTTCAGGCGTTTTGCTATCGGTCACGATGCGCATAACCTGCTTGCGCAAGGCTTTTTCTGGTGCAAAGATAGGTAAAGTGTTGTTATAGCTTTTGCTCATCTTGCGGCCGTCAATCCCAGGTACTGCTTGCACATCATTAGGAATTATGCCTTCAGGCAGCTTGAGCGTCTGCCCATAGATGCGGTTGAAATTCTCGGCGATGTCGCGGGTGATCTCAATGTGCTGCTTTTGGTCCAAGCCAACGGGCACCACATCCGAATCATAGAGCAAAATATCAGCAGCCATCAACACCGGGTAGTTATATAAGCCCATGTTCACGCCGTCATCTGGGTCGTGCCCAAGCTCGATGTTTTTTTCCACTTGGGCTTTATAGGCATGCGCACGGTTCATCAAACCTTTGGGTGTGACGCAGGAGAGCAGCCAAGTGCACTGGGGGATCTCTAGGATCGCTGACTGGCGGAAAAAGATTGCTTTTTCTACATCCAAACCCAGCGCAATCCAACTGGCAGCCACTTCGTATATCAGCGTTTGCAGTTCTTGGGGTGTTGGTGTGGTGGTGAGCGCGTGCAGGTCCGCCACGAAGTACATGCCCAGGTATGTATCAGTTAGGGCAATTGCCGGCTTGTACATGCCAAAATAATTACCTATATGCGGAGCGCCGGTGGGTTTAATGCCGGTTAGTGATATTTTCCTCATTCTAATTTCCTTGTTATTATGTCGCAAAAGATTATAACGCAGAAAGCACCTGATTTTCGTTGGGAAAAGGGTTGCATAGATTGGCGCCGAGCTCTTGTTTTTGCATGGTACCCTACGAGCAGGCTGTGCACTCAGGAGACCGGTAAGAACAAGTCTCGCGCAATTTGGCGCCAAGCCTTGGCTGGCAGGGTACAATACAAGTTGAGAAAATTATGAGCAGCAGACACCCGTGGAGAGGTTTTATCAATGCCAGCGATGAAAAGCCGGCAATTAACAAGGAAATTCTAAAGCGCGTTTGGCAATACGCAAAGCCCTATCTCGGCGGCATTTTAGGTTCACTCGGCGCAATTCTCATCACCACTTTGCTCAACCTGCTCAACCCGCTGATTATGCGCCAGCTGGTAGACGTCGTTCTCCCCAATAAGGACACGCACCTGTTAGCACTATATGCTGGAGCTCTCTTTGTCGTTCCGCTGGTCAGCGGTGCATTCCAACTCGTAGAACGCTATTTAAGCGCTCGTGTTGGCGAAGGTGTGATTTTCGACTTACGCGTGGCACTTTATGACCACTTTCAGAGTATGTCGCTGCACTTCTTTGTCAATACGCCGTTAGGTGAGATGATCAGCCGTCTGAATAACGATGTGGTCGAAGCGCAAAATGCCGTCAACCGCACACTGGTGAGCTTGGTGACGAATGTAATCCAAGTGGCGAGCCTGCTGGCGGTGATGTTTTCGCTCAATTGGCAGCTGACTTTGCTAAGCGCGGTGATTGTGCCGCTCTTTGTTTTGGCAGCTCAAAAATTAGGCAAGGTGCTGCGGCGCATCTCCCGTCAGCAGATGGAAGTGAATGCGCGCATGAACGCCAACTTGGGTGAGACCCTTAACGTGGGCGGAGCGCTACTGGTGAAGCTTTTCGGCAAGCAGCGGGATGAAACCAAACGCTTCAGCACTTACGCCCGCGAAGTGCACGACCTGGGAATCCGCCGAGCAACCACCGCGCGATCTTTTATGGTACTGTTGAGCGTCCTGATGGCAATTGGGACAGCACTGGTTTGGGGCTTGGGCGGCAGTATGGTCATTGCTGGCGTGATCACACTGGGTACCATCATTGCTTTTGCGAGTTATTTAGCTCAGCTTTATGGCGCATTCCAAGCGCTGGTCAATGCTCCGGTGGAGTTTGCTACCTCGCTGGTCAGTTTTGAGCGTGTATTTGAGGTATTAGACTTAGAGCCTGATATCCAAGATCCGGTTGAGCCTATTCGGCTGGAGAGGGTGCGCGGGCAAATCAGCTTCGAGGGCGTCTGGTTTAAGTATCCTGAGGGCAGGAGAGGCTTATTGCAAGAAGTCTACCGCCCGAACGTTCCTGAATTGGTGATCGAAGGGTTGCCTGTCGAGAGCGCGATTGCCTTGCCGCTGCCGGCAGAAGAACCCCGCAACCAAGCCAGAGAGTATGCCTTAGAAGATATCAATTTGGTCATTGAACCGAAACAGTTGGTTGCGTTGGTTGGTCCCAGCGGCGCTGGGAAAACCACACTTACTTACCTGATGCTGCGCCTCTATGACCCAACCCGGGGCGTCGTCAGATTGGACGGGCATGACCTGCGCAGCCTAAGCCGCAAGGATCTCACTAACGCCATTGGTATGGTCACGCAGGAACCTTACCTTTTCCACGATACCATCTTAGCAAACCTGCTCTACGCTAAACCCGATGCTACCCGCGAGGAGGTGGAGCGCGTGGCACGCACTGCCAACATCCATGATTTTATTAGCGCGCTGCCGGATGGTTACCTCACCGTAGTGGGAGAGCGCGGTTACCGCATGAGTGGCGGCGAAAAACAGCGCTTGGCTTTGGCGCGGGTGCTGCTCAAGAACCCGCCTATTATGATCTTGGATGAAGCCACGAGCTCATTGGATAGCGAATCCGAGGCGCTTATTCAGGAAGCCATGGCACGCGTATTCACGGAGCGCACCAGCGTTGTGATTGCGCACCGCCTGAGCACGATTCTCTCGGCGGATGTGATTTTCGTGATGGATCGCGGGCGGATTGTGGAGCGTGGCAGCCATGCAGAACTGATGCGGCTAGCTGGGTTATATGCTGAGCTGTATGAAACCCAGTTCCGCAAGCAAGGAAGAGTGGGGAAGAGTATTCTATAGGTAATATTCCAAACTAGACAATTCCTATTTATTAAAAACAATCAACAGTTCTTCCATAATCAATTTACTCAATTCCAGATAATTGTAATAAACGTAATTAAATATAACAACTAATATAATATATATTATATAATATAATAATAACACGTGTAGAAGGTACTAATAATAGAATTATGTGTAGTAGTATACTTCCGATTTGTTTTAGACTAAGGTTCAAAATAAATAGGAGAAAATATATGAAAAAAACCGCTTGGAAAATATTATTAATTTTGTCTATATTTTTATTTATCTTTTCAATATTTGTATCGCAGTCCATTGTAAAAGGAGATAACAGTGGCGATATCTGGACAACAAAAAACTCTTGTGGTTCACGCCAAGATAATTTCTATAATGCTGGAGATGTAGTTTTTATCAACGGGAAAAACTTTAATCCAGGCTCTTACCCTTGGAGCATAGCAGGACAGCCTGGAGGTGCTTCTGGTGATCCAAATATTACCGTTGCTTCAGGCAATATTACGATTGACCAAAGTCGCGATTTTTGTTTCTCAGCTTATACCATTGCCATGGATGATTGGGGAACCTATAGTGTTAATGTGGGGAATAAGAATAATAATTATCGAGTTAATAAACCTCTTGACCCCACCAATACGCCAACCAAAACACCTACCAACAACCCGACCAACACGCCCACTAATACACCCACGAACACTCCGACCAACACACCAACGTCCACACCCACCAACACTCCGACCAACACACCAACGTCCACACCCACCAACACTCCGACGAATACTCCAACCAATACTCCGACCAACACACCAACCAATACTCCCACCAATACACCGACGAATACGCCCACCAATACGCCTACTAATACACCCACGAACACTCCGACGAATGCGCCTACCAATACCCCGACCAATACACCGACTAATACACCCAGCAGTACTCCGACCAACACACCGACTAATTCACCCAGCAGTACTCCGACCAACACACCGACTAATTCACCCACTGATACTCCGACCAACACACCAACCAATACTCCCACGAACACTCCAACCAACACGCCGACCAACACACCAACCAATACTCCCACGAACACTCCAACCAACACACCCACGAACATCCCGACGAACACCCCAACGATTACGCCGACTAATAATCCGACTAACACGCCTACAAACATCCCGACGACCATTGCTAACGGAGCTTTTTTGTTACAATGTGGTATAAATGACACCCCTTGGTTAATTTTTCCAAATATTACTGGAACATCTTATTTTGCTCATAGTTTTACTTCGGATAAGCTGATAAAGATTTATATGCCATCTGCATTAGATCCAACCGATTTGATTGGTGGGATTTCCCCCGATAATAATCGATTGTTGGTACGATCAGGAAAATATGGCAACGTGGATGAACTAGCACTCTATGAAATCGTAAATCCATGTAATCCAGCGATAAAGGTTACTGATTTATTATCTAAAGAATTACAACAATCGTTCGCTCAGAATCCGGATGAGAAGTCAATGAATACCTTATTAGGATTGCAACAGTCTAATCCGATAAGCTGGTCCACTGATAGTAGTAAAGTGTTATTTCCTGCAGCTCTTTATGGGAAGACAAGTGATATTGTTCTATTTGATCCTGCTGATGAAAGAATTGATAGTTTAGAACTTAACTACCAGCAAGATGTGATGCCATCTTGGAACCCTAGTACAAACTGGGTAATTTATCAAGGTGTTCATGTCCCCTCTTTATCAACAGATGAAATTGGCACACAGTTGTTTGCGATGGATCTTTCCAATCCAGTTTCTGTTCCTGATCATTCTGTTTTTCCTGGTTCCTCACCTGAGGGTAGCTTCGCTGGCTGGTTGACTGGTAAGATGTTTATGAGTTATACAATAAGTAAAGATGAGATAAAAAATTTACGTTTGAATGATGTAAACACAGGAGAATCTCAAGTAGTATTCTCCAGTACATTTAAAGAAATCTCACTTGACTCTAAAAGTGGGAGAGCAGCGTTAATCGTAGGAAGCGAACAGAGTGGTATTAATAGAAATGTTCCTGGCATATACTATCTGTCTATTTCTGGAGATAATTTTACTCTTTTGATACCTGGTAATTTCACCAATCTTGAATATTCACCAGAAGTGGAAAAATTTCTGGCTTCAAACGGTAAAGAGGTTGTGATTTTCGATGAAACAGGGGAAACCCAAACCATCGCTAACGAACAACGATTGACTATCTCACCCAATGGTAAGTATTATATCGGTTGGGGTCTGAGTGGGGCTCGTCTTTACACATCCGATGGAAAACTAATACGCACAATTACAAAAAATCCTGTAACAGCTTCGATTTGGCAACCGTCGACAAAAGGTTTCTATTTACTCCAGAGTAATGGTTTGTATCAATATGTTTTACCCTCACTTCAAGGAAAGCTAGTCACTCAGGACGTATATACGAATAATGAGGACACTTTTGTTTGGTTACGAGGGTATTAGAAGTTGGTTTGATCCAATAAAGATTGGATAGAAGACATAGTTTGATCTAAAAGAACAGCCTGACCTTGGGTACATGAGGGGTCAGGCTGTTTTACTTAATCTATAAAAGATAGACAAGGATTGTTAAGGTAACACGACTTAATAAAATGGAAAATTAACTAAACATTTTTACGAGTTAGTTAGTATATAATTGCTAACAAGTTCATACAGTTTGATCTACAGAAAGAAATTTCGCTATGAGCATGTTTTGTTTTCAATGCCAGGAAACTTCCAAAGGCATTGGCTGCACCATCAAAGGCGTCTGCGGGAAGACGGAGGACGTTGCTAAGCTGCAGGACTTGTTGATTTACACCCTCAAAGGTACTAACCAAATCGACTGACATCTCCAGCATCAGTAGCGTGGAGGATGACCTGGAGCTGTTTTTGCAGGAAGCATGACCAGAGGCTTTCTCCAAGCCTTTAGTTAGAATTTAGAAAAAGGCAGGCGGTTTGAAGGTGGACTGCCGATTTTGTTAATAATAAGCCAAGGTACGAAGAAGCTCGTATTGATGACCCTTCAGACAGTGCATATGTTTTACATAAAGTTGAATCCGACTAAAAATAATTTGCTGTTACGAATCTAATAATTTTGAAAAGCCTTTTTGATTTCTAAGTATAATTAATTTAACAAGTTGAATGAGCAATATTAAAGGAGGAAATAATGGAAGATAATGATAAAGAAAGGTTGGAACAGTTACAAACCAAAATTGAAGAACTCACTTTGCAACTTGAAGAAGCCAAGCAAGTTGTAAGAAATTATTCCCAAGTTTTAGCTGAATTAAGCCAAAATGCTGCTGAGGAGAGAGCAAAAAACCAAGGTGCAGGGAGAGGGCTTGACGGAATGATATTTGGACAAAAGTACCGTGCATCTCAGAGGAGAGCTGCGGCAGCAAGCAATGCTAGAATCAGTAAAGATTTAGCAAAAAAACGAGGCGTGATACTAGAGAAAAAAACAGCAGCGCAAGCTACCATTCAAAACCTTCAAACCGAACTAAAAGTTGCCAAAGAAGAATATAATACGCTTAAAGCTTCAATTAAAAGCGAAAATGCATCAAAAAATCGTGAATCAAAAAAAGTTATAGATTCGGTCACTCTTCTGAAAAAGTTAAAAGAAGCACATGATTTGGGACTGCTCACCGATGAAGAGTTTGAAGAAAAGAGAAAGAAACTAGTTTCTGAAATATAATTGATAAATACTGAACTGAGTTGAAGTAAAAGAGATTGAATAATAATTATGGAAACTTCGTCCTCGCCGGTCTCCCTTTTCCCTGTTCTCGCCGGTCTCTGACCGAGAGATCGGTTTTGACCGCAGGTCTCCTTCTTTACAAGCAGTTATTACCACCGATTGTCTAAATAAGTTAGTCAATTTCCTGGAGACCTAAAGGTCACACGCCTTTCAAGGTCAGGAGAGTGCGCAGCCTACCCGTAGAGTACCATGCAAGAACACGATACTAAATTGAAAATTGGCGCGAGAGGGCTCGATCCCCGTTTCGGGGATTTACCTCCGAACCTTTGTCGCAGCACCCTGTAAAGGGCACGGATGTGAACCGGGTATTAATGATCGAAAATCAAAAAATGGGCGCGAGAGGGCTCGAACCTCCGAACCTCACGGATGTGAACCGTGCGCTCTAACCAGCTGAGCTACGCGCCCATTGACATTCAAATTATAGCAAAGCCGCTGCGCTTTGTCCAACATTTTTCGGCTGCCGTTGCAGTAATTTTTAGCGCAATTCCTCTGCAAAATCCCACTTTTCGGTTACAATTCAGCTATTCAATTAATGAATAGGCAAAATGTATGTCACCACGCAAATCATTGCCCATGCACCTCGAATATGCCCTGCTCGGACTGATCCGCCAGCAGCCGCAATACGGCTATGACCTGTTGCATAACTGGAGCGCGAACTTAGGCATTATCTGGCACGTGAAGCCGGCTAGCCTCTATGGGGCGCTCAACAAGTTAGAACAGCAAGGGCTGCTCACATCCGCGCAAATGCCAGGCGAAGCCTCACCCAAGCGTAAGGTTTTCAGCCTAACGCCGGCTGGCGAGGAAGCCTTTTTGGCTTGGATGCGCACACCCGTAGCTTCGCCCCGTGCTTTCCGGCAGGAGTGGTTTGCGCGCTTGTATTTTTTCCCTCAAGTGCCTATGGAGATTGTGCATGTGCTCTACACCGCCCAGTTGGCTGTAGCAGAACAGTGGCTTGCTGAGCAAAAGACACTTGACCTGACCGGATCGTTTTTTGAAGCGCAGGTGCGGGCGTTTCGGCGCAACCAAATCGAGGGTATCCTTGCCTATTTGCAAGAGAATCAATCCCAATTTATCCAAGGAGATAATAAATCATGAGAAATCGATGGATAGTAATTGCGCTATTAATCACTTTGCTGCTTTCGGCATGCGCTAGCCCGACTCTCACGCCGACTGCCACGCAGCCGCAAACTCTAGTGCCGGCAACACCGACAGAATCGAGGCAATCCCTAATTATTACCGATGCCCTGGGGCGCACGTTAACACTCGATTCCCTTCCACAGCGCATTGTAGTGACGGGCAAAGCTTCGTTGATGGTGTTGGATGCGATGTACATGTTCCCCGAGGCGCGAGAACGCGTGGTCGCTTTTGAAGATATCGCACAAGGCGATGTCAATTTTATTTCCTTGCTGGACCCAAACTATGCCGAAAAGGCATGGCTCCAACGTGATGCCGGCGTGGAGCAGTTTGTCTCGGCTGAGCCGGACTTGGTGATGATGAAGAGCAGCAACGCTGAGAAGTACGGCGCCCCCATTGAAGCCATCAACATTCCCGTGGTGTATGTAGATTTTGAGACGCCCGAACAATACGCACGCGATTTGGACATCTTGGGCAAAATCTTTGGCAACCCAAAGCGCGCCGAGGAGCTGATCGCTTATTACCAAGGAAAACAGACTGCCGTCACTGTCGCGCTGGCTGCCGAGTCTACCCATCCAAGCGTGCTCTTGCTGCAATATGCCCTCAAAGATGGTGCTATAGCTTTTACAGTGCCTCCGCTGAGTTGGATGCAAACCCGCCTGGTGGAGATGGCTTGCGGAACAGTGGCATGGTCTGATGTGCAGCCTAGCTCTGGCTGGACCACAGTCACCATTGAGCAAATCGCTGCTTGGGATCCCGATGTAATCTTGATTGTGGCGTATAACGATGACCCGAGTGCCATTGCTGCCTCGCTCAAAGAGGATGCGCAGTGGAAGACGCTGCGTGCGGTCCAAAACGGCAAATTGTACGGCTTCCCCAAGGACCTCTATAGCTGGGATCAGCCAGACACACGCTGGGTCTTAGGATTGCAATGGCTCGCGACGATGCTGTACCCAGAGCGACTCAAGCCAGAAACGCTAATGCCAGCTGTGCAAGAGTTTTATCAATTTGCTTATGGCTTAGACGCGCAAGCCTTTGAAGCGTCCATCAAGCCCGCGCTGCAAGGGGATTTACCTTGAGTGACAGTACACTCCTTGAGAGCACAGAAATTCCTGCACCCAAACGCAGCTGGATTTGGTTCGCGCTAACCAGCGGGCTGGTGCTGATCTTTCTGATTTCGCTCTTTTTGGGGCGCTACCCGCAAGCCGGCTTGGTGCGGCTAGAACAGCTGCAGGAAAACGAACTGGCGAGGCTTCTGGTTTTCAACGTGCGCCTGCCGCGCCTGCTTACGGCGCTGCTGCTCGGGATGGTGATGGCTTCGGCTGGCACCGTATTCCAGATGATTTTTGCTAACCCCTTGGTGGAGCCTGGCTTTTTAGGTGTCTCCCAGGGGGCAGCCTTCGGCGCAGCGCTAGGCATCGTCTTTCTCGGAGCGACCTCGATGGCGGTGCAAGGGATGGCGATTATCTTTGCTTTCATTGGGCTGGGTTTTTCGTATTTGCTTGCACGCCGCATGCATATTGGCGATTGGCTACTGCGCTTGGTGCTGGCTGGGATTGCCGTATCGGCGCTGTTTTCAGCTGGAGTGGGGATCATAAAATTTATGGCTGATCCTATGCGGCAGCTGCCTGAGATCACCTTTTGGATGCTCGGCGGCTTGGCGAGTATCACTTGGGCAAAGTTCCTTTCCATTCTGCCGGCTTGCTTAGTGGGTCTAGTCATTATGTTTGTCTTCCGCTGGCGGCTGAATCTGCTGGCTTTAGAGGAGACGACTGCGTTTTCACTCGGGGCTGCACCTCGGAGGGAGCGCTTGCTGCTGATGACGGCAGCAGTCCTCGCAACGGCAGCAGTTATCTCTGTGGCGGGCATCGTCAGCTGGGTGGGGTTGATCATGCCGCACATTGCCCGCGGGCTTTTTGGCTCGGATACGCGCCGCAGCCTGCCAGCAGCGATGCTTTTAGGCGGAATATTTGCTATTTTGTGCGATGACTTAGCCCGTCTCTTGATTATCGGCGAGATTCCGCTCGGGATTCTCACTTCATTAATAGGTGCGCTGATTTTTGTGATTCTGATGGCGCAGCGCAGACAGGCGGTGCCGGCATGAGCGCAGCCTTGCTGAGCTTTGAAGGTGTTGCCTTTGGCTATTCCCGTCAGCGTATGATCTTCTCCGGT
>DAOUFK010000009.1:0-8660 GCA_034430095.1 Candidatus Mesolinea sp.
TACCCTAATTATGAAGGAGGAAGCTGCTGAGCTTCGGTAACATTATCAATTGAACCAACATTCACTTTTCGGTAACATTATCTTTTGACTTGACAGGGGGTTACTGATTGTAATAAACTGTCAAGGTTAAATAGAAGTGTGCTAATGCTGGCAATTTAGAAGTGGACCGTTGTTCAGTGGATAAGTTGCCAGTATGGAACTTTTTGAAATTAATCCGTCTATTATTGCGAGACCGTTAGGGGCGAACCCCGCAGGGGCGAGGCAATCTGCTGACACGTTAAAAAGATTGCTTCGGCGCGCAAAGAGCGCCCTCCTCGGAATGACAGTGATCGATCAGTGGCTGATAGATTCGTCATCTATTTCTCTTGTTCTCGCCGGTCTCCGAGTGCGCAGCCTGCCCGCAGCGAACCATGCAAGATCCCGAGGATATAATCACTTTACTCTTACACTAATATTAATAAACATCCTATTTAATTCTTTTAGCGTATAATCATGCATCGTCAGCTTATTATTGTGAGGCATACATCTGTGAGTATTAGCCAATTTTTTAAACAAATCGATTTTTCTCCGCGTTCAATCAAGGAGTATGTGCTTATTTTGGTGGGCGCGTTTATCCAAGCCTTGAGCTTGCGCCTTTTTTTGGTGCCAGCACAGCTGGTTAGCGGCGGCATCAGTGGCGCAGGACAGCTGCTGAACTATGTTTTTAACACCCCCATTGGTTTAGTGGTGGTGCTTGGGAATATCCCGCTGTTTTTCTTGGGTTGGCGTTACTTGGGCGGTCCACGCTTTGCTGCCCGTACGATGCTCTCAATCCTTAGCTTTTCGGTGTTTACAGATTTGCTCATCTATCTTACCGGCACAAGCCCCATCACGGACGACATTGTGCTTAATACCCTCTATGGCGGAATCACTTTGGGTGTGGGGTTAGGCATCGTATATCTCGGGCGCGGCACGAGCGGTGGAACGGATATCTTAGGACGGATCCTCAATCGGAATTTTGGCATCTCCATCTCCATGGCATACCTCATTACCGATTCGCTCGTGGTGCTGCTGGCAGGTTTTGTGTTTGGCTGGGAGAGAGCGCTTTATGGTTTGATATTGATTTATGTCAGCGGTGTAGCTGCGGATATGGTCTCCCAAGGGTATAACTTTACGAAGGCAACCTACATCATCACCGTAAAGCAGGATGAAGTTATTAATGCTATTCAAACTCAGTTGGAGCGCGGGGTCACCATCATCCCAGTTAAAGGGGGTTACTCCCAACAGGAAAAAAGCATGCTCTTTTGCGTCGTTTCTTCTGCCGAGGTCACCCGACTAAAAACGCTTGTGCATGATATTGACCCAGGCGCGTTCATGGTAGTGGGTCAGGTGAGTGAGACCTTAGGGGAAGGCTTCAAACCCCTCAAAGAGGATTGAATCACAACCCCAAGTCCTATGCCGAAGGGTGCAAGAACAAATTAGTTTGACTCCCTATATAGTAAAATTCTTGCTTTGAGGAGACTGTTATGCCCAATAACAACTTACCCCCTGCCTGGCTGCGCTCTGTGCTGCACTTCCCTACACGGGATTATCTAAGCAATCCGTGCCCCGCTTTGGGGGAGACGATTTCCATTCGACTGCGTACGCCGATTGATGCGCCGATTGAACAGGTGGTACTGCGCACCTTTCCTAATGGCGAGCAGAAGCTTACCGAAATGCAGCCAGAAGGTAAAGAAGCAGGCTGGCTCTGGTGGAGCGCAAAGCTTACCGTGCTCGAACATCGTGTGCCTTACCGCTTTGCTATCCAAACTAAGGAAGTGGTATGGTGGCTCAATGCCGCAGGAGTGAGCCAAAAGCTGCCCTTTGATCTTTTTGACTTCAAGCTCTTAGCTGATACACCTCCCATTTCGTGGCTGCAGAATACCGTTTTTTATCAAATCTTCCCTGACCGCTTTGCCAATGGAGACCCAAGTAACGACCCGCAGCAGGAAGCGCTGCCTTATCAAAACTGGCACCGCCAGACCTTCCCTTGGGGGCAGCCAGCCCCGCATGAGCCGGGTTTGCTTCCTTTTTATGGAGGTGATTTGCCGGGGATCCAGCAGCACATCGATTATCTTGAGCAGTTAGGGGTTAATGCGCTCTATCTCAACCCAATTTTCACGGCTTTTACGAATCACCGTTATGATGTGTGTGATTACTTTCATGTGGATCCGGTAGTAGGTGGAGACGAAGCCTTGGTAGATTTAGCCCAGGCACTTCACGTGCGGGGTATGCGCTATATTTTGGATATCGTCCCTAACCATTGCGGCATAGGGCACCCTTGGTTTCAGAAAGCTCGGCAAGATCCAAGCAGCCAGGAAGCGCAGTATTTCTTTATTGATCACGAAGCAGACTTTTATGAATCCTGGTTAGGCTTTGGCTCGCTGCCCAAGCTAAATTATCGCGCCCCTGAGCTGTGCAAGCTCATGTTTGCCGGCGAGCAGAGCGCCTTCCGCTACTGGCTGCGCCCACCCTTTGAGGCTGACGGGTGGCGTGTTGACGCCGGGAATATGCTTGCGCGCCAAAATGATCAGCAGTTAGGGCACACCATCATCCCGCAAATTCGGCAGGCAGTCAAGCAGACCAAGCCGGAAGCGTATTTGATGGCTGAGAATTTTTTTGAGGCTTCCGCTCAGTTGCAAGGCGATCAATGGGACGGGGTGATGAACTACTTTGGCTTTTATAACCCGCTGTTTTTCTGGTTGAAGCCCTTTAGCCAAACCGCCGTAGGCTGGAAGGGGAAGCTTGCTGCGGAGCAGCCTTGGCTTACCGAAGTGGTGCTCAAAGCTTGGCAGGAGACCTTGGCTGCAATTCCATGGGCGCTTGCCTTGCAGCAATTCAATTTGATTAGCAGCCATGATATTTCACGTGCACTCACGGCTCTGGGTGGCGATAAACAGCTATTACGCTTAGCTGCGGTAATCCAGTTTACCTTCCCGGGCGTTCCTTGCCTATACTATGGTGATGAAATCGGGTTGGAAGATGCCGAAAGCTTCGGCAGCCGTAATTGCTTCCCATGGGATGAGAGCAGCTGGGATCAGGATTTGCTCAACTCTTATAAACGCCTGATCGCTTTGCGCAAACGCCACCCCGTGCTTGCTGAAGGGGCTTTCCAAGTGCTTTATGGCGCTGAAGACATGCTCCTCTATCAACGTGTGCTTGGTGATGAACATGTTTTAGTGGGTGCCAACCGAGCTCCACAACCGCTCCCGCCAGGTGAACTACTGCTGCCCGAAGCCGCTTTCCCGGCTTCAGCGACTTTTGAAGGCTTTTTTAGCGGTGCTGAGGCTTCCATGCAAGGCAGCCGGCTTTGGCTGCCGGAGCTACCGACTGGCGCGGAAATTTGGCTGCAAAAATCCTGAGCCTGCCACGCTTTGCAGGTGATACACTTAACCAGCAGAAGAACCTGATTGGAAAACCAAATACATGGACCTTTCCATTTGTATTATTACCCTCAACGCGCGCGAGTACCTGCGGGCTTGCTTAGAATCCATCCAGAGGTATAACCCGGCGCTCAATTATGAAATCATCGTCGCTGATAATGCCTCCACGGATGGCACGGCGGAGATGCTGGCGCAAAATTTTCCTCAGGTACGTCTCATCCAGAACGAAGAAAACCTGGGCTTCACTCAACCCGTCAATCAGATGTTGGCTGTAGCACAAGGAGATTTTTTTGTGCTGCTCAACCCAGATACCCAGCTAGTGGAGGATGTGTTTACTCCTTTGGTCGCTTATCTCAGAGCTAACCCGGAGGTAGGCATTGCGATTCCGAAGGTGCTCAACGCTGATGGCAGCTTTCAGGCGCAAAGCCGGCGCGGTGAAGCCAGACCAGTGGAAGTCTTTGGATACTTTTTGGGTTTAGGTAAGCTCTTCCCGCGCAGCCGCAAGCTCAATGGTTACCTGCAAAGCTGGCTGCCGGAGGACGAAATTGCCGAAGTAAAAGCCGTTTCGGGTTCGTGCATGTTTATACGGCGGGAGACCTGGCAGCAGGTAGGTGCCTTTGATGAGCAGTTCTTTGCTTATCAGGAAGATAGCGATTACTGCCTGCGGGCACGCCAAGCCGGCTGGAAGGTGATGTATGTGCCACTGGCTAAGATTGTGCACTACGGCGGGCAAGGAGGGTCAAAAGCACAGCCAGTACAATCCATTTACCAATGGCATCGCTCTTACTACCTCTATTACCGCAAACACTTCGCCAAGGATTATTTTTTCCTCTTCAACTGGTTTTACTATGTGATGATGGCACTGAAGCTCTTGCTGGCGCTGCTCGTGAATCTCTTTAAGCCGCATATGCGTTAGAGTACCTAATCAGTATGCTACTGCATAATTTAAAAACGTATCGCAAAAAAAAGACTAATGATATTTCCGAGTTCCAGTCAACTCTAAACTTTCATTTTTTCCACCTAACATCGCTACCATACTCACAATTAGTTGCGGAATAAGCAGAATTTACCGAGCAGACTATTCCACATAAAAGGGTTCAACAATGATGTCTTTTAGCGGGGGAACTTTTATGTTTTCCAAGTTAATATTTTCCATTTCAGAAAAAACGATTGCAGTATTTCCGCTTTCTTCTTTTCTAAAAATCCAAACTGGTGGATGATCATAGACGGAGAAAGCTTCTTCTGAGGCAAATGTGTTGAAATTAAAAACCGGCAAGGTCATAGTTTTGGAAGGTGCTGAAATTTCACCAGTTAAATCAGATAAATTGAAGAAAACATAGTTTCTAGTGCGTTGGAAAACTTGTAGCTCCGTAAAACCAAGCCGTCCATTGAACAAATCACTATAGAATTTTATCGATAAAGGGTAGATTTCTGGTATTCTACAAATACTCCAGATTGCTCTTTGGCTCGAAAGGATAACATAATCCGCTTTGTTAATAACGTCTTTGTACATCTCGAGTTTGCTTGGATTGTCTGGCCAACGGTTGTGCATTTGGATACCAGAATAAAAGTCACCAAAACCATTCCCCAATTCACCTGGCATTGGAAGGTTTTCATCCCATTCTTCGACAGCTATAAATTGTCTATAGATCGTTATGGGATTTTGAGTAGTCAATTTTAAACTCAAAGTATAAGGTGTGTCTTTTTGTAATATAAAGGGTTTAACTTCACTTGTCATTGAGATTGAACCGTTATCTTTATAAACTGGATCTAGCACTCCGGAATAAATACTTGTTGTCTCGTTGGTGATGTTGAAACTGATCTTAAGATCAGCGTGCCCGGAATCAAAATCAGCAATTGTAATTCCTACTTTTGGTATGTCGATCTGGATGAGAGTTTGGTCGTCGTCCAACATAAAATTTATAAATAAGTCCATGTTTGGGTTCAGTTGAGTACCGTCGGGTAACGGGAGGGGAATGAGTTTAGGCTCAGCTTTTCCAGAGGTTACGTGCAAAGATATTGGACCAGGAATATTCGAATATATCCACTCATTTGCTTCAACGCGTGTATTCTCTTCAAAATAAACAGAATAAACGAACCCATATACCCAAACCCATGAAATAAACAGCAAACAAATCCTCGATATGGATAAAAAACGATAAAACCATAGGCTTTTCGGCTTCTTGGATATAGTTAAATTAGTTACTTCGACTGAGGATTCAGTCGGCGAAACATCAAACTGAAGAGCTACTAAAATGCATATTTCTGGATAAATAGGTAAGAAGTATCGCATTGATGCAACCCAGCGAGTACTCATAAAACCAAAGTACAGTAGAACCCAAGAAAGCAACACAAAAAATAAACTTGTAAATTTAACTCTCTTATAATAAATTTTAAGACTGAATATGCTTGTAAGCATGAGTAATGTAATAGGTAAGCCCAGGCCCCACAACAACATATTCATGAGAGGATAAAGAACCGGTGTGCGTCCAACCCACTGTTCAGCCGGAGGAGAATAAATTGCTCCGCTATTATCTGAGACGGCTTGTCTCATGTTTTGGATCCAATCCGGGTTTACATGGAAGTTGACAATTGTGGTGACGCCGTTATTCACGCGGAAGCTCATAGGTTGGAATAAGCGAAAGAAAAAAAGCGTTGTAAAAGAAAAAACTAGCAAAGAAAACAAAAAAACATAAAATGGATATTTCGAATCGTGGCACTGTCTCTTAATAATGCTAGTTTTAATAATCACAACTAAGCCGATGATCGGTAACAATAGCAAAAGATTGACTTTTGATGCCAAAGAAGCAGCAAAAAAAGCCCCGGTCATTACTAGACCTAACCAAGATCTTGATCCTAATAAATCTAAATTATCCTTTGGATTAGATATCTTTCCTGATGATAAATAAATAGAAAGTGAGTAAACAGTGGCAGTTGCAAATAATGTCGAAAAACTATCTACTGTCATAAAATGAGATTGTTGAATTGGTAAAGAGCACATTGCATAAAGAGCAGCTGAAATTAAACTTATTTTCGTGTTGGTAATTTTCTTAGCAATCCCATACACGAGAACTATTACGATTGAATCTGAAAGTGCTGATAGTAGGCGACCATTTAGTCGAATTGAGTTATAATCCGTCTTGTCAAGCATTTCAGAAAGAAAACGTATTAGAATTATCGGCAGTTGTCCCCATCTATAAGCATTATCTGCTCCTTCCTTCACTTTGTTTCCATCCAAGTCATAGTTTGGATATGGTGAGATTGGTGATGATCCGGTATCGAAGTATTCTCTAAATGATCCAGGAAATCGTAGCTGTGAGATCGTATTTGTCAGCCCATATTCGTCAGGATGTAAGTTATAACCTTTACTCCAATTTAAATTAATGAAACGAAAGACAATGCAAGACGCGATAATGAGTAATGAAAGTATTGTTAGCAAAAAATCAGTTCTCTTTAGTTTCATATAATTGGATAGTAAGCAGGAGCTAATATAACTCTCGCTCACCGATATACGTTGCTACCTTTATGTTAAACAGATAGACCTTTTGTTATCAATAAATCTTTTACCAACTACTTATAGGTCGATATCTCCACCGATACTGCGGCAGAAAGATGAAACGATTGGATACGAAGTAGAACCTATATTGATGCTTGATTTTAAATTTTTATAGTCCCTTCGATTGTTTGACAAAATGTCTACCGGCTCAGGCGCAATATAGCAGCCACATCTTTGCCGGTGATATCATGATGCTCGCCAAGCTTCCAGCCGCGCTCGTCAATGCGCTCAGCGACCTTTTCTGCAGCCTCATCCGGGTCGATGCCGTAAGCTGTTAAGCTGGTAGGCATACCCAAGCTATGGAAAAATGCCGAAGTTGCTTCAATGGTCCGATCGATGCGCTCTGCGTACTTTTGAGTTTTAATGCCGAAGACCCGGTAACCATATTGTAAGAGCTTGGCTTGCTTCTCTTTGCGCTTATACCATAGCAGCCAAGGCAGCACGGCAGCTAAGGTCTCAGCATGAGCTAAGCCATAAAGTGCGGTAATCTCATGGCCGATATCGTGGGTAGCCCAATCCTCAGGTACGCCGCGGTTGATCAGGTGGTTGAGGGCATTGGTCGCAGCCCACATAAAATTCGCCCGGGCATTGTAGTCTGGCGGGAATTGCAAAGCTTTGGGTGCGACTTCGATCAAAGAGAGTAAAAGTGCTTCGGCTTGCCGATCCTGCACAATTTGCCCGACAGGATAGGTGAGGTATTGCTCCAACACGTGCACATACGCATCAACAATGCCGTTGCGAATCTGCTTCTGGGGAAGCGAATAGGTTGTTTCTGGATCTAGGATAGAAAACTGGGGGAAAACTAAATCGCTGCCAAAGGAAAGCTTTTCCTGAGTGCTGCGGCGGGAGATGACAGCATTGTGGTTCATCTCGCTGCCGGTAGCAGGCAAGGTAAGCACTGTTCCCAATGGAATGGCTTTTTTCACCTTATTGATGCCATCGCCAGTAATAATTTCCCAAGGGTCGTCGCCTTGATAGGCAGCCGCTACAGAGACAAACTTGGTGCCATCAATGACCGAACCTCCGCCGACAGCCAGCAAGTAATCGACTTGCTTTTTCTTCACCTGTTTGACGGCTTTCATAAGGGTGTCGTAATCCGGGTTGGGCTCGATGCCGCCAAATTCCACCACTTCGCGCTTCTTGAGTGCGGCGATCACTTGATCATAAATGCCATTTTTCATAATTGAGCCGCCGCCATAAAGCAGCATGACCTTGACTTTTTTGGGGATAAGCTTATTGAGCTTGGGAATCGAGCCGCTTCCAAAAACAATGCGGGTGGGGTTGTAATAGGTGAAATTGCTGATCATTGTTTCCTCCTTAAACACCTGAAAGCTCTGGTAATGCAGCTTCTAAACTGTACATAAGAGGATTATATCCGAGGATAAAAGCTTTTGCGGGGTTAAAAGTGCAATGTAAGAGCAACATAATAATGTCCTAATGTAGCAAGATAGAAATGTCCTAATCAAGATTCGGAGCTATAAAATCGTCGCTCATTATTCCGTTTTTTTCAAAGGAACGATAAAATCATGACGAACAGCGAAATAGAGCCTTTCCCCTTTTACTCCCCTTCCCAGCGGACTAATATTTATAAGATTATCCTCATTAACTATCGCTGGGACGGGGAGTTGATGCTTGAAAGAGGGCGCAGCCCTCTTTCAAACTATTTTCCCTTCCCCAGCGGCTCATCCGAGGCACAAAAAACA
>DAOUFK010000010.1:0-37291 GCA_034430095.1 Candidatus Mesolinea sp.
ACGATTGAATCGACCATCAGCTTTTCCATCATGCGATGTTCGGTAGCCGTGTTTTGGCAGCAGGTGCTGGTTTCCACATTTCCTTCTAGGTCCAGGCGGTAGTAATAGCCTGGAACGATTTTATCGAGCACCGACTTTTCATTCTGCCCGCTTTGGGAGGTGTGATTGTAAACGACGTCCATTACCACTCGCAGCCCGCTTTCATTTAATGACTGCACCATTTCCCTGAATTCTCTAATGCGGACGTAACCAAAAGGATTGGTGGCGTAACTGCCTTCCGGGGTGGTGTAGTGGTACGGATCGTAGCCCCAGTTGAAGCCATCCTGCGCCTTGATTTGCGCCACCGCTTGGGCTTGAAGCTCAGAGGCTGGACCGTAGGTTTTGAGCAAGTCTTCATCCACACTTTTCCAGGTAGAGTAGTTTTCGTTCACGCTGGCAATATCAAACGCCGGCAGCAAGTGAATATGAGTCAAGCCTGCCTCAGCTAACGCTTTCAGATGGTGCATGCCGTTGGAATCATCTACAGTGAAAGCCATAAACTTACCGCGGTATTTTTCTGGCACGCTTTCATCGGAAATGCTGAAATCGCGCACATGCAGTTCGTAAATCACGCTATCTTCAGGGTTTACCAGTTCAGGTTTTTCTAACGTATCCCAGCCGGCGGGTTTTAACATTGGGTCCGCAAGGTCCACAATCTGGCTCCGAGTGCTGTTCATCGATAGGCTGAACGAATACGGGTCAGTCACCAAATTAGTCTCGATTTTGCCGGTTTTGGGCACAAAAACTTTGACTTCGTAGAGATAAAAATTGTTTTTCCAGGTTGATTCACCGGTAATACTAAACACGCCTGTGGCATCGTCGCGTTCCATTGGGTAAAATCGACCGCTTGTGAGCATAGCATTGTCGTATAGCCAGACTCCAACGGAAATGGCAGTTGGTGCCCATACTCTCAGGGTTGGCGTTCCTTCAACGAATTCCATGCCTAATTTTCCGGAATAAGTATAAAGATCATCTAAGACGCCGGCAATTTGAACGCCGGTAGCATCCACCATCTTCCCTGAAGTATAACGAGCGACTACTGCAACCTGACCGCGGAGCATCTGCGGTACCTCATCGAGGTCAGCTTCGGCAAGCTTGAAAGCGGAATAACCTTTGAGGTGAGGATTCTGCGTCAGGACCTCATCACCAGGACCAGACTCAGTATACGTGAGTGGGACTTCGATACCGCCCGAAATGCCATCAGCTGTGAGCTCCAAGGCTGCTTCAGGAGAGTACACTAGCGCATACTGGTAGCGCGATGAACCAATGACATCCCAGAGGATTGTATCCTGATTGACCCAGATAGCTTTCTGTGCACTCAGGTTACCCTTTGGTGCACCTGTTGTGCTTATATACAACTCTTCATTTGCCAGGTCGTAGCTGAAGTAAACCTCATCATTATCCTCGGCAACGGTAAAGCTGGTCGGGTCCAGGGTAGTGGTGATCGTTTTCTGGCTGATTGCTAAGGCGATCGAATAAGTGCCTGCCTTAAGTGCGCTAGTAGTAAAGACAAAGCTGCCGTCACCCTCTGGGTCTTGCAGCCAGGCTCGCAAGCAGTTTGGATCATCATTTTGTGAACAACCTAATTGGGTTTGGAAATCCCCGACTGCAACAATAATAGGGGTATTGTAATCATCGGTGATCACATGCGTCTTGTGATCATAATAAAAGGTTACGTTGATAGGTTGATCTACGACAAGGGGGATATCTGCGCCGTCCCGCTTGGCGTTCATTCCATAGTTTTCACTCCAGGAGCCATCCAGCGCAACTTTATACCGCGGGCCTTTTTTATCCTGATCGTTTCCCGGGGTGACCTCGAAGGTCCCTTTCCAAATATCTGAGTTGGCGTCGAAGGTCAGGTTGGTAATCTCGCAATTGGGCATCCAGTCCCCGTCGCAGCCTAGCTCCGATTGCATTGTGCCTGCGATTGTAACAGTTTCAGGCTGCGGGGTATTCTGGGCAAATACGCTTGGTGTTGCACTGGGAAAAACCAGTGCAAGTATCGTAAAAAGTACAATTAAGACGTGAAGATTACACTTTGTGTTTCTCATATTAATTATCTCCTATGCATACTTGCCCGCTAACTGTTGAGATGGTAAAGCACCCTTATTTTATGCAATTCAAGCTAATCTAATCGTTTTCTCATTATCCTACAGAATGAGAAAAATAACAATTTAGCTGAAATGAGGAGCTTATGCGCTCAGCTCTGAAATTACTGTCATTTTGTTCGGTAGTAAAACTAAGTACAAGATTTTTCAGCTACGCGCGTTATTAGTCCTATTTGACTATGATATAATGCATGCAATTTAATTTGGAATTAATTCCAAATACTGGAGTAAGAATTGGCATTCAACCCTTTGAGTTGGCTGTTGGGGCTGTTTTCCCTGGATATTGGGATTGACTTAGGAACAGCCAATACACTTGTGAATGTAAAAGGTAAAGGCATTGTGATCAACGAACCCTCTTGGGTGGCAATCGAAAAGCGCACCCGAGAGCCTTTACGTATTGGTGCGGCTGCCAAAGCCATGGTTGGGCGGGCGCCGGCTAATGTAGTCACTTTGCGTCCTTTACGGGATGGGGTGATTTCGGAGTATGATATTACCCAAGCGATGTTGGAGTATTTTATCGGCAAGGCGCACCAACACAGCATAGTGCCTTACCCCCGCCCGCGGGTGGTCATTGGTATCCCCAGCGGCGCAACCGAAGTGGAAAAACGTGCGGTTTATGATGCGGCTATGGCAGCTGGAGCACGTGAAACCTACATGATTAACGAGCCTGCCAGTGCTGCTATCGGTGCTGGGCTGCCAGTCAATGAGGGCAATGGTAATATGATTGTCGATATCGGCGGCGGAACCACCGAGGTAGCCGTGATTTCAATGGGGGGCATCGTTATCTCCCGCTCTTTACGCGTGGCTGGGGATGAGATGGACCAGGATGTGATTGAGTATATCCGCAGCAAATACAACTTGTTCATCGGTGAGCAAATGGCAGAAAAGGTAAAGATGGCTATTGGCTCAGCTTACCCTCTACAAGAAGAAAAAATTGCCTCTGTCCGTGGCAGGAACCTGATTACAGGTCTGCCGGAAGAAATTGAGGTTTCTTCCATCGAAATTCGCGAGGCGCTTTCTGGTTCGGTGCAGGTGATCATTGATACGATCAAGGATGCCTTAGACGAGGCGCCTCCGGAAATTCTTTCCGATTTGATGGATAACGGTATCTGCTTAGCCGGTGGCGTTTCGCAATTGCACGGCTTGGCGGATAGGCTGACCAATGAATTGCGCGTACGCGTTTGGGTAGCTGAAGACCCGATGACTTGTGTTGCCAGGGGGGCTGGACTTGTTTTGGATGACTTGGAGGAGTACGAGAACTTCTTCGTTGATATTGAACGTGAGACTTATACGAACTTAGCGAGATAATCCTTCGTATTTCGCTTTCTAGTTTTCCTGTTAGTAAAAAATGCGCAACCTATTTTCTTCAACAAATTTAAGAAACCTTATTATTCTTTTGGTCGTGGCTGGAATTCTCATTTTAGCGATCTCAGGTTATCTGACGCCGATTTTTAACCTAAGCTTCAGCCCGCTGATATCAGCTCAAAGCTGGCTTTCGCAACGCTATTTAGCCATTCGCGATTTTTTCACTTACCCGCGTGATATGGCTACCTTGCGGGCGCAAAACCTTCAATTAGAAAATGAGGTTTCTATGCTGCAAAGCAAAATTGTGGAATTGCAAGAGAGCCTCAGCCAGGCGCAGATCCTCTACGCTCTGCTCGATTTTGCGCGGGCTAACCCGGAACACGACTACTTAGCTGCTACAGTCATTGGGCGGGAGATCAGCCCATATTATCAGTACATTATTATTGATAAAGGCTCGAATGATGGCGTTTTGCATGGGATGCCTGTAGTAACTCAGCAAGGCTTGGTCGGGCGAGTAGATGCGGTTATTGCTAATGCCGCTCGCGTGCAACTCATCAGCGACGCTAATTCGGTGGTTAATGTTCACCTGCAAAATGCCAAAGTGGAAGCGCAAATCAGAGGGTCAATTACGGGTGAGATTACTCTGGAAATGGTTCCGCAAGATGCCGAAGTTCAAATCGGGGATGTGCTGCTCACTTCTGGGTTGGGAGGCAACTACCCGCCAAACATCTTTGTAGGGCAGGTGCTCAGTATGCAGAGCCAAAAAAACAGCCTGTTTCAAACTGGTTCAGTACAGTCGATTGTGGATTTTTCGAGCCTCAGCGCTGTGCTGGTTATCACCAACTTTGAGGCGATCGATATTTCTCCTTTGGTTCCTTAAGGTGGTGGAAAGTTATGCCCCTTTTTCTGCTTACGATTATTAGCTTTCTTGTTACCCTGATGCTTCAAATTGGCATCGTTAGCCGCGCCACACTCTTAGCAGGATCAGCCGATTTGGTTCTCTTATTCATCGCTGCCTGGAGCTTGCACCAAGGTCATAAAAATGCTTGGATCTTTGTGTTAGCTTTTGGCTTGATTGTCGGTTCGATCTCGGCAGGACCATCGCTTATTCCATTGATTACTTATTTGCTTGTTTTCATGGCTGCTAAGCTCATGCAGCGTCAAATCTGGCGGACGCCGCTGCTTTCTATGTTCTTATTGACATTTTTTGGGACGCTCTTTCAGAATGGGTTACATCTCGTGGGTTTATGGATTCAAGGAATTGGATTTCCTGTAAATCAAGCATTCACCAATATTTTGCTGCCCAGTGTTTTACTCAACATGCTTTTAGCCATTCCAGTCCATTCCCTCGTTCAGGAATTGTTCCCCAGTGAGCTTCCCGCAGGAGCACCGCTATGAACAATAAAATTTACGAAAAGCCAACCATCCAGCTCTCCCGTTTCAAATGGGTCTACATCCTGATTGGATTGGTACTTCTTTATTACATATTTCAACTCTTCAACTATCAGATTGTGAATGGAGAAGTTTACCGCGCGCAAGCAGAGGATAACCGCACAATGGAAATTAGCGACCCAACCCAACGTGGCAGCATTTATGACCGCAACGGTGTGGTTTTGGCGCAAAATATCCCTGCTTATAATATCACGGTGACGCCAGCCGAATTGCCCGATTCAGAAGGCCAGACGCGGCTTATTTTTGCCGAACTTTCCGAGCTCATTGGCATTCCGGTGAGCAATGGTGTTGTTGACGAAACTGTAGCTTCAACTTTTACGCCCTGTTCCACCGACTTGGGGATCGAACAGATTGTTTACATTGCTGATACCAACTGGCCTTTCCAAGCCACACGCTTGAGCTGCGGCGTTTCTAAAGAAGTTGCTATGGCTGTGCAAGAGAAAGCCATGGATTGGCCTGGTATTGGGGTTGAGATTGAGTCAATACGGATTTATCCGACTGGAAATCTGACTTCAGAGATCGTCGGCTTTTTAGGTCCGGTTCCAGAATCAATGGTGGATTATTACACCGAGCTGGGTTTTGTGGCTAACCGCGACAAGGTAGGTTACGCCGGTGTCGAAAGTACGATGCAGGACGTCCTTGGCGGTACGAATGGGAAACGCGTTGTGGAAGTTACCGTAGGCGGGGAAATTGTGCGTAACTTAGAGGAACCAGTTGAACCAACCCCTGGACAGGATGTTTATTTAACCATCGATACGCGGCTGCAATCGGCTGCACGCGATGCGCTTATTATGAATTTGGATTACTGGAACTGGTATTTAGGTTATACACTCAGCACGAGCGGATCAGTGATTGCGATGAACGTCAAGACCGGCGAGATTTTAGCCATGGTGTCTTATCCGAACTATGAGAACAACCGCATGACCCCTTACATCCCGCAGTATTACTACACTCAGTTGACTATGGATCAGGCTAAACCTTTAGTCAACCAAGCCATCTCAGCGGAGCTTCCCCCAGGCTCGGTGTTCAAGCTTTCGTCAGCGCTGGGCATTCTGAATGAGGGCGTGGTAACGCCAGAACAAACTGTGAATGACCCGGGTACAATTTCACTGGTGCAAAGCTATTTGCTCAATGACCCAAATCCGAAAACATTGCAAACCTATTATTGCTGGAATCGAGACGGGCACGGCGACGTAGATTTTTTGCATGGGATTGCCTGGTCTTGCAACGTTTACTGGTATAAGGTCACAGGCGGATATGAAGGCGAAGTACCTGATGGAGGCTTAGGCATCTATCGGTTGGGTGAATACGCCAAAGCCTTGGGGTACGGTCAGCTGACTGGCATTGAATTGCCTGGCGAAGCCGATGGGTTGATTCCAGACCCAACCTGGAAGCGCTTGAATCAAGGTGAAAACTGGGCAACAGGAGACACTTACTTAGCCGCAGTAGGGCAAGGTTATGTGTTGGCAACCCCACTGCAAGTGTTGAATTCCATTTCTACCATTGCTAACGATGGCAGGCATATGCAAGTTTCCTTGATTGAAAAAGTGGAAGATGCCGATGGAAATGTTACTCAAAGCTTCGAGCCAGTGGTACTGTGGGATATTACCAAAGATGCAAAGATTCAAGAATATGACGGCAATATTCCAACGGGTGTAATGAAAACTGTGCAGCCATGGGTCATCGAATTAGCTAAACGCGGCATGGAGATGGTTACGGTGGAAGGCGGGACGGCTGCGATTGAATTTGAAGGCGATCCCAATAAGGTTGCTGGCAAAACCGGAACTGCCGAGTATTGCGATGACTTTGCGCTTGCTAACCGTTTATGCGGTATCGGCGTGGGGGGCTGGCCTGCACATGCTTGGTTTGTTGGTTACGCGCCTTACGATGACCCAGAGATTGCCGTTGTTGCGTTCGCATATAACGGTAAAGAGGGATCAACCTTAGCTGCTCCGATTGTCCGAAAAGTTATTGATTCCTACTTTGCGCTCAAAGCCGCCGATGCGGATAATTTACCGTAATCTCATCAATTACGGGATAAAGACGACCAATGTTAAACACAAAAGATATTTGGAAAAGATTTGACTTCCCGCTCTTCGCGGCAGTCTTGTTCCTATCCATTTTTGGGGTAGCCCTGATCAGCTCGGCAATTGCCGGCAATCCGACCTTAGCAAACCATCCGCAACGCCAAACTGTCTTTCTACTTATCGGATTGGCGGTTCTTTTTATCAATGCGGCAATTGACTATCACATTTGGCTCTCACTGACACGCCCATTTTATATTGTGGTGGCTTTCTTGCTCATCATAGTATTTGTGATGGGCGAAGCAAGGTTTGGGGCTGCCCGCTGGCTCCAAATTGGCACAGAAACCATCCAGCCGGCGGAGTTAGCCAAGATTGTGGCGATTATGGCTTTTGCGCAGTATTTCTCCGCGCATATTAGCCAGATCAATAACTGGAAGACTGTTTGGCAGAGTCTGCTCTTGGCTGGCGGGATTGCTCTATGGATCTTCTTGCAACCGGACCTTAAGACTACCATTGTGATTGCCGTACTCTGGTTTACAATGTTGTGGATCAGCGGATGGAAGACGAAAAACATCCTTATTTTTGCTGGCATAATGCTAGTTTTTCTGATTGTATTCGCTGCCTTAGATTTTCCCTTTTTAGCAGATTACCAACGGGCGCGAATCACGAACTTTTTCAACCCAGATCCTGATGCGCGCTATGGGGATACTTACAACGTTGACCAAGCGCTCATCAGTATTGGTTCAGGCGGCTGGTTCGGTCAGGGTTACGGGCAAGGGAGCCAAGTACAGTTACGCTTCCTTAAAATCAGGCATAATGACTTTATCTTCTCGGTGTTGGCGCACGAATTTGGTTTTGTAGGTACTGTTGCCGTCTTGCTTTTGTTGATTTTTGTGATCTATCGCTGTTTTGCAATTGCAGCTAAAGCGCCAGATGCGTATGGCGCCTTATTGGCTTATGGGTTCGGTATTTTGATGGCTTTCCAGACACTAGTGAATGTGGGCGTGAATATGCGCCTGCTTCCGGTAACTGGCTTAACGCTGCCATTTATCAGTTATGGTGGCAGCTCATTGGTAACCTTGCTGCTTGGGATTGGGCTGGTAGAAAACATTCACATGCGCACGGATAAGAAGCTGCCGGCGGAATAAAATTGCTCTTGTAAGGGGGAAAATCATCTGGTAGAATATGAACAAACCTTGGGGGTTCGTCTAATGGCAGGACAGCAGACTCTGAATCTGTATGTGGAGGTTCGACTCCTTCACCCCCAGCCTCAAAAATACCCGCGAGGGTATTTTTTTAATGCGGATATGAATTAGGTTTTTTGCAGAGCTGGCTTTGCGGATATTCCTCACAAAGCCGTAAAGCCCTAAAATCTCACAGGAGTATAATTTGGAACATGCAACAGGCTGCCGAGGCAAGTGAAAAACCAAATTGCACCCCTACTTGGTATTTGAACCTGACTGTTTTTATCGGTGGGGCAGCTACGATGATGGTCGAATTTGGCGCCTCACGCTTGCTTGGGAATGTTTTTGGCACGAGTAATATCGTCTGGGCGGTAATTATTGGCTTGGTGCTGGTTTACCTGACGTTAGGTAATTGGTTAGGCGGGAAGTTAGCTGATAAGAACCCTTCGCCTTCTAAATATCTCTCCTTGCTGTGCTGGTCTGGGGTGGCAGTGGGTATCGTCCCACTGATTGCTCAACCGATCTTGCGCGTTGCCGCTGATGCTTTCGACGCTCTGCAGATTAACCTTATGGCAGGTTCATTCTTGACTGTTTTGGTGCTGCTCATTCTGCCGGTTACGCTGCTGGGGATGATTACACCTTTTGCCCTCAAGCTGCTGATCCCTGACACTGCGCGTACTGGAAGGGTCGCTGGTAGAGCCTCAGCTATCGCCACACTCGGTTCGTTTTTAGGTACTTTCCTGACCGTCTTGGTTTTGATCCCTCTTGTGGGGACTTACCGTACCTTTCTCATTACCAGCTTTGTCCTCATCCTCACAGCTTTGCCAGGCTTGGTACGGTTAGGAAATCTGAGAAGAGCAACTCTTTTTATCTGCCTAAGCATCATTCTGCTTGTGCTGGCTGTTTTTGGCTTGCAAAGCTCGGTAAAGGCATCCCCTGGGATGATTTATGAAGCCGAATCAGCATATAACTACATCCAAGTGTTGCAAATTGATTCATTTCGCTATCTGCGCCTCAACGAAGGTCAGGGTGTTCATTCTATTTACCACCCTACACAGCTTTTCTATGGAGGTCCATGGTCACAGGTGTTGGTAGCACCGTATTTCAACCCTCCACCGGCTGAAAAGATCACAGTTAATCGGATTGCGATCCTTGGGCTGGCAGCTGGAACCACCGCTCGTCAAGCCAGTGTGGTCTATCCGCAAGCGAAAATCGATGGCTTTGAGATTGATCCTAAGATTATTGAAGTCGGAAAGCAATTCTTTGGTATGGGGGACCTGCCGAATTTGACGGTTTACGCCCAAGATGCGCGGTGGGGGATTGCGCATAGCAATGATACTTATGATATTATCAGTGTCGACGCGTACCGGACACCCTACATTCCTCCCCATTTGGTCACCCAGGAATTTTTCCGGTTGCTTTATGACAAATTAACTCCGGATGGTTTTGTGGTTATTAATGTCGGCAGGAGCAGTGCAGACCGCACCTTGGTTGAAGCAATATGTGCAACCATGGCAGCAACGTTTCATCAGATTTTTGTGATGGATATTCCCGAATCGATGAATACGATCGTCTTTGCGGCAAAAAACCCTATGGCAAGCTGGGAAAACTTCAACCAAAACCTGAGTAGTCTTCAAACTGCCCAGCCTAATTCGCTCTTGGTGCAGGCGATGAATTTAACTTTGCAGGGAAAAGCGGAAACTAAGTTGGGTGAGATCGTTTTTACCGATGATAAGTCCTCAATCGAATTCTTTACCAACCGCTTGGTATTCGATTTACTATTGGAATCAACTTGGGAGTGAAATAATGAAATTCAGCATTGATAAGATCCTTTCTGTTATTCTAACCATTAGCCTGCCTTTTATTCTTTTGATGGGCGCCATACGGTTATTGATTACGCCAGCTTTTATATCCTTGGAATACAACCGCCCAGGTTTCCCGCCAGATATTTACGGCTTTTCGCAGGAAGAACGCAAACAATGGGCAGATTACGCTGTGAACTATCTCATCAATGATGCTGGCATCGAATATTTAGGCGATCTCAAATTTGAGGATGGCGAGCCCCTTTACCGCCCTGAGGAACTGGACCACATGCAAGACGTCAAGAACGTCGTCCAAACTGCCTTGACCATCTGGTATGTGCTGCTTGGTTTGTTTGTGGCGATATTTGTATGGTTTGCATCGATGGGCAATTGGCGCCAATTAGGCAGATCACTGCGCACAGGGAGCTGGCTGACGATTGGTCTGATTGCTTTCATTATTATCATGGTCGCGATTAACTTTAATTTGCTTTTTGAACAATTTCACAAGCTTTTCTTTGCCGAAGGCAGCTGGCAGTTCTATATGAATGATACGCTCATCAGGCTATTTCCCCTTCCTTTTTGGCGGGATGCTTTTATTCTCGTGGGGCTGCTCTCTCTTATTGGGGCAGGTCTAATATTATGGTTAACCCGCAATGTAAGCAGCAAGGCAGCATAAACTAAAGTGATCTAACTGAATAAAAAAGGCTGCTTGTTACAAGCAGCCTTTTGTCTCGGGTTCTAATTTTAGACGACTGGCGGATTTTCAGGATCGAGGCTGGGGTCGAAGATGTGGAAGTTATCCATGTTGAAGACGACTTCCATAGTATCACCATATTTAGCCTTCGAGCGTGGGTCAACACGGGCGATAAAGTTGTGTTCGCCGTTGATCAGATACAAGAAGATTTCGTTACCCATCAACTCGGTGACGTCCACTTTGACTGGGACAGGTTGTGCAGAAATCCCAGGAGGAGCATACATAGGATCATGGATATCCTCTGGGCGAATGCCGAAAATAATATCCTTATTCAAGACGCTTTCGTAGCGGGATTTAACGCTATCGGGCAGAGTTACGGCAAAGGAACCTAAATCAGCTACAAAATGCCCATCGGATTGGACAAGTTTGCCTTTGAAGAAGTTCATCGCAGGGGAACCGATGAATCCAGCAACAAATAAGTTAGCTGGGTGGTCATATAGGTTCTGCGGGGTATCCAGCTGTTGAAGGAGACCTTTATTCATCACAGCGATGCGGGTTGCCATCGTCATGGCTTCCGTTTGGTCATGGGTAACATAAATGAAGGTAGTCTGCAAGTTTTTATGCAGCTTGCTGAGCTCAGCACGCGTCTGAACGCGCAATTTAGCATCCAAGTTAGAGAGCGGCTCGTCGAATAAGAACACTTTGGGTTCGCGCACAATTGCGCGCCCAACCGCAACACGCTGCCGCTGACCACCGGAGAGCTCTTTGGGCTTGCGTTGGAGCAAGTTTCCGATTCCCAAGATTTCAGCGGATTGCTTCACACGGCGATCAATTTCGTCTTTGGGCATTTTGCGCAGCTTGAGACCGAAAGCCATATTATCGTATACGGTCATATGCGGGTAAAGTGCATAGCTCTGGAAAACCATGGCAATGTCACGATCCTTAGGAGCGACATCGTTCACCACCTGATCCCCAATCATCACTTTGCCTTCAGTGATCTCTTCCAAACCGGCTAAGCAGCGCAACGAAGTTGTTTTGCCGCAACCGGATGGACCAACAAGGACAAGGAATTCCTTATCTTGAATTGCAAGATTTAAATCTTGCACGGCGACTACGTCGCCAAACTTTTTCCAAACGTGATCGAATGTAACACTTGCCATAATTTTCCTCCAATCTGAACGAGTATAGTGACTTTATTATACTTCAAAATATTTCTTGCAAATGGCAAATAAAAAAAACCTTACCCCCTTGGAGGCAAGGTTTTCGTGTTTATTGCTCTTACTGCTAGCTGATTTTTTCGAACTGATCTTTACCAGCGCCACAATCGGGACAGACCCAGTCATCAGGCAAGTCTTCGAAAGCAGTTCCAGGGGCGATGCCATTATCAGGATCGCCAATTTTGGGGTCATAGATATAGCCACATGCTAAGCATTCGTATTTGTCCATTTTTTCTCCTTTATTTCTATTTCTGTTCAGAAAGGTTTGCAGCCCTTTTTTTCGGGGTTCATCGCATAAATTATACACTACCTTCTCATTTTGCAAACGATTCAATACTTTTTCAGTCACAATATTTCTGCTTTGCATTCTCTATGGCGTATTTAGGAGTATAAACCCCAACCGCTATCTAGGAGGTTCTTATCCATATAGGATTGATCCCAGACGCCCTCGCCATATTCTAGGGTTGTTTTCAATCCGAGGACTTGTTCCACCTTGGCGCGGGTGCTTTCCATCAACATCGGTCCATAGGGACAGAAGGGCGTGGTGAGAATCATCACCAAATGTGCTTTATCGCCCTGGATGCTGATATTCCGCACCAAGCCTAACTCCAAGACGGAAAAACCCAGCTCAGGATCTAATACCCCGGAAAGGTTCTCAATCAGCTCGTCATGGAACTGTGGATGGGTCTTATCGATATCCCATTGTGGTTTGTTATTCGAATTTTGGTCCATTGTTTGCTATAGATTAATCTTATAGGTGCACCTAGGATCACCTCGAAGCATACAGGTCTCCAGTTTTACCTCTCTGCCTAAAGCCTCGCTGAAAAGGGTTTCATCGATCTTGCAAATTTCGGGATGCTCTTTGCCAACATGAAGGTAAGGGCAATTATCTGATTGCAAGATAATGCTATCGCCCTCTTTCTTCCAAGAAAGCAGAAAACGATCGCTTGCTAATTGGTTTGCCAATTGTTCCAATTGGGCTTCAATTGGTTGGTTTTTATCGATGTTAGTCGATTCTTCAGCTTGTTTCTTGCCGATGCGTTTGAAAGTTGCTTCCACTTCTTCAGGGCTTAAGGTTTCTTCTAATTCGGTTAACAAATAGTTGGTAAGTTTAAGGTAATTTGTGGGGAACCTTTCCATACCTTTTTCAGTCAGCCGATAGACGAAGGCGGGACGACCAACACCATGCCGTTGTTCCTCTGCCGTAACTAAACCTTCAGCCTGAAGGTTGATCAGGTGATGACGGACAGAAATGCCATTGATACCGACAACCTCTGAAAGTTGTTTGATAGTAGCCTGGCGTTGGGTAAGTAGGGTGTTTAATATTTTATCTCTTGTGCTTTTCATAGTTACCTTCTCTCAATTTTTATTTTTAGAGTATATCATATTAGTATGCAAATATTTTACTATCGCATAACCTTAACGAACCTTATTCTACTATAAGTTGAACTATTAATGTTATAATTCAGCAAATATTAGATTATTATAATCATCTGAAAGGAGAAATGAAATGACAAGCATTATTGATATTGAAGGTATTGGTCCCACCTACGCAGCAAAACTCAAAGAAATAGGGATTAATACGGTAGAGGCATTGCTGAAAGCAGGTGCTACCCCAAAAGGTCGCGAGGAGATTGCCGAAAAAACGGGTATAGATAAAGGCTTAATCCTGGAGTGGGTCAACCTTGCTGATCTCTATCGCATCAAAGGTGTAGGAGAAGAGTATTCTGATTTACTGGAAGAGGCAGGTGTGGACACTGTGGTTGAGTTAGCTAAGCGCAATCCTGAAAACCTGCATGAGAAACTCTTGGCTGTAAATGCCGAGAAAAAACTTGTCCGCCGTGTACCGACTTTGGCGGAGGTTCAGGACTGGGTGGAGCAAGCTAAGGCATTGCCCAGGGTGATTACCTATTAAGGTTTTTTGTTCCACGGACCCAATTACCTCGAGAAGGGTTCGCGAGAGGCTATTGATGATCAAACCGCTATACCTATAGCGGTTTGATCGTTAATACGATCCAGGGGCTTTGAGTTTTACTTAGTTCGCTTTGCCTTGCGCTTAGTTTATTTTTTCAGGTCTTCCGGTAATGAGGGGATGCGCAGCACCTGCCCAGGGATAATAAAGTTCATATTGTTCCCGATGACATCCCGGTTGAATTCATAAATCAAGCGGTAATAGGGCGGGGTAGCGTGCCCGTAATACCTCAGCGCGATGTGGCTCAGAGTTTCGTTCGACCGGACGGTATGCGTCGCAATGACTCTTACCGCAGGCTGCGGGCTCACTAACGGGGGTTGTGGTGGAAGTTCCTCAGTTATTAGCTCTGCTTTCAACTCCTCTTTGGTAAGTTCCAATATTTCCTCTGGCGCAAGCTCACTTGGTTCTTGTTCGGGTTCATATAGAATTCCTTCTTCCACCGGTTGGCTTGGGCTGGGCTCCTCTTGTGGAGTAGCTGGGCTCACCTCTTGGGTAGGGATTTCACCTGGGCGCAAAGCACCGCTCTCTTCGATTTGTTCTTCCTGCACCGACAAATCACTTGGTTTAGCGATTTCTTCGATCGGTTTTTCCGGCTCTTTACCTACTCCAAATTTATCAGCGATTTTTTTGAAAAAGCTCTTTTTTTCTGCACTCATCTGCTTCACCTCTCTTAGACTATGGCGCCAAAACATTAGACATAAAAGATGAAATTTGGCGTGTCTCTCACCATAATTATTATACATAAGAATTCTGACGGAGATGTTAGATTCAATTGTTAAAAATATAATTGTTATATAAAAAAATTGACTTTTTTAAGCTGGCGTGCTATAATATTGCCTTGCATCGTGCCAGAAAAAGAGAGCTTAAAGGTAGTACACCGAAAAGATTCTTCAGCAAAGATGCGAGATGATAATAAAACTTTAAAATTGGGCAAGGAAAACATGGCACAACTTGAAATAAAGAACTTGCATGTGCAGGTAGAAGATAAAGAAATTTTACGGGGTTTCAATTTAACAATTAACCAGGGCGAAATACATGCGCTGATGGGACCGAACGGTACAGGTAAATCGACATTAGCTTATGCCATAATGGGGCATCCGCGCTATCAGATTACCGAGGGTGATATTCTCCTGGATGGTGAAAGTATTCTTGATCTTTCCCCCGATGAGCGTTCGCGGCGCGGGATCTTTCTTGCTTTTCAATACCCGGTGGCGATTCCAGGGGTAACTTTAGCGAATTTTTTGCGCGTAGCAATAAACGCCAGGCGCAAAGCAAATGATCCAGAAGATAAAGGTATATCCATCGTAAAGTTCCGCCAAATGCTAAAGGCAAAGATGGAGCTGCTCAAGATGGATCCCGCTTTTGCAGGGCGCTATCTCAACGAAGGGTTTTCTGGAGGTGAAAAAAAACGCGCTGAGATTTTGCAAATGGCTATGTTAGAGCCACGCTTCGCCATCTTGGATGAAACCGATTCGGGATTAGATATTGATGCCTTACGCATCGTCTCGGAAGGCGTCAATGCATTAGCAGGCGATCACATCGGCATACTGATTATTACGCACTATCAGCGCATGCTCAATTACATCAAGCCAGATTTTGTGCATATCATGTATGGTGGAAAGATCGTAGAATCAGGTCAAGCCGAGTTAGCGCTGCGGTTGGAGGAAAGTGGCTATGCGTGGGTGCGGGAAAAATACGGTCCCCTACCCAAAGAAGAAGAAGAATTAACCTCCTAGGGGGAAGAGGCACCATGGCGGAAAATCAAGATTTTCTCAATCAGATTGGGACTGAATACAAGTACGGGTTTAGCTATCCGGACGATTCAATCTATAAAAGCCCTAAAGGACTTAGTGAAGAAGTTATCCGACAGATTTCAGCTTTCAAAGAAGAGCCAGAATGGATGTTGGAATTCCGTTTGAAAGCATACCGCCACTTCATTGAACGTCCTATGCCAACCTGGGGACCAGACCTGAGTGGTTTGAATTTGGACGAAATAATTTTTTATGCACGCCCGCCTCAAGTAGATCAGAAACGCTGGGAAGACATCCCCGATAACATTAAGAATACGTTTGACCGCTTAGGCATCCCTGAGGCAGAACAAAAATACTTAGCTGGTGTAGGCGCACAATACGACTCGGAAATGGTCTACCATAACATTCAAGAAACGCTCGAAAAGCAAGGCGTCATCTTCTTGAGCATCGAAAACGGTCTCAAGCAATACCCGGAGATCTTCCGCGAATACTTTTCGACAGTCGTACCCATCCAGGATAACAAATTTGCCGCGCTCAATAGTGCTGTCTGGTCTGGTGGATCCTTTGTTTATGTCCCCAAGGGGGTAAAGGTGGATTTGCCCTTGCAAGCATACTTCCGCTTGAATATGGCGAACATTGGTCAGTTCGAGCGTTCATTGATTATTGCCGATGAGGGCGCGCAAGTGCATTATGTGGAAGGTTGTACCGCTCCTTTATATTCCACCGAATCTTTTCATAGCGGTGTGATTGAAATTGTGGTCAAGAAAGGTGCGCGTGTGCGCTACACTACCATCCAAAACTGGTCTACCAACGTATATAACTTAGTGACCCAACGGGCAAAAGTTTTTGAAAACGGTACGATGGAATGGGTGGATGCGAACTTAGGCTCGAAGATTACCATGAAATACCCCTCGTGTTACCTATTGGAGCCGGGGGCTCATGGCGAAGTTCTTTCGGTTGCCTTTGCTGGTCCTGGGCAGCAGCAAGATGCCGGCGCCAAGATGCTGCATTTTGCCCCCAATACGAGTAGCAAAATCACTTCCAAGTCCATCTCGCGTGGGAATGGGCGGGCATCGTATCGCGGGCTGGTGCGCGTAGCAGCCGAAGCCGAAAACTCTCGCTCTAATGTGGTTTGCGATGCACTACTGCTTGATCATGAATCACGCTCCGATACTTACCCTACAATCGACGTGCATGCCAAAGATGTATCCATCGGGCATGAAGCGACAGTTTCCAAGATTGGCGAAGAACAGCTTTTTTACTTGAACAGCCGCGGGCTGACGGATGAAGAAGCCACTACCATGGTAGTCTCTGGTTTTATTGAACCACTGGTTAAAGAGCTGCCTATGGAATATGCGGTTGAGATGAACCGTTTGGTGCAGCTGCAAATGACCGGGACGGTGGGCTAAAGGCAATACGATGGCGAACGTAAAGCAAAACACAACCCAAATTGATAATCACGAATTCCCTGGCAGGTTGAGTTTAACGCCAGAAATGCTTGAGAACAGTCCGCTGCAAACTTACCGCCGTTCTGCTTGGGAGTTGGCTGCACAGCTTTCCTTCCCGCTGAAGAAAGACGAAGCATGGCGCTGGGTGGACCTCAGCGAGCTGAATTTCGCCGAGCTGAAGCAAGTAAACGGGAGTGCGAAGGCAGCTGCATTTACCCCTGATCAATTTAAAGGCTTGACTAAAAGAAAAAAAGGTTATTCAGGCAGCTTGATTATTTCACCCGCGGGTGTGGTTCGCCAGGTTGATTCCAACGTTGAGCAAGCTGGGGTGATCTTCATGGACTTTAGGTCCGCAGAAAAGGATTATCCAGAGCTGGTAGCCAAATTGGCAGGCAGCGTGGTGAAACCCGAAGAAAGCAAATTTGCAGCAATGACCGCAGCATTGGCGCAAGATGGCTTATTGCTCTATGTACCTAAAAATTTCCGGCTGGAGCAGCCATTATTAGTGCAAATTTTAGCAACAGCTGGGGATGATCAAGCAACTTTCACGCATACTCTCATTTGGCTGGAAACTGGGGCATCGGCTGATCTTGAACTTGCCTTTGGCTCCCTACCGGCAGGCAGTGCCAGCCAAGCTTTCCATTCTGGCATCGTAGAGGTTCACTTAGATGACGAGGCTGTGTTGAACCTCACTGAAATCCAGGAGTTTGATTATCAGGTTTGGAACATAACCCATGAGCGCGCGCAGGTAGGGCGTAATACCCAATTAACGTGGCTCTATGGAGCCTTAGGAACGCATTTGAGCAAAAATTTTGTCGATATCGATTTGTTAGGAAGGGATGCTGAGGTGCAGGTGAAGGGTTTTTACCTAACCGATGACAAACAACGCATTGATATAGATACTCAGCAAAATCATTTAGCTGCGCGGACCACCAGTAACTTGCTCTTCAAGGGCGCTGTGACTGAATCTTCTGCTGCAGTGTGGGAAGGGATGATTTACGTAGCGCCAACTGCCATGCAGACAGATGGCTATCAATCATCGCGCAACCTGGTGCTAAGTAAGTCTGCTAGAGTGAATGCCATACCTGGTTTGGAAATCTTAGCAGACGATGTGCGGTGCAGCCATGGTGCCACTGTGGGAAAAATCGACGAAGAGGAATTGTTCTACCTGCAGACGCGTGGGATTCCCTTGCTGGATGCGGAGCAATTAATCCTCGAGGGGTTCTTTGGAGAAGTAATAGAACTAACGCCTGATGAGGCGATTAAGGAAGATCTGAAATCAAAGATCAGCAAAAAATTTGCTGAGGTTAGAAGTAGAAGAGAACAAACGGAGGTTGGATGAAAAGAAGCAGCTTTATGCGCCCCCCAGAGCCCGAGAAGCACTTTGAAGTTGGAGATCGGGTTGAAGCTTTTTGTGACCATGAGAAAAATGGTCAACGAGTAAAGGGTTGGATCAAGGGCACCGTGGTGTCATTAGATGAAAAGAACGTGGCGGTGCAATTCCGGACAACGGTTTATCTTACCGATGGCTGGATGGTTCCGGACCATATTCTCTGGTTCCCGTTTGAGTCCGAGAATATCCGCCCAGTTCAACCCCGTTCGCGCTCTGCTGAGCAAGTGACGCCGGATATGCTCTAAAGAGCGGAAGGATCAGCCCAGCGCTGAAAACTCGCCAACAATACGAATGATATCGAAGCCCTCGGCAAATGGTCGCTCGGCGAGTGCTCCATGCCGAATTGCTGTGGAACGCAGTACCGGTTCTGAGAAATAATAGCGGTCTGTATAGGTAACATACTTCGCAAGGGCTTCGATTTTCTTATTAACAGCGGCTTCAGTAACTTCCACTAGGAAATGAGGAAAAAACCCGTAACTGCTGCGTAAAACGTCATAGCCGAGGACCGTTGTACCGCGGAAGGCTCGTAAGGCTTCTTGCGTGACCGTTACGTGATCTTGGTGGATATCTTGGGGTGTATGCACGAACACAATTTCAGGCTTGAGCGCACGGCGTAGCTGCAGCATTTTCTCCAAAATTTCCTGACGGGAGGCTGGGAAGCGGCGGGTTTCAAAAGTCCCAACTTCGATTTGAGCATCGGTTAAGCCTAAAGTATGCATGCTAATATAGTGCTCCTCCAGCAGGTGCTGCAGGTCGGGGTTCTTTTTATTATCCGAGAAGGTCATGCAGTAAAGGCTGGTTTGATCGATGATATCGGCAATCAGCGCACCGCAGCCGAGCTCGATATCATCAGGGTGTGCGCCCAAAAAGAGCACGGATTTACCGAAAAATGTCATATTATGATTCATAAGCTGCTCACTTAGTAGCGATAAACCCACCCACAACTTTGGTCATCACGATTTTGCCATCGCGCTCGATGCGCTTACGGGCGGTTTCCTCGATTTGCGTCATCACTTTCTCGAAATCCTCATGCGTCACAAATAGCGAGTTCCATAAGCGCCGATCCTCGGACATGGAGGCTCGCGTGTATTCCATAAAGGGCTCAACAGTCGGGAAAGTGAGAGGGTTTTCGAAAATATGCTGTTCTACCTTGGAAAAAAGCTTTTGCATAGTGCCGTAAATCTCGGAGGCATAGCGTGAGCTGCCAGGCATAGGCGGGATTGGCTTGCCAGTGGCTTCCTTGATGATTTCGTAGAAAACGGCTTTGTTATTGGGCATCGGTCCGGTGGTGAAAAGCCGCCCGCCAGGCTTGAGCACACGATGCATCTCACTCAAGGTGAAAGGGATATCTTGCGCGTAGTATATCGCAAAGCAGGCAGAGACCAGGTCGAAGGTATCCGAAGGCAGGTCGAAGGGTTGGTTGAAATCCAGTTGCTGGAACTTGACAGCATTGTTGACCTTTTGGTTTTCTTCCCTTGCTTGGGCGAGCAAAGATTCAGAAACGTCCGTACCGGTGATATCGGCATCGCCATCGAGGGCATGAAAGTAAGAGAAGCATTGCTTGCCGGCGCCGCAGCCCACATCTAAAATCTTGATCCCTTTTTTCAGCTGCAGGATTTCTAACATCCAGGCATCGATATCGCGGCTGCCATATTGGCTGTGGATATCAATGCGCTTGAGTAAATCTTTGGTGGTTTCTTGAAAATCAACTTTCATCTTTTACCTTTTCTTTGAGGATAGCGGAATAAGTATACAATGCCGATACCTTTTGTCAAGCGGCGGAGTTCTTCAGGCAGATTTTGCACCCTATCGTTCTCGCTGGTGTCCTCAGTGCGGAGCCTCCTGTAAGGACCAGCAAAAACGACGGACCAAATATTAGCAGATACGCGGCAGCATCTCGCCTGCCAGCATCTCGAGCACTCGCGTGGTGCCCAAGGGCGTACGCAGCCAGACTTGCCCAGCTGGGATTGCGCTCACCTTGCCGATGAGCTGGGCGCCCTCACCATAGCGCTGCGTATGGAGGTAACTCAGTGCAGCATTGGCATCATCCTCGGGCAGGATCACGATCATTTTGCCCTCATTCGCTAGGTAGAGCGGGTCCAGACCGAGCAGTTCGCAGGCTTTGCGCACTGGTTGGTCAATGGGGATTGCAGCTTCTTCCAAGGTGATGTTGACCTGAGACTGAGATGCGATTTCGGCTAAGGTGGTAGCTAATCCGCCGCGGGTAGGGTCGCGCAGCACATGAACGGAAGGAAATGCTTGGCATAAACCCCAGACCAGCGCGTTTAGCGGGGAGGTATCCGAGCGTACCTCAGATTGAAAGCCTAAATTGCCGCGGGCTTGCATCACAGCTATGCCATGGTTCCCCATAGGTCCGGAGATCAGCACAGCATCCCCTGGCTGAGCGTTATCGCCAGCAATGCGGCGTCCTTCCGGCAGCCAGCCAAAGCCGGAGGTGCTGATGAACAGTCCGTCTGATTTGCCTTTTTCCGTAACTTTGGTATCTGCAGCGATGATGGTCACGCCAGCTTCTGCGCAAGCAGCTTGCATGGAACGCAGCACTTCTTCAAGAGCCGCAATTGAGAACCCTTCCTCGAGGATGAAGGTGGCGGTCAAGTAGCGGGCTTGAGCACCCATTACGGCGACGTCATTGACCGTGCCGCAGACTGCCAGCCTGCCGATATCCCCGCCCGGAAAAAACAACGGTGAAACAATGTGTGCATCGGTGGAAACGACCAAGCGCGAGCCAGCCGGCATTGCCTCGGAAGCGGGTATGATAGCGGCATCATTGCCGGCGTTGAGCGTGGGATTACCGAGGTACTTCTGGAACATTTCACGGATAAGTTCGTGGGTCATTAAGCCACCGCTGCCATGCCCGATCACGATTTGATCGTGCTGGCTGAGCGGCAGCGGGCAGACAGGTCCTTGCATAGCGGGGAAAGTTGGCTCGCTCATGGTTTCACCCGTTGGTAGCGGTAATAAGCCGCGCAAGCACCTTCTGAGGAGACCATCGGAGCTCCTAACGGAGAGCCCGGTGTGCACTCGCGGCTAAAGGCAGGGCAGTCATGTGGGGTGGCGACGCCGCGCAGCACTTGCCCGGCGATGCACAAAGGCGATTCCGCCAGCGTATTAAAAGCCACGGGGAAGCGCTCCAAGGCATCGAAGCTGCGGTAAGCTGCGCGCAAGCCCAAGCCTGAGCGGGGAATCAGCCCGATGCCGCGCCATTGCCGGTCCACAGGCTCAAACACCTGATTGATCAGTGCCTGTGCGGTGCGGTTACCCTCGCGCGTAACGGCGCGGGAATAAGCATTTTCTACCGCACAGCAGCTCTCTTCCAATTGGCGGACGGTCTGATAAATCCCGCGGGCTAGATCAACAGGCTCAAAGCCGGTGACTACGATAGGGGTATGGTATTGGGCTGCAATGGGTTCGTATTCCCAGTAACCCATCACGGCGCAGACGTGCCCAGCGGCTAAAAAACCGTTCACGCGGTTTTCAGGGCTGCTCAGTATGGCATGAATAGCGGGCGGCACAAGCACATTCGCCGGCAGGATGCTGAAGTTGGTGATGGCGTTGCGCTCGGCGTGCAGGATGCTGGCGGCAATCGAAGGCACTGTGGTCTCGAAGCCGATAGCGAAGAATACCACCTGACGTTCGGGCTCAGCCTGCGCCAGCCGCACCGCATCCATGGGCGAAACCACTACGCGCACATCGGCACCATTGGCTCGCGCGCTAAAAAGGTCCTGATGGTTGCCGGGCACGCGCAGCATATCGCCAAAGGTGGTGAAGGTCACGCCAGGTTGGGCGGCAATTTGCAGTGCCGTTTCAACCGCTTCGAGCGAGGTGACGCACACTGGGCAGCCAGGCCCATGGATCAGCGTAATTTCAGGCGGGAGGAGTTGGTCGATGCCGTATTGCAAGAGTGCATGCGTCTGCCCACCGCAAATTTCCATGATATTCCAGGGCTGCGTGATAATGCGCCGTATCTGCTCGATGAACTTACGCGTCAGCTCAGCGCTGCGGTAATTGAGAGGACTGGAAATATTCACTCGCCCTCGCTTAGGTTGTCACCGGCTTGGTTGGACTCTTCCAACTCCTTGAGCAGTCGCAGGGTTTCTTCCGCTTCTTCAACCGAAAGCAAGGTGAGCGCAAAGCCGGCGTGCACAATTACATACTGCCCCACCTGAGCTTCGGGCGTGGTTGCTAAGCAGACTTCCTGCTGCACCCCGCCAAAATCGACCTTGGACATGAGTGTGCCATCACGCTCGTAAATTTCCACTATTTTTCCAGGGATTGCTAAGCACATTTTTCCTCTTGTTATCCTTGTAGGCGTGCCAATGCCACCGCAGCCTGACCGAGCGAGACACAGCCATCGTTGGGCGGCAGTTGGGTATGAATGAGTGGCGTGAAACCTTCTGTTTCCAGTGCCGGCAGGATTAAATTCATCAACCTCATATTCTGCCACACTCCCCCTGAAATTGCCACCGTGCGCAAGCCGCTTTCTTTGCGGATTTGCCGGCAAGCCTCTACGGACATGCGAATAAGACTATTATGGAAGCGCGCTGCGATGAGCCCTCGGTTCACGCCCGCCTTGAGGTCTGCAACAATCGCGCGGATCATGGGCTGTGGGTCGATGATGTCATTCTCCAATGGCATCTCGTAAAAACCGCTTTCTTGCGGGTCGGCGGCGCTCTCGAGCATCATGGCTGCCTGCGCTTCGTAGCTGATTTCCTCGCATAAGCCCATCAGGGCAGCCACAGCGTCAAACAGGCGCCCTATGCTGCTGGTAAGCGGAGCGTTGAAGCCTGTACGTGCCTGATGGCGCACAGCCTGAGCTTCAGCGGGATTCAAATAAGCCACCGGCGCAAGGGTTTGGTCTTCAAGTTCGATACCAGCCGCGAGTAAATAGCTCAGCGCCATGCGCGCGGGCTTGCGTACGGCTAAGTCCCCGCCGGGTAAAGGCAGCTGAGTAAGGTGAAAGCGGCGCGTGAATTCCTTGTAGCCGGCGATGAGGATTTCTCCGCCCCAAATGATGCCATCCGTGCCATAGCCTGTGCCATCATAAGCCAAGCCGATGACCGGCTCTGGGCTAGCCCAGCCATTCTCGGCGAGGCAGCTGGCAATATGGGCATGATGATGCTGCACCGCCACCAGAGGGAGGTTTTCGGCTCGGCTGCGCGCTTGGGCGTAACGCGTGGCGAGATAATCCGGGTGCAGGTCGCAAGCCAGTGCCTCAGGTTGGATGCGAAAAACGCGTTCGTAATGGCGAATTGCCTGCTCGAATGAGCTGAGTGTCTCCTGGTTTTCTAAGTCGCCTATGTAGTGGCTGACGAAGGCGTAACGATCGCGCGTGAGGCAGAAGGTGTTTTTGAGCTCAGTGCCCGTGGCAAGCAAGGGCACGGCATCCCAAGGCAAGCGCAGCTGTTGGGGGGCAAAGCCGCGTGCTCGGCGCACGATGTAGGGCTTCTCGCGCAGGATGGTCACGACGGAATCATCGATGCGCATATAGATTGGTCGGTCATGCATGAGGAAGCCATCTGCGAGGCTTTCCAGGCGTTCGCGTGCTTCGGCGTTCTCGTAAGCGATGGGTTCCTCGCTTAGGTTGCCGCTGGTCATCACCAGCACCTCCGGGAAGTTTGGCGCGGGCTCCAGCAAAAGCAAGTGCAGCGGAGTGTAGGGCAGCATAAAACCCAAGCGAGTTTGGTCAGGTGCCACGATTTGGGCGAGCTTTTTACCAGCTTCTGTCATTTCCGCCAAGATGATGGGCGCTTGTGGAGCACTGATGAGCCGCCGGGCGGTAGAGTTAAGGGTTACATATTTCTCGATAGTGGGCAGGTCAAAAGCCGTGAGTGCGAAAGGTTTGCCTGTGCGGTGCTTGCGCTCGCGCAAGGTTTGCACAGCTTCGCCATTAGCGGCATCGCATACCAGATGAAAACCACCCAAGCCTTTAACAGCTAAGATTTTGCCCTTCACGAGCCACCGCCGTGCCGTCTGAAGCGCTTCTTCTTTCTCGGCTAACTTCCTGCCCCCAGCTTCGAACCAAATCTGCGGGCCGCAGACGGGGCAGGCTATCGGCTGAGCATGAAAGCGGCGGTTAGCGGGGTCATGGTATTCCGCGGCGCAATCGGGGCAGAGTGCAAAGCCAGCCATGCTGGTGTTGGGGCGGTCATAAGGGATGGATTTGACGATGGTGAAGCGCGGACCGCAGTTGGTGCAATTGATGAAGGGGTAACGGTAGCGCCGATCGGCGGGGTCGAAGAGCTCCCGCCGGCAATCTGGGCAGATAGCTAAGTCCGGCGAAACAGGCAGGAAGTCGTTGGGCTTATCTTGGCTCTCTCGTATTTCAAAAGCAGGGTAGGATTTCGGCTCAGCCGGCTGCACCTCAAAGCTATCGATGTGCGCCAAGGGCGGCGGGTTATGCTGCAAGTCTTGCACAAAGGCAGCGCAGGCTGTGGGGCTGCCGCTAATCTCGATTTCTACGCCATGCGCAGAATTGAGTACCCAGCCGGTGAGGGTGTGCTTTTGAGCCAGCAAATATACCGTGGGGCGGAAGCCGACGCCTTGCACAATGCCGGTGATCTGAATACGCTGGTTGATGCGGCTTACTCCTTGGCGGCTTCGGCTTTAGCGGGAATATGGGCTTTCAGCCAGTCAATCCAGGCTGGAATACCTTCGCCCGTCTTGCAGGAGACTTCAAAAATCTGTAAGCCAGGGTTGAGCATCTCTACGCCCTGCTTGAAGTAATCCATGCGGAAATCGAGATAAGGCAGCAGGTCAATTTTATTGATCACCAGCACATCTAACCCACGGTAGATATTGGGGTACTTATAGGGCTTATCGTCGCCCTCGGGGATGGACGCCACGAGCACGTTAGCATGCGTGCCGAGCTTAAAGGAAGCCGGGCAAATGAGGTTGCCGACGTTCTCGACGATCACCAGGTTGAGGTATTCCAGCGGCAACTGATTGAGCCCAAGCTCGAGCAGCACTGCATCCAAGTGGCACTGCCCACCGGTGTTGATCTGCACTACCGGCGCGCCTTGCTCAGCGATCTTATCGGCATCAATCGTAACCGGAGCGGTATCACCCTCTACTACGCCCACTTTAATTTCCGGGGGTAAATGGCTGAGCGTCTGCAAGATCAGGCTGGTTTTGCCAGCGCCGGGCGAAGCCATCAGGTTGATACTGAACACGTTCATATCGTCCAGCCGAGCCTGATTGCCAGCCGCCAAGCGATCATTTGAGTCTAAAATTTTACGTACTACTTCAACTTTTTGGGTCATTTTCTACCTCATTTAATATTTCAATGGCATCCACTTGGAATTCCTCTCCCTGGATGATTTCCAGAGCAATGCTCTGGCAGCTCGGGCAAGGGGTTAATTCCTCAGTGAGGTCCAATTCTGTTCCACAGTCTTTGCAGCGTAAGCGCGCTGGGATATGGGTGAAGTGCAGCTGAGCACCTTCGGCGAGCGTCCCTTGGCTGATGAAATCCCAATAAAATTGCACCGATTCATCCACAATTGAAGAAAGCTGACCGAGCGACAAATATATATCTGTAACCTTGCTGGCAGCGCGCGCTGCAGCTTCTTGTGTAGCAATCTCTAGGATGCTCTCGGTGACGGCTAATTCATGCATTATCGGTATTATATCCTTTTCAGGGAAGAGTTAATCCGCCTGAGGAATGTGGGGTCAAGCCGCAATAAGCCGTTCCGGGTGGCTGTAGATATCAAATTGGGCTTTCCGCAGGTAGCCGATGAGCGTGATTCCGGTTGAATCCGCGATTTGCACGGCGAGCGATGTGGGTGAAGTACGCGAGACAATCAGCGGGATGCCCAGAGCGAGCGTCTTATAGACCATCTCGGAGCTAATGCGCCCACTGAGTAAAAGCGCGCGCGGCGTAAACGTGGCGTGTTGCAGCAAATACAGCCCGGCGAGTTTATCCACGCAGTTGTGCCTGCCTAAATCTTCTACCAAGATGGGCACAGACTCCCCATCGCTCAATCCGGCACTATGAAACCCCCCGACTTGGTCATGCAGCGTCTGCATTGCCATGAACTGATCATAAAGCGCGATCACTTTGCCAGCCTGAATGCTGAAATCCACGCCAATCTTACGCGTAGCAATGTGGGGCTGCAAGCTGACGCCCGTGGAGGTGCGATGAAATTGTGCTGGCTTTTGGGTTGGGTGATTTAGCTGCACCAGGATACGGTGGTCATCATCTTCGAATGTCACCCCTTCAATTTCTCCGAGGCTGGTGATGACGTTTTCATTGAAGAGAAAGCCGATGGCTAGTGCTTCCAGCGCGATAGGGGAGCAGATAAAGGTCAGCCAAGGTTCACCATTGACGGAGAGCGTTGCCGCATGCTCGCTAACGATGGGCGTGCTCTCAGGCGTTGTCTCCAAGGTTCCTTGGCGGTAATGCCAGATTGGGGTTTGGCTATAAGCTTCAGGCATGTTTATTCCTCTCGGTATGGTTTAGGCGGGGCTTCTTGGTGGAGATGGGAGCAAAGCATCTCTGCGGCTTGGCTCACTAAAGCGGCAGTTTGTGGTGAAAGCACCTGTGAGAACTCAAACTCAAAGCCGCGCACGGAGAGCAGCCAGGCAGCGGGGCAGCAAGCATAAAGCGTCTGCGTGATTGCTAGCAGCTCCCCGATAGATAAGTGATGCGTGAAGGCTGAGTGTACCCAAGCTGGGCTAATCGGCTCAAAAACCAGATTTGGCAGCTCAGGTGAGTTGTGGGCGTCCACAAAGATGATTTGGTTGTAATCGATGAGATCCTCGGCTAATTCAGGCAGCAGCTGGTAGAGGTAAAGCAGGCGCAGGCTGCTATCTTCGTTCTCGGTCCATTCGCCGGGCAATTCCGGCGATTGCAAGCCTAGCTGAGCTGCTACCTGGGTTAGGATATGCCAGCCAGCACCGTCATCCTGACGGTCACGGTTGCCGTAGGCAATCACTAAGGTTTTTGGGTTCACTGGGGTGCTCATGAAAAAGCCTCCCTTGAATCATACCAAAAAGGGAGGCAGGTTTCCTTTCGATTTGCTTAGCGCTTTATCACCCGCAGCAGGTTACCTTGTGGATCGTAGACGCTCACTTCCATAGGCATGCTGCCAACGGCGTGTGTAGAGCAGGAAAGGCAAGGGTCATGTGCGCGGATCGCGTGCTCGACGCGGTTGAGCATGCCTTCACTGATATCCGGACCGTGCACGTAGGTTTTGGCAACATCGTCCACAGCTTTGCTCATGGCATAGTTATTATGCCCGGTGGCGACGATCAGATTGGCTTTGCTAATCTGCCCGTAGGAATTGACCCAATAATGGTGGATCAGTGTTCCACGCGGCGCTTCGATCACGCCGACACCTTGTTCGCGCGGCTCTTGATGGGTGTTGCGGATATCGGTACTGAGGATATCAGGATCCTCCAGCAGGACGCGCGTTCTTTCCGCGGCGAACAGGGTTTCGATCAGGCGGGCATAGTGATAGTGTAATGTGTTTTCGACCGGCAAACCGTGATTGAGCGCTTTAAAGCACTGAAGTTCGGCATTAGCTAACGGCGTGTCGATTTGGTCAACCGCATTGAGCCGCCCGAGAGGACCCACACGATAAACGCCTTCGGGATAGCCCAGCTTCTTATAGTAGGGGAATTTGAGATAAGACCATGGCTCCACGTGCTCGGCGATGTAATCCAGGTAGGATTGCGGGTCGAACTTTTCGAGCTGCTGCCCATCCCGACCCACGAGGCGGATCTTGCCATCATACAGCTCTAAGCTGTTTTGCGGTGTCACTAGGCTCATATAGCCGGTGGGGAAAACAGCAAATTCTCGAATGGTTTCCAGGTTTGCTTCTACCCAGCGGGTGGCAATCTGCAATCCAGTCTGAATGGTAGCGATTTGCTCATCCAGCTGCGCTAGTAAGCTGTCACGCGCGTCTATAGTGAAAGCGTGACTGACCCCGCCTGGTACGGCAAAGGTGGGGTGGACACTGCGTTCGCCCAGTGCACTGATGATGGACTGGCCAAATTTGCGCAGGCGTACTGCTTTGAGGGTTAGCTCAGGGTCGGCTTGCACCAGCCCAACTACGTTGCGGGTAGCGGGGTCATGGTCAAAGCCGAGGATTAGGTCTGGTCCGGCTAACTCGAAGAAGTGCATGCCATGGCTCTGAATCACCTGACCCATGTGCATGAGCTCACGCAAAAGCGCAGCTGGCTTGGGAGGCGGGCAGCCGAGAACAACATCGCCTGCCTTTGCAGCAGCTAAGTGATGGCTCACTGGGCAAATACCGCATATCCGTGGGGTGATTTGGGGCATTTCCTGCACCAGCCGGCCTTCGCAGAATTTTTCGAAGCCGCGGAATTCATTCACATGAAAGTAAGCATGCTCCACCGAGCCATCTTCTTTCAGATGTATGGTCACTTTGGCGTGCCCCTCGATGCGGGTTACGGGTTCAATCGTTATTTTTTGGGCAGTCATCTGTCCTCCTAATGCCAGTCGTTATAGTCGCCAGAGACTTCTGGAATTCTGCCCTGGGCGAGCTCGGAAAGTACATAGAAAATTGCATCAGCGCTGGGTGCACAGCCTGGTAAGAATACATCCACCTTCACCACGTCACTTACCGGACGGACATGCACCATGCGAGCAAGCTCAGGGTCATCCGGAATTTTGCCGCTTTCGTCGGTGCTCTCGGTTTGCACGTAAGCGCGCTCGAGTGCAGCTTGGTCGCCAGTGAAGTTGCGCATAGCCGGTACACCGCCAAAGACGGCGCAATCGCCCAATGCCACCAATATTTTACAGCGCGAACGCATCTTTTTAGCCACCTCTTCGTTGTAGGTGTTGCTGATCCCGCCTTCTAAGATGCCAACGTCCACGCCATCCCTATCCGGCTCTTTCAAGTCCGTAATCGGCGTGGCGCGCAGTTCAACCAGTTTGAGCAGCTCCACTATGCGCTCGTCCATATCCAAGAAGGACATGTGGCAGCCAGCGCAGCCTGCCAACCAATCTGATGCTACTTTAGGTTTTGCCATGGTTTAACCTCTCTTTACTCACATTTTCAGCTGAACGGAAATTGGCTCGGCAGTCAGCGCTTCTTTCCAGGTTTTCACACTCTTCAAACCCACCAAGTCTGCTAGGGCGTTAATCACTTCTAATGAAGAACGCACGTCTTCTGGTGCAATCAAAGCGGGTTTACTCTCTTGCAGCCTGCCGTCGGTACTCAGGTAGTGACCGCTTTCTTCTGCCCACATCGTTGCCGGCAAGATTACATCTGCCCGCTCTGTGAGCGCTGAGGGATAGCTGGCATATACTATTAATGAAGGTATCCCTTTGCAGCGCTCAACGAGCACATCGTTAGGGGTTTCATCGCCTAGGGCGATCAGCGCCGTCTCAATCGTCTTGCTATCCGGCTCGACTTTATAATGCAATTGTGCCGCTGCTAAGCTGTTGGCTTTGCCTTTAATAATCAGGATTGGGATCCCCTCGCCTTGGGCAAAAAGGACTAACTGTAGCAAGGCTTCATAGTTATCCTCAGTGGCAAAGTCTCCACCAATCACAATAACTGGATGGACTGCATCGGCTAGTAAACGAGCCGCTTTTTGCAGGCGATTAGCGTCCATATCGGTATTTTCGAGGACGGCAGCTAATTTCTTTTCATAGTATTTTTGATTAATCTGCATGTGAATATTGCGGGCGTAGAGAAAGCCATTTACAAAATCAAGGTATCCTCCAGGGCTAAGTTGTAGACTTACTGCACAGTAGGGGCACAATCCATTAGGCTGATCCGAGACCGTAATGAGCTGTGTGCCGCCCCAATTCTGGCGTTTGAGGAAAAATCCAGCCACTTGGTGGTCCGTTTGGAGGTCAATACCGATAATAAGGGCTGCATCCACTGCTTTAAGTGTGTTTAGGTCAGATTCAAAGGGTTCATCGAGATCGTCAGCGAGCCTGGTACTGCATAACGCAGCTTCGTCATCTTCCGTCAGGTAAATTCGTGTGCATTTAAAACCAGTTTGAAAAAGTTCAGACGTATTCGTTAACGTTTCTAAGGGCAGGCGGGCTGAAACGAAAGCAGCCTTGGTATCGTGCGAGCCTGTTTGCAGTTTTTCAGCAGCTACCCTAAGCGCTTCTTCCCACGTGGTTGGCTCGAGCTTGCCATTTTTACGGATGAGCGGCGTGGTGAAGCGCTTGTAACCAGTTTCCAGTGGTTCATAGCGCCCTTGCTTGCAGAGCAAGCCTTCGTTCATGGGAGAATCCCAGATGCCCTCGATGCGTACGAGGTGGTTATCGCGTGTGAGCACATCGCGCTCGCAGCCCAAGCTGCAGTTGGTGCAGACTGAAACCGTATGGGCAAGGTCGGTTTCGCGCCCAAGGTAAGCGCTGCGGCGGTCCATCAATGCACCGGTGGGGCAAATCTGCACACAAGCGCCACAGGAGACGCAGGAGCTTTCACCCAAGGGCAGGCCAAAATCCGCCACTAAGATGCTGCTTGCGCCGCGGTCTTCAAAGCCTAAGGTAAAGTTGCCGACCTTCTCCCCGCATACGCGCACACAGCGCCGGCAAAGGATGCAGCGATTGTTCTCTTGGAAAATATACGGATGTGAGGCATCCACCGCATAAGGCTTATAGTCAGGCGTGAGCGGCCAATGGGTGAGTCCCTGTTCATAAGCTGCGGTTTGCAGCTCGCAATCACCGTCGGTTTCTTGGCAATACATGCAGAAATGATTGCGCTCGCTAAAGAGCATTGCAAGCACAAACTTGCGTGCCTCCTGCGTTTTGGGCGTATTAGTATGCACGACCATGTTGTTGTTCACTGGCAGCGTGCAGCTCGGTTGCAGGATACGTGCTCCTTCTACCTCCACCATACACAGCCGGCAGCCACCGTAGGGAATTAAACTGGGGTGATAGCATAAACGCGGAATTTTGACCCCGGCTGCTTCGGCTGCTTCCAGTACGGTGGTGCCTTCTGGAACTTCTACTTGAATACCGTCAATTGTGAGTGTAATCATAAATCTCGCTCCATCTCATTGTGTGTTAAACCAAGGCAGGAATGCTCAAGGAGCAAGCGCCTGCTGGACAAACATTTAAGCGAATATGCGCTTCCACTTCGTCGCGGAAACGGTAGAGCATATCCCGCAAGGGAACAGCTGCCGTCTGACCGAGCCCGCAGTTAGAGAGTTCGTTCAGTTGGAAGCTGATTTGCTCTAAGGTCTTCAGATCTTCCATTTTGCCTTTGCCTTGGCAGATTGCAGAAAGGATTTGATAAGCTTTCTCAGTGCCTACCCGGCAAGGAGAGCATTTCCCACAGCATTCCTTGCGGAAAAAGTTAAGTAGAACTCGCGCCAGGTCTACGACGCAAACCTCGTCGTTGCAAATCAGTAGCGCTCCGCTGCCCAAAGCCACACCAGCCTTAGCGAAAGAGGCAAAATCCATGGGTGTATCCTGCAGGCTGGAAGGGATAATTGACCCGCCAGAACCACCAGTTTGCGCCATCTTGAAATAACCATTCTTCATCCCTTTCCCATAGAGGGTGATGATTTCGCGTAAGGTGATGCCCATAGGGACTTCGATCAATCCAGTGACATTCAGGTTGCCTAAAATGGTGTAAACCTTGGTACCTGGGCTGGTGGCAGTGCCAAAGGAGCGGAACCAATCCGATCCGTTGAGGATGATGGGAGCAATATTAGCCAGGGTCTCCACGTTATTAACTAAGGTGGGCTTGCCCCACAATCCTTCAGTCGTGGGGTAAGGCGGGCGGGAGCGCGGCTCACCGCGCTTGCCTTCTATGGACTCAATCAGGGCAGTTTCTTCACCGCAGATATAAGCGCCCGCGCCTGTATGAATATGCACATCGAAGGCGAAACCAGAACCCATAATATCCTCACCCAGCAAACCAAATTGCTTCGCTTGGGCGATGGCATTTTCCATGCGCTCAACCGCAAGTTGGTATTCCCCGCGGATATAGATGTAGCCCTCACTAGCGCCAACAGCGTAACCTGCGATAAGCATACCTTCGATGATGCGGTGCGGATCACCCTCCAAGATCAGGCGGTCTTTAAAGGTGCCTGGCTCGCTTTCATCAGCATTGCAGACAACATATTTTTGATGCCCATAAGCCTTGCGCACAAAGCTCCATTTAAGCCCGGCGGGGAACCCCGCTCCACCGCGGCCTTGAAGTCCGGAGGCTTTGATTTGGTTAATGACTTCTTCCGGAGCCAATTCCAAAGCAATACCGAGTGCCTGGTAGCCATCGTGGGCAATGTAATCTTCGATGTTGTTGGGGTCGATTTGCCCAACATTCTTAAGCACGATGCGGTTTTCAGCTGGCAATGATCCTTTGCGGGTATAGACCCAGGCAATACGCCCGGAGAGGTCGTAGGACGGGGCAAGCTTTTCCTCGACGATACGACCTTTATATAAATGCTCTTCAATGATGAGAGGGACATCTTGGGGCGAAACGGGGCCATAAATAACCGCTTCCGGGTAAATAATTACTAAAGGTAAAGAAAAACAATGTCCCACGTCCTCAATCAGCGAAAGAGAAACTTCATCTTGCAATCCGTATCGATGCAATTCTTCCCGGAAAACTTGCTCGATGCGATCGGCTCCTTGCTGAACGCTTAGCAGGTCATGGGAGATCAAAACCATAGAGCGAATAACTTTCATGGCATTCTCCTAATCGTACCGGCTGAGGATATGAGGAATCTGCTCGGGTTCCAGGTTACCATAAAGATCAGTATCCACGAGCATCACTGGCCCAATGCCACACACACCCAGGCAGCTGGTGGTGAGAAATGTCCAGCGGTTGTCTGGGGTAGTTTCACCCGGTTCGATATCCAGAGCCTTCTTCAAGGCTTCCAATATTTGCCTGCCTCCGACCACATGGCAGGGGGCGCTTTCACAAAATTGGATTACATGCTTTCCGCGCGGTTGCGTGGAAAGCATACGATAAAACGTAGCCACGGATTGAATTTCTGAGCAGGGGAGCTGCATCCGAGCCGAGAGCTGCTTAATTGCCTCCGGGGAGATAAAACCTAACTCATCCATCACAGCTTTCAAAATCGGGATCAGTTCTGAGCGGGATGTACCATGTGATTCCACAATTGCGGTGATCACTGCGGTGGTTTTCTCATCCGCTATGACCTGATTTTCCATTGGAACCTCTTCCTTTCTTTAGGGCTAGAACTTAATTGACAGTAATGGCACCAAAAGCGCAGAGTTGATAACAAATGCCGCACTTGATGCACAGGTCTGGGTCAATATGATGCGTTTGTTTTCGTTCGCCTGTGATCGCATTGGCAGGGCAGTTGCGCGCACAAACTGTGCAGCCTGTGCAGATGCCATCCATTATTTCGTATTTAATCAATGCGCGGCAAACATGCGCTGGGCAGCGTTTTTCGTAAATATGGGCTTCGTATTCATCCAGAAAATAGGTGAGGGTAGAGACTACTGGGTTTGGCGCGCCTTGACCAAGACCACAAAGGCTGTTTTCTTTAATATTAGTGCATAGCATCTTCAGCGTTTCGATGTCGTCATCTTTACCCTTGCCTGCACAAATGTCTTGCAGAATCTCCAAAATGCGGCGGGTGCCAACACGGCAAGGGACACACTTGCCGCAGGATTCTTCTTGAATGAATTCCATAAAAAAGCGGGCAATATCCACCATGCAGGTGCCTTCGTCCATCACGATCATACCGCCAGAGCCCATGATGGAACCTACCTGACCAAGCGTTTCGTAGTCTACTGGCAGATCAAGCAGAGATTCTGGGATACATCCGCCCATGGGTCCGCCAGTTTGCACAGCCTTGAATTTTTTCTCCCCTTTGATGCCATTGCCTACATCGAAAACGATTTCTCGTAAGGTGATGCCAAAGGGAACTTCGATAAGACCGGTATTTTTCACGTCGCCGGCGAGAGCAAATGTTTTAGTCCCTTTACTCTTTTCCGTACCCATGCTGGCAAACCACTCGGCACCCTTGAGGATAATTTGGGGCACATTGGCATAAGTTTCTACGTTGTTAATGTTCGTGGGCTTGCCCCACAATCCTTTTTGCGCTGGAAATGGTGGTCTTACGCGCGGTTCACCACGCCCGCCTTCAATGGAAGCCATCAGTGCGGTTTCCTCACCGCAAACGAAAGCACCAGCGCCCATACGCATTTCTAAGTCGAAGCTGAAGCCGGAGCCTAAGATGTTTTCCCCCAACAAACCCAAGGTACGGGCTTGTTTCATCGCCAGGTTCATCGTGCTCACCGCAATGGGATATTCTGCACGGCAATAGACATAACCCTGGCTGGCGCCAATCGCGTAGGCAGCAATGATCATGCCCTCAATAACAGAGTGTGGGTCGCCCTCCAGCACACGCCGGTTCATGAAAGCACCTGGATCACCTTCATCTGCATTGCAGACAATGTATTTAATATCTCCAGGTGCCTGTCTTGCAAAGCGCCATTTGAGCCCGGTTGGGAAGCCGGCACCACCGCGCCCGCGCAACTTAGCATCCAGCACTTCCTGAATGACTTCTTCAGGTGTCATCTCGGTGAGCACCTTGCCGAGCGCAATATAGCCGTCGTTAGCGATGTAATCTTCGATATTGAGCGGATCAACCACACCAACATTGCGCAGCACCACACGGACTTCCTTTGCCTTGGGAGCTGCCAATTCTTCATCAACGGGTCGCACCATTGGGACAGCATAATCCTGCAGGATGCGCCCTTTAATAAAATGCTCTTCAACTAATTTGGGAAGGATTTCTTTATTCAGATTGATGTAGTGCGTTCCCTCCGGATAGACGACCATGTCTGGACCTTCGGTTTGGGGGTCACCTAAGCGCGGGGTTTCCAAAACGCGCACCTCATCGATTAAGCCTTGTTTAATCAGCTCATCATGGAGCGCGTCGATGATTTCGTATGCCCCTTTTTCCACACAAATCGGATCAACGGAGACCAGCACTGTAGATCTGTAAAAAGCCATTTTTTTACCTTCCTATACGTGTTTTAAATTTCGAACAGTACTTTTGCAATGCAAGCTATATGTTCACTAAGTATTCCGTAACAACTTGACCATTTACCACATGTTTTTCCATGATGGTGATGGCTTTTTCGGGTGAGACATGCCCATAAGTTACCATTTCCTGATCCGGTAAAATCACCTGCACAACTGGCTCGAAGGAATCGATCCCAATGTTGCCGGTTTGGCGGATAATGACATTATCCAAGTTGTGCTCTTCCACAAATTTTAGGATAGCTTTGAGCGTCTCCCGCGCGCCGGCTGCGATGCCGACAGTGCCCATACCAACGATGATTTCAGTCTTACCGCTGGCTGATTTCAACTCTTGTTTGCGTTGCGCTTCTTCGCGCATTTTCTTGAGATCTTCAAGAGATTTTATCGTAACCATATCATTCTCCTTTTATATCAACTCTAAAGCGTTAATGCCTTCAGAAAAAATGGAGCGCAGATAGCGGATTACCTCTGGGTTGCAAAGAGGCAAATCGTCTAACTCTCTTTTTAAGTCTTGATCGTCGAAATAAAACTCTTTGCCATCTTTTTTAATCCAGAAAATCCAGTGCACTTCAGGTGTACCAACTTCTAAGGTTAATAAAGTATCCACTAAATCGCCGAGAGGCATGCGGTCGATATGGCTGAGCTGAAAACGCACTTCAACCGTCGTGCCATTCCCTTCTTCAGAGCTTATGGAAAGCGACCCGTTACAAGCCTCAGCAGCTGCTTTAAGTAGCGGTAGTCCTAAGCCTACCTTCCGTTCGGTACGACTTGTCACAAAGGGGTCGGTAACCATTGTAATCATCTCTGGGCTCAAGCCTTTTCCATTATCTGTAATCCTGACCAAAAGTGTGTCTGTTGCTTGGTCCTCTTCTATCTCGATTTTTATCGTTGTTGCACCAGCAGAGACGCTATTAGCGGCTAAATCGAGAATGTGTAGAGAAATCTCTCTCAATGAACCGCCTCTTTCGCTTGGATTTCTTGGATGACGCGGGGAAATCGATTCGGTTGAACCTTACCTTGAATATTATCGTCTACGACGATTACTGGAGCTTGGCTGCAAGCGCCTACGCAGCGGCAAACCTCTAAGGTGATTAATCCATCCGGAGTGGTATTCCCCGGCTCGATGCCTAGAAGCTGCTTCGCTTTCTCGATGATTTGGTCAATCCCGCCAACATAACAAGCGGTGCCTAAGCAGAATTTAATTGTATGCTTACCTCGCGGCTCAGTGGTAAAGAAAGAGTAAAAGGATACAACACCATGCACCTTGCTCACGGGCACGCCGAGAGCTTGGGCAATGTATGCTTGCATTGGTTTGGAGATAAACCCAATTTCTTGTTGCACTTGATTGAGCACAACCATGGTGGCGCCATCTTTGTGGGCATTTTGGGCAATGATTTCGTCAATAATACGCTTCTGTTGTGGATTTTCGAGGGGATTTTGGGTGTTCGTGTTTTCCATTAAGACTAAAATTCTCCTTACCGCTGCATTAGACAATAATTATTGTGAAAATAATCGCAATCAGTTTAATCCAGGAATGGATTGCGGTCAACCCCGCGTGTTAGTTCTGTAAGAGCAACATAATAATGTCCTAATGTAGCAAAATAGAAATGTCCTAATCAAGATTCGGAGCTATGAAATCGTCGCTCATTATTCCGAGTTTTTTAAAAGGAACGATAAAATCATGACGAACAGCGAAATAGAGCCTTTCCCCTCTTACTCCCCTTTCCAGCGAGCTAAATTTCATATATTATCCTCATTAATTATCGCTGGGACGGGGAGTTGATGCTTGAAAGAGGGCTGCGCCCTCTTTCAAGCTATTTCCCCTTCCCCAACGGCTGTGCCGAGGCACAAAAAACAGCTTGCCGTTGGGGAAGGGTCAGGGTTAGGGTTACCATGAATCATTATAGACAAGAAGAAATA
>DAOUFK010000011.1:0-38403 GCA_034430095.1 Candidatus Mesolinea sp.
TTTACTCGCGTAATGATAACGTTCCCACATTCTTTGAAGATACTTCCTGCGTTCATCGATATTCATTGGGTCTGTTTCGCTCACCGTTCACCTCGGTAACATTTTCTTTTGACCCAACGATTCTATTTCGGTAACATTTTAGATGAACTAACACGTTACCTTGCCCATTTATTATGATTCAGTTATGATTAATATATGCGTTTCGACGTCTTCAGTTTGTTCCCCGAAGTCTTCCAACCCTATCTTGAAATCAGCATCCTCAAGCGCGCCATTCAAGCCGGCTTGATCGAAGTAAACACCTATAACATCCGCGAATGGGCTACCGACCGTCACCACACCACAGATGATACCCCTTACGGAGGCGGCGGTGGGATGATCATGAAGCCCGAGCCTATCTTTGCGGCAGTTGAAGCCATCGAGGGTAAACCGCCGGCTTGCCCGGTTATTCTGCTCAGCCCGCAAGGTCAGGTTTTCAATCAGCGGCTTGCTTTTGAGCTTGCAGGCTACGAGCGCTTAGCCCTCATCTGCGGGCGGTACGAAGGCTTCGATGAGCGCATCCGTGAACATTTAGCCTCGCATGTCCTCTCCATTGGAGACTACATCCTCACGGGCGGGGAACTGCCGGCGCTAATCGTGATGGATGCCATTGCCCGGCTGCAACCCGGCGTCTTGGGTGATGAAGATGCACCTATCCATGATTCTTTTACCGATGGTCTGCTCGAATATCCGCAATATACGCGCCCGCCAGAATTCCGCGGCTGGAAGGTGCCAGAAGTGCTCTTGCAGGGCAACCATGCGCAGCAAGCCCAATGGAAACGCGAACAGTCGCTCATCCGCACGTTGCTTTCCCGTCCAGACTTGCTGCTGAATGCAGAGTTGAGCGAAAAGGACCGCTCATTTCTCGAAAAGTTTATGGCTTCACAGCTAAAGGGACTTTCCCCACACAAACCAACATCAAATCTTGAAGAGGAGTCAGATGGAACAGCATAAAATGAATTACTGGAAGACGTTTTTGATTGGTTTTGGTTTTTTTGGCGTCAGCGTACTATGGAGTCTTTATAATACCTATGTTCCTATTCTATTGGAAAAGCGTTTTGCATTCGATTCGGTTGCTACGGGCTTTTTCATGTCCTTGGATAACATCGCAGCCCTGTTCATTCAACCCGCTGTAGGCGCTTGGTCAGATCGATTACGCACACGCTTAGGCAGGCGCTTACCCTTTATCCTGATTGGCGCGCCGATTGCTGCTATCGCCTTTGGGTTGGTGCCGCTGGCTAACGCTTTGCCACTATTTTTTGCTTGCACAGTCACAACGATCTTGGCAATGGCTTTCTGGCGCACACCTGTTGTAGCGCTCATGCCAGATGTTACCCCCTCAGAATACCGGTCCCAAGCCAATGGAATCATCAACTTTATGGGTGGATTAGGGTTAGTGCTTGGCACTTCCATCGGTGCTATGCTGGTGAAGCAAAATGAAGCTTACCCGTTTTGGTTTGGCTCATTCCTTGTACTTGTTTCGGCTGTTTTAGTCCTGATCTTCGTGAGAGAACCAAAGGTTTATGAGCAAAACCCCAACGCTGAGAAGCCAAACTTATGGAAAAGCTTGAAAGAGCTCTTTACCAGCCAGCATGGTGATGCTATTCGCATCTTTTTAGCGATTTTCTTTTGGTTCGTTGCTTATAACGCAATTGAGGCATTCCTCTCCCTCTATGGCGTCAATCACTTAGGTTTGAGCACTTCGGATGCCGGCCGGTTGGTGACCAGCGTGGGCTTTACTTTTCTACTATTTTCGATACCTGCTGGCTTCATCGGTGCAAAATTTGGGCGTAAGAGGACCATCCTGACTGGTCTCGCCTTGATGAGCATATCCATCTTGAGTGCGTTTATCATGCCTAAGGATATTCAGGTACATACTTACACCACCCTACCCCTATTAGGCAATTTTATGAACTTGACGATACTCCTCATGTTAGCTGGCATCGGTTGGGCGTTGATAAATATCAACTCGTTACCCGTCGTTGTGGACCTTACCGATCAAATTCACATTGGTACCTACACCGGACTTTATTACCTTTTTTCCACATTAGCTGCCATCGCTGGGCCAAATATAAATGGTTTAATCATCAAGTTAGCAGGCAATAACTATGCTTCTATTTTTGTCATCGGACCTGTTTTTATGTTAGCCGCATTTTTCATGGTCTTAGGAATGAAAACCAAAGAGCCAAGTGATAAATCCCCAACTACAAAATCTGAAAGTGAAGCCTAACAACAGGAGTAAACATCTTGCATAGAACCCAAGAGCCATGTATACTTTAACTAATCGTTAAACCGGGTTACCGGAAATTAAAAATAAATCAAGAGGAGAATGAAATATGAATAAACGATTTATCACAATAATGACCGTTCTGATCCTTGGTAGTTTGGTCTTGGCTGCATGTGGTGGCACAGCCACTGAGACTGAAGCAACAAAAAAGATCAAGGTCTGCCAGATCACCGATACCGGCGGTATCGATGATAAGTCCTTCAACGCCACCGCTTGGAAGGGTGTCCAGGATGCCATGGATAAACTTGGCGTCGAGGGCAAGTACCTGGAATCCAAAGAGGTTGCAGATTATGAGAAGAACCTAAATGCTTTCATTGAAGAGAAATGCGATCTCATCATCACCGTTGGTTTCCTCATCGGCGATGCCACCAAAGCTGCAGCTGAAGCCAACCCCGACATGAAATTCTCCATCGTGGACTACAGTTACGATCCCCCAATCCCCAATGTTGTCGGGCAAATTTTCAACACGGATGAAGCCGCTTTCTTAGCCGGTTACCTCGCCGCTGGTATAACCAAAACCGGTAAGGTTGGTACCTTCGGCGGTTTGCCCATCCCAACAGTTACCATCTTTATGGATGGTTTTGCCAGAGGCGTTGCCTATTATAACCAGCTCAAAGGCACCAACGTGGAAGTCTTAGGTTGGGATCCCGCCAACCCTGATGCTGGCTTGTTCAGCAACTCCTTCGATGACCAGCAGAAGGGCCGCGAGTTAGCCGTCTCTCTGATGGACGAAGGTGCTGATATCATCATGCCTGTGGCTGGACCCGTCGGTTTGGGTTCTGCAGCTGCCATTAAAGAACGCGGCAATGCTTACCTCATCGGTGTGGACTCCGACTGGGTACTCACCAGCCCCGAATATGCCGACATCACACTGACTTCCGTGATGAAACTCATGGATTCCACGACCTTCCAGGTGATTCAATCTGTAGTCGATGGAACCTTCAAGGGTGGCAATGTGGTTGGTACGCTTGAAAACAAGGGTGTAGACATTGCGCCGTTCCACAATCTGGATAGCATAGTACCAGCTGAGCTGAAAGCTGAAATCGAACAGCTGAAAGCTGATATCATTGCTGGCAAAGTATCCGTCAAGTAAACGCCGTTCGTTGTTCACAAAGCGGGTTAGCTAAAAAGCTAACCCGCTTTTTTAAACTTTGTGGTAAGATTATTACCATTAAATCCTTTGCCGGAAGGTATTCCTATGCCACCTATTCTAGAACTCAGAGGAATCACAAAACAATTTCCCGGTGTATTAGCCAATGATCATATCGATCTTGAGCTCAATCAAGGCGAGATATTGGTCTTACTTGGGGAAAATGGCGCGGGGAAAACCACGCTGATGAACATCCTCTACGGTCTTTACCAGCCAGATGAAGGCGAAATCTTCATTCGTGGTCAACGTGTCGAAATTCATTCCCCCTCGGATGCCATCCGCGCCGGAATCGGTATGGTGCACCAACATTTCATGCTTATTCCTGTCTTTACGGTGACCGAAAACGTCATGTTAGGAGCCGAATCCATCAAGGTGGGAGACTTCCTCGATCGGGAAAGCGCTGCCAAGCGGATCCGTGAGATTTCGACAAAATATGGTTTAGCCGTCAACCCAAATGATTATGTCAGTGATTTGCCCGTTGGGGTTCAGCAGCGCGTCGAGATTATAAAGCTGCTCTTCCGAGAAGCCGATATTCTCATTTTTGACGAACCTACAGCGGTGCTCACCCCACAAGAATCTGATGAACTTTTCGAGATTATGCGCTCCTTAGTTGCCCAAGGTAAATCCATCATCTTCATTACACACAAGCTGCGTGAAGTGATGGAAATAGCTGACCGTATCGTGGTAATCCGCCGAGGTAAGGTCGTCGGCGAGACCACACCAGCAGAAGCAGATAAAGCCACATTAGCCGCGATGATGGTGGGACGGCAAGTTGACCTGGTGGTCAAGAAAAAGGAACCTCAACCAGGTGAGGTAGTTTTCAAGATTGAAAACTTGATCGTCGCTGATAAATTCCAAAACATTGTTGTGGATGATGTTTCTTTTGAAATCCGCGAAGGCGAAATCTTAGGAATTGCCGGAGTACAGGGCAACGGTCAAACCGAGCTGGTAGAAGCAATTACCGGGCTGACAAAGATTGCGAGTGGTAAGATCACCTTACTGGGTCAAGATATTTCCAATGCGGCACCCCGCAAGATAACCGAACTAGGCACAGCCCACGTGCCGGAAGACCGCCAATCCGTTGGGTTAGTGCTACCCTTCCCCGTGGCTGAAAACTTAGTGCTGTGCACATATTATCAAGCTCCTTTTTCCAAAGGCATCATCCTGCAATATGACGCTATCTTAGAGCATGCTGAGAAATTAATCAGAGAATTTGATATTCGCACCCCCAGCCCACTCACGCCTGTCGCGTCACTTTCTGGCGGAAACCAGCAAAAAGTCATTATCGCTCGGGAACTTTCCCGCCCAATTAAATTCTTAGCAGCCAGCCAACCCACCCGCGGATTGGATGTCGGCTCGATCGAATACATCCATAAGTGCATCATCCAAAAGCGCGACGAAGGCTGCGCGGTCTTGCTGGTCTCGCCAGAATTAGATGAAATCATGGAACTTTCTGACCGCATTGCCGTAATGTATCGTGGAAAAATACTGGCGATTGTGCCCAATAAGGGCATTTCTAAGGACTATATCGGTCTGCTGATGGCTGGCATCATCCCTGAGGAACCCATCCAGCTCAGCGGTGAGACTGAAATTGAAGTTACCTTTTGATGAGGCTAACCCATGAGTGAACAAGCACAAGAAAAAATTGACTTTGGTCAGCAAGTTCTAAAGGAAATCAACGAACCAACCCCAGAAGGTGAAACGCATAAACGTTCCTTCTGGTCCACTATCTCAATCCCACTGCTGGCTATCCTGACGGGACTGATTATCGGCGCAATTCTAATCGCCGCCACCAGCCCAACCGTTTGGACTGCGTTTAGGGAGTCTATATGGCAGGGTTTTGGGCAGGCATTCACTGAGATTGGAAAAGCCTATGGAGCGCTTTTCACTGGTTCGATTGCCGATCCGGCTAAAATCGTGAATGCCATCTCCACCGGCGACCCACGGGATATCCGCTCAGCCGTCAATCCCTTTTTGGAAAGTTTAGTCCAAGCCACTCCTTACATCTTTTCCGGGTTAGCGGTTGCGGTAGGTTTCCGCAGCGGGTTGTTTAACATCGGCGTGGAAGGCCAGCTTTTCATTGGCGCTGCTTGCGCCACATACGTCGGTTATGCCGTCACTGGTTTACCGGCTTACATTCACATGCCCCTCGCTTTCCTTGCAGGAGCGCTGGGAGGTGCAATTTGGGCTTTTATCCCAGGGCTGCTAAAGGCTAAAACCGGTGGGCACGAGGTGATCAACACGATCATGATGAATTGGATTGCCTTCCGCCTAACAGAATGGCTGCTCTCCGGACCGATGACGCGGCCTGGTTCAGGCGGCATGCCACTCAGCCCGCTTATCCAAGACACTGCTAAAATCCCCCAGTTTTTTGCTTCCCCAATTCGTTTTCACTTGGGCTTCTTTATTGCTCTCGCGATTGCCTGGTTGATCAACTGGCTGCTCTTCAAAACCACGTGGGGCTTGAACCTGCGCACAGTGGGTACAAACCCGCGTGCAGCACGCTACGCCGGGTTGAACACCGATAACTCCATCATGATCGCCATGGCAATCTCCGGCGCCTTGGCAGGCATGGCTGGCGGCACACAAGTCTTAGCGGTCAACCATAGCATGGCGCTGGGTCTTTCTTCAGGCTATGGCTTTGATAGCATCGCCTTAGCCCTCATTGGCAATAACACTCCAATCGGGGTGATTTTAGCCTCGCTGCTCTTTGGCACTCTGCGCAATGGTGCCACACGTATGATGGTCGTATCGGCTATCCCGATCGACATTGTAGACGTGATTCAAGCCATCATCCTAATCTTTGTAGCCGCGCCGGCTATCATTCGTTCGATTTATCACCTGAAACAACCTAAAGTTGAAGAAACGCAAGTCTTCCTCAGCGGTTGGGGAGGTAAATAATGACCACTACCGCACAAACTATATCCCACAAAAAGCTAACAGCGATCTCCCCTGCTCGCAAAATCTCCATGGGGCTGGTTGAAATTATCATTGGCTTGCTGATTTATTTTATCTTCGCTGCCACACTTTCCGCCGATGTGCAAACGGTCTTCGTGATGACACCGGGCGGTATTGATGTGGGGCAAATGGCAGACTGGGTGCTGCCTGCCCGTCTGACCCTGACGGTTTTTGCGGCAATCTGCCTGCTGCTCGGCGTTTACCAGTCCATCAAAGGCTTTGGCAACGCAACCAACGGGATCGTCGGCGTTTCAGGCCTCTTGTTTATCTTCAGCTTCCTCATCTGGCAAGCCAGCGGAAAATCGCTCAACCTGGCCGGCATGCTTTCCAGCGCCGTGCTCTTGGCGGTTCCAATTACCTTAGCAGCGTATTCCGGCATCTTAGCCGAGCGCTCAGGCACGATCAACATCGCCATTGAAGGCATGATGTTGATGTCATCGATGATGGCTGCTTTGGTCGGCAGTTTAACCCAAAACCCTTTACTGGGATTACTGGGCGGCATGCTCTCCTCTATGCTGCTAGCCGCTATCCATGCGGTCCTCAGCATCAAGTACAAAATCAACCAGGTGGTTTCCGGCACGGTGATTAACATCTTCTCGGCTGGCATGACTGCCTTCATCTCGCAGAAATTCCTGCAGGTGTATCAACAGCTCAATGCGCCGCCCATGTATGGACGCGTGCCCGTGCCGCTTTTATCGCAAATTCCTCTGATTGGACCGATCTTGTTCAACCAAAACATGTTTGTTTACGAGATGTTTGTAATCTTGATAATTTTACAGGTTGAGCTCTTTAACACGCGTTGGGGGCTGCGCTTCCGCGCTTGCGGCGAGCACCCCAAAGCCGCAGACACTCTGGGGGTAGACGTGATTAAGACGCGCTACATTGGCGTCTTGCTGAGCGGTTTAGTAGCAGGGATTGCCGGCTCCTTTTTCACCTTAGGCTCAGTCGGGCGCTTTGATGAGGGCATGACCGCGGGAAAGGGCTTTATTGGCTTGGCGGCAATGATTTTCGGCAATTGGATGCCAATTGGCAGCTTGGGCGCCGGCTTCCTCTTTGGCTTTGCCGATGCCATCGGTTCCAAGCTCTCCTTGCTGGGCAGCGCCATCCCGCCGCAGTTCATGGCTATGGCGCCTTACCTGATCACCATGATCGTGTTAGCTGGATTCATCGGCAAAGGCCAAGCACCAGCTGCTGAGGGCGAGCCCTACGAAAAAGAGTGACAATCGCAACAATTAACTATCAAAGCCTTCTCCTCAAAGGGAGAAGGCTTTTTGTTTTCAATCATCTACTCAGAGAGCATAACTCAGTAGATAATCTATTGTGTATTGAGGGGGGAAAATTAGAAAGTGTATTAGAATGGAGCTAATTCGCGTTATTTATGGCTCAAGCCATCTTTTTGGAGGAAGCATGCATTCTATCGTCGTAGAGCATATCAGCAAACGCTTTGGTGAAGTCCAAGCGGTCAAGGATGTCTCTTTTGAAGTTGCACCTGGTGAGATTTTTGGTCTGCTTGGTCCTAACGGCTCAGGGAAGACCACATCCATCCGCATTATCTTGGATATTTACCAACCCGATAGCGGCAGCGTTTCCATCTTGGGTGGACCGATGAATGAAGAAAAAAAGAACCTCATCGGTTATCTACCCGAAGAACGCGGGCTTTACCAAGACGTCCCGCTTGAGGTGTGTTTACAATATTTAGCCACCCTCAAGGGTATGAGCCGCGAGGAAATTGACGCCAAACTGCCCGCTTACTTAGAACAGTTTGAGCTCACCGAATTCCGTAAGAATAAGGTCAAAGAGTTGAGCAAAGGTATGCAGCAAAAAGCTCAGTTAATTGCCACCCTTATCCACGATCCACAAGTCATCATCATCGACGAACCCTTTAGCGCTTTGGACCCTGTAAATACTCAGCTGGTGAAAGACATGCTCAAAGAGCAGCGTGCTGCTGGGAAAACGATAATGATGAGCACCCACCAGATGAACCAAGTTGAACAGCTGTGTGACAAAATCATTCTGATAGATCATGGCAACGTGCTGCTCTATGGCGGCTTGCAGGAAATCTACGAACGCTTTGCCACCAATCAATTGCTCATCAACACCAGCCAGCCTCTACCCGAAACCCTCCCAGGAGTAACGCGTATCGAGCCCCTCAATACGATGATTAAGCTCACACCCGAGCCTGGGGTTACCCCGCATGACTTGCTGGTCACCTTGGTAAATCATGGCATTGCACTCAACGCCTTCGAAATCGCCACGCCTTCATTGGACGAAATCTTTATTAAGGTGGTGCAAGGCAGCAATAATGGCAATGGTAAGAAGGAGCTTCAGCATGAACAAAACGGTTGAAGTCGCCAAATACGAATATACGCGGCATGTCAAGAAAAAGAACTATTGGATCACATTGTTTGCCGTGCCAATTGGCTTTTTACTGATCATCCTGCTTACCGTAGTAATTACGGTAGCCTCAATCAATACAGACCCCGTTGGTTACGTCGATCAAGCTGGTTTGATTACCCAGCCTCAAGTGAAGCCGGAAAAGACTTCGCTTTTCGAGCCTTTCATCCCCTTGGTGCCCTATGTTGATGAAGCCGCAGCCCGCCGAGCAGCCGAATCCGGCCAGATTCAAGGCTATTTTGTGATCCCTGAAGGTTACGAAGATACCTATCAATTGATTTATTATTTTAATAAACCACTCACCAGCGAGATTCGCACCGAAATTAATTCTCTAATGCGAACGAACCTGCTTGCGGGAGAGGTTCTCCCTAACGCCCGACGCCTGAGTGAGGGCAGCCATTTCATCCAAAAATCATTGGATGGCACCCGCACGGTTGGAGAAAACGAAAGCATTAAGATCATTATCCCTCTGGTGGTCAGCATCCTTTTTGTGATTGCCGTCATGTCTAGCGGCGGATACCTGCTGCAAGCACTGGTAGAAGAGAAAGAAAACCGTACCATGGAAATTGTGGTAACCTCAGTTTCGCCCAACCAACTGATGGCAGGGAAGATTATCGGCAACCTTAGCGTGGGGCTCACACAACTGCTGGTCTGGATGGCAATCGCTGCTCTGGTGCTCATTGGCTTCGGCGACCGCATCCCCTTCATGGAAAACCTACAGATCCCCTGGGAAGAGCTGATCCTTAGCTTATTGCTCATGCTGCCAGCGTTTGTATTCACTTCTGCGCTTATGGCGATTATCGGCTCTACTGTAACTGAATCTCAAGAAGCCTCTCAGGTAACTGGCTTGATCACCTTACCGATCTTCCTGCCCTATTACTTTCTATCATTCATTCTTCAGAATCCCAATGGTACTTTTGCACGCATTTTGAGCTTTTTCCCGATGAGCGCACCGCTAGCTATGTCCACGCGCATCGCTATAACCAACGTCCCCACTTGGGAGATCATTTTGGTCTTTGTGATTATGATTCTCTTCTGCCTGCTGACCATCTGGCTGGCGGGTAGAGCCTTTCGGCGCGGCATGCTGCAATATTCTAAACGGGTTTCTCTCAGCCAATTATTCACCAAGGAGGCTGGCCATGAATAAAACCTGGTCAATCTTTAAGTACGAATTTTACAAGACAGTCTCTCGGCGCTCATTCATTCTCACGCTGATTTTGATCCCACTCGTGCCAGCCCTAATTCTCTGGGTCCTTGGTTCGCTCAGTGAATCGCAAAGCCAGGCTCTTGGCGAGGTTTTTACAGGTGGAGCACAGCAAGCCGTTCCTTATGGCGTCGTGGATCAGAGCGGTTTAGTCAAAGAGATGCCTGATTGGATCGTTGGAAACAGCCTGGTATTGATCAGTGATGAAACTACCGCCAGGCAGCAAACTTTGGATGGAAAGCTCCAAGGTTATTACGTTGTAACCGCAGATTACTTGGAAAGCGGAGAGGTGATTCTCTATAAAGAAGAAATCAACCCGCTAGCGGGGGTGGAAGGCACCGCTATTTTCGAGCAGATGATGCAATATAACTTGCTCGGCGGGGATATGGACCTGTACCTCAAATATACCCAAGACCCATCTATTCAGATGGTTGAAATTGACCCACAAACCGCAGATACGCGCGACACACAAAACCCCCTTACATTTTTTGTCCCGTATGCAATCACCTTGTTTTTCTACATGATCATATTTACCAGCTCCAGCATGCTGCTTACCGCCATCAGCAAAGAGAAAGAAAACCGTGTGATGGAAATGCTTCTTTCTTCAGTAAAGCCTACTCAGCTTTTCACCGGCAAACTGATGGGCTTAGGGCTGGCAAATCTGCTCCAGATGGCAGTATGGTTTGGGGCGGCTATGCTCCTTCTGCGCATGAGCGGGCGCACTTTTACAATCCCAACCAATGTGCAGATCCCCGCAACCGCCTTCTTATTCGGCATTGTGTTTTTCGCTCTCGGTTTTACATTTTATGGCAGTTTAATGGCGGGTTGGGGTGCGATGGTTCCTAACTTGCGGGAAGGCAGCCAATCGACTTTTGTGTTTTCCCTTCCGCTGCTCTTTACCTTGCTTTCTATCAATACACTGATTTCAGAACCGCACGGTACCCTTTCCACCGTGCTCAGCATGCTGCCACCCACTGCACCTGTGGTTATGATGACACGTTTGGTCATCGGTGGTGTGCCCCTCTGGCATGTGGCTGTGGCTATAGCGCTGCTGGTGCTTTCTGATCTGTTTCTTATCCGAGCGGTAGCGAAAATCTTCAAGTCGCAATATTTGCTTTCCGGCAGCGCAGCTTCGCTCAACACCTTTTTTAGGGTGCTCTTCCAGCGGTAGAACACGCTCAATATAGCCTTTTACCGAATTGGAAAGGTTGAATTTCTTGAAATTCAAACACTAGAGTAGAATCGGGGAATACTGCTTGGCACTATAGGAGGCATCAATTGAATAAACAAAAGAAACGTTTCTGGCTCTATGCTGGAATTGGCTTTGTTTTCGGCATTTTTGACTGGTTCTACTTAAATTGGCTGGCGCATATTTCTTGGGGCAGTCTAGGTGAGTCTTTTTTAGTCGTGCCTATAATCCTCGCGATGAATTATGGCATCTGGCTGGTGCCGCTTATCCCCGTGGTCAATTACGAGGCTAAAAATACGCAAAAAATCGTTAACCCTATGCTCGCCGGCATGCTTACTTGGTCCTTTGCCATTTTCAGTTATTATGCCTATTATGCTATTCTGCTTTCATTGGGAAAACTGCCCCACTTAGAACATCTCAATGTTTTCGGTAATAAGAATGAGTATTTCTGGACAGAATATTGGAATATGTTTAATAGAATCATCAAGGGCCAATTTTTTGAATGGATTATCATCGCCCTCATTGGAGGGGCAATCATCGGCGCATTGGCATTCTGGTTAATACATAAAAAATCCCGATCCTTACCCAATGAATCATAATAAAGACAGAAATAATCTTTGGTATCTTTTTATTGTTCATCTCAAGATCGTGTTTCTAATATTGAATCCTTTATACAAGAAAGTAGGTTCTGAGACTATTCTGTATTAATCCCATAATCCGCTAGATAATGTTTTTTCTTAGCGATAGTGTTTTTATTAGCTATTTTATGCAAATGAGATGCGTTGAAGGAGTAATATTAGAATGATTTGCGTTTATTTTTATTACGTTTGGCTGGGTTGACTTGACAAATCTGGGTGAAGCTCTACAATAAGAAATCGAGCGCTATGTTTGATGCTATTTTGTGCGCCTTGGAGTTATGATGAAATATAAGAAAACAATGGGTAGCCTCCTATTACTTGGCTTGAGTATGGTTTTGCTGCTCTCAGCATGTAGTTCTGCCACCCCCACGATGAGTCCCGAAGAAGTAATGACTAGCATTGCCGAAACGGTAGCGGTGGATTTCACCCGCACAGCCATTGCACGCCCCACGGATACCCCCACCTCCCTGCCCACACCTACCAACACTGCCACACCTGTTACACCAACCATCGTTATAACCAATACTCCCGCGGGCACTCAGGCACCCACATCCATCCCCGGCGGGCAGGATGCTGGCGTCTGGGTTTCCAGCAATCCCGCCGATGGCAGCAACATCACGGCAGGTCAGCCTTTTGACGTGAATGTGACCCTCATGAACACTGGCACCACCACGTGGACTACCGCTTATGCGATTAAATTCATCAATGGAGAGCGCATGGGCGCGCCGGAGTCAATTCCCATGACTATAGATGTGCCTCCCACCAAATCCATCACGCTGACAGTGCACTTTACTGCCCCCTCAACAGCTGGAACCGTGCGCAGCAATTGGCAGATTGTCAATGCTGCCGGAACCGGTTTTTACTCGTTTTATTTTGAATACAACATTGTTACACCTTGATTTCTCCTGCTAAGGAGAGAACCATGTCTTTAAAGGACGCTATCAAAGCCGAAGCTGACCAGCTCGGCTTTGTTCTTTTTGGGGTTGCTCCCTCAGCTTCTCCACCGCATTACCCCGCATATCAAGCTTGGATCAGGGCTGGCAGGCAGGCGGGCATGGCGTATCTCGCCCGTCCAGAGGCACTCACCTCCCGCTCCACACCCGAGCAGCTGCTGCCAGGCTGCCGTTCGGTCCTCTGCGTAGGTCTGCCTTATTCTCCGGAGCTCCCACTCCCAGCAGCTGAACCCGATAAAGTTCGAGGCAGAATTGCCGCTTACGCCACTCTGCCCGATTATCACAACATATTAGCCTCTAAGCTCGAAGCCTTAGCTGCACGCTTGCCAAGCTTAACTGGAAAGAATGTGCATTGGCGCACTTGCGTAGACACTGCTCCTATCTTAGAGAAGGATTACGCTTTCTTGGCTGGCTTGGGTTGGATCGGACGCAATTCCCTATTGCTCACCCCAAAGTTTGGCTCGTATGTCTTCCTTGGCGAGCTGCTCACCGACCTGGAGATGGAACCTGACGAGCCGCTACAAGGCGACCCTTGTGCCCAGTGTTATCAATGCGTGCAAGCCTGCCCTACGCGAGCGCTGCTCCCTGAGCGCTCTGTAGACGCGCGCCGCTGCCTCAGCTATTGGACCATCGAGCACCGCGGACCTATTCCCGAGCCACTGCGTCCTCTCTTGGGCGAGCGCATATTTGGCTGTGATTCCTGCCAGGTGGCTTGCCCGCTCAACGCTCAACCCAGCCCGGCTGCCTTTACCTATGCGCAGGACGCAGTCATCGAGGCATATCCCGATTTGCTCGAAGCTTTTAACCTCAGCCAAGAGGCGTGGGAAGCAAAATATGGGCAGACGCCAGTCAGCAGGCCAAAATATGCCGGCTTTCGCCGCAATGTTGCCTATGCCCTCGGGAATGCACATGTTCTACAAGCCGAACCCGCCCTGCAGCAAGCCTGCGAGCAAGACCCTGACCCTGTTGTGCGGGAGGCTTGTGCCTGGGCGCTCGAGCAGCTTCGAAGAGATTAAGCCCAAGTAAAAGTTCGTTTAATCTTTCAATTTAACCAAAAAATATGGGATAATCAATCAAACGATGCCATCCAACGCTGATTCGATGCCTCCTGCTCATCGAGAGCCCTCTTCTTCTCCACCCCCTACGTTTAGGATTGGTTCCATCCCCATTTTCGGCAAACTCATCTTAGCCCCTATGGATGGGGTCAGCGATCCTCCTTTCCGGCTGATCACGCGGCGTTTAGGCTCTGCTTTTTCTCTCTCTGAATTTATCAACACGTTGGATTTTAGCGTCCAGAAGCATTTTCAGCAGAGCCGCTTTGCCTTCCAGCCACAGGAACGCCCTTTCGGTATCCAACTTTTAGATAATGACCCCCAACGCATGGCGGAGTCCGCCGGTGAGATATATGCCAAGTACAAGCCTGACTTTTTCGATGTCAACCTTGGATGCGCTACGGCGCGTATCGCCTCCCGGGGTGCCGGCGTTGGGCTGATGCGCACACCAGAAAAGGTAGCCCAGATTTTCCAGCTCGTTAGCCGAGCCGTGCCCGTTCCTCTCACCGCCAAAATGCGCTTAGGCTGGGATGATGACTCATTGAATTATCGCGAGGTTGCCGGGATTGCCGTTGCCAACGGCGCCCAAGCAATTACCTTACACGGGCGTACCGGCAAAATGGCTTACCGTGGCAAAGCTCGTTGGGAGCCAATCGCCGAGCTGAAAGCTTGTCTGCCGGTGCCTGTGATCGGCAATGGCGACGTGACCACGCCGGCACTTGCGCGTCAGATGCTCACCGAGACAGGCTGTGATGCGGTCATGATTGGGCGTGGCGCAAAAACCAACCCGTGGATCTTTTCCTGGCGGGAACGCTCTGAGGTGCCCCCTGCTGAAGTCTACGGCTTGATTTGCTATCAATATCAGGCTATGCAGCCTTATTATCCCAACGGAGCGGTCTTACCATTTCGCAAGTTTCTTAAGGCATACCTGGAACCTTATGCCTTACCCAATGACCGCTTACAAGCTATCCTTACCACTAAGCGGGAAGACCAACTTTTCAAGCGGATCGATCACCTCTTTTTAGAGCTTGGGGTGTTAAATTTAAACGCAGCACGGGAGGCTTTTGACCTATATATGCAGAATTGGTGAAATATTATCGAATCAAAAATTTGTAGAAAAGGAGTTCTTATGGATGATTTAAAGCACAAACTTGAAATTCGGGCTTGGACAATGTACGACTGGGCTAATTCGGCTTTTGCCACCACAGTCATGGGGGCAATATTGCCGACTTACTTCAGCGCGTACATTGCTGCTGGAAGGTCGTTGAGCCTATGGGGCTATACCGTGGCGATTGGCAGCCTCCTTGCCGCATTAATCAGCCCAATCCTGGGCGCCATCGCTGACTTTCGGGCATCTAAAAAGAAATTTATGGCGATCTTCGTTGCCTTGGGCGTGATCAGCACGGGCTTGCTCTTTTTAGTTGATACACCTGAAGAATGGCTGCTTTGTTGCATCCTTTATATCTTGGGCACAATCGGATTTGCTGGCTCGCTGGTGTTTTACGATTCGCTCCTCCCGCATGTAGCCCGCGAAGATGAAATCGATCAGGTATCATCGCGCGGCTTTGCTATGGGCTATATTGGCGGCGGTATCCTTTTGCTCATCAATGTTCTGATGATTTTTCTTGGACCTCGGCTGACGCCAGGTATGGGCGAGCCGCAGGCTACGATGTTTTGGATGCGCTTGAGCTTAGCAAGCGTAGCGGTCTGGTGGGCAGTTTTCTCCATTCCACTCTTCAGGCATGTCAAGGAACCTGTCCGTATGGCTGAAGAGAGTGAAATTGGCGAGAGTGTCGTCAAGGTGGGTTTTCAACGTTTTATTAAAGCCCTCAAAGATATTAGCAAATTCCAAGATCTCTTCTGGTTCATGCTCACCTTCTTAGTTTACTCAAATGGCATCGGCACCATCATCACCATGGCGGCTGCCTTCGCCACCGATTTGGGATTTGGCACGATGACTGTTCTGGGCACCTTCCTGATGGTGCAATTTGTGGCGGCGCCTTTCGCCATCCTCTTTGGAAACCTGGTCAAAAAATGGGGCAGTAAAAAAGCGATTACCGTCAGCCTCCTGATTTATACGCTTGTCGCAATCTTAGGCTTTTTTATGAACCAAGAATGGCATTTCTTTGTGCTTGGTTTTGGGGTCGCCATGGTGCAGGGCGGCAGCCAAGCTCTTAGCCGTTCCCTAATTGGCAGGTTGTTACCCAAGAGCAAAAGCGCCGAGTTTTATGGGTTCTTTAGTGTGGCGGAAAAATTCAACACGGTTATTGGTCCGGCAGTAATGGCACTGGTCACTAATATAACCGGCAGCGGCAGATGGGGTATCGTTTCCCTCGTGGTTTTCTTCTTGGTTGGCATCGCCATGCTGCAGCGTGTAGATATCGAGCGCGGCATGCAGCGCGCCGCTGAAGAAGACGCTAAGATGATCAAGCTTGAATCATAAAAGAACCTGAGCCAAAATCGTCCAGCCTCTCAATTTCCATAGAGGGGCTGGATATAAAAATTACTTGCCAGCTAAGTGGGTAATGTTATAATCTCACCGCTAAATTAAAATGTCCGAGGAGTTCCAGACACTTAAGAAATGAAAAAGTTTCGCGTTGCGGTTTTGGCAAACCTAAAGAAAAATGCCCCGCACTTTGAAGGTCTGTCCGAAGATCAATGGGCAGACCTTGATTCTGAATCAACCGTTGAAGCAATCTGCGAAGCGATCCGTGCCGGTGGAAACGAAGCTGATTTTCTTGAGGCTGACGAGACAATCATGGACACCGTTCGCACCTATAAGCCCGATATTTGCTTCAATATTAGTGAGGGGCACTATGGAGATGCCCGCGAGGCGCAAATTCCCGCCATCTTAGAAAAATTACAAATTCCATATACAGGCTCCAAGGTGCTTTGTTTGGCGCTCACCTTGGATAAACCCATGACCAAACGCATTCTCGCTTGGCATGGCTTGCCTACCCCAGACTTTCAATCCTTTGAACGTGTGGATGAGCCTCTGGATGAGAGCATGACTTTTCCGCTGTTTGTAAAACCCAGCCGTGAAGGCACAGGTATGGGCATCAGTTATGATTCAATCGTGCATGATGAAAGCGAATTGCGCCGGCAGCTAGAATTCATCTTGCGCACTTATCATCAATCCGCTCTGGTCGAAAAATTTATCGAAGGGCGGGAGGTTACTGTCGGCTTGGTCGGCAATCTCGTCGGACCCGTAGCACACCGTATCCCCGTCAATGAAAATGCCCCGCGCATTCAAGCCGGCTTACACTTTATGCCCCCTATGGAAGTGGATCTGAAGCCTTATCTGCTCACCGATGGCGTGTATGATAACCGCCTGAAGACTGCTCTTGCCGACCAGTTAGATTACCTCTGCCCGGCGCCTATCCCAGAAGACATTGTGGATGAGCTCAACTGGTTAGCCGCAGCCGTTTTCCGCGTCACAGGTGCATTGGATGTGGCACGCGTTGATTTCCGCCTGGATATCAATGACAATCTCAAGCCATACATCCTCGAAATTAACCCTCTGCCTGGGCTTTCTCCAGGCATTTCTGACTTAGTCATCGAAGCCGCTGCAGCCGGCATCAACCATACTGAATTGGTCAACATGATCTTGTTCACTGCACTCGAACGCTACAAGATGATTTAAATCACAAAAACCCAGCCTAAATTGGCTGGGTTTTTTGTATCTAAAGTAAGCCTATTAGCGTCGGTCGCGTTGATCGCCGCGGTTGCTGCTTCTCCCGCCGCCACGGCTTGATCCACCATGACCTGAGCTGCCGCTGCTCTTCTTACGATTGGGGTTATCGTGTTCACGGGCTTCTTCTGGTGTCCAGCCTTCTAATAAAGCCACACGGGAGAGACGCACTTTGCCATCGGGGCTGATATCGGTGACCATCACGGTCAGCTCATCGCCCACTTTGACCACGTCTTCGACCTTATTCACACGGCTGCTGGCAAGTTGGGAAATATGCACCATACCGTCTATGCCGGGCAAAATCTCGATAAAGGCGCCAAAATCAGTCACACGCACACACTTGCCCGTGTAAATATGCCCAATCTCTGGCACTTCCACCATTCCTAAAATCCGTTCTTTAGCTTCATCGAAGCCAACCCCATCAGTTGAGGAAATGTAGACAGTTCCATCCTCATCGATATCGATTCGGGTGTTGGTCTCATCTTGCAAGCTGCGGATGTTTTTCCCGCCTGGGCCGATAATAGCTCCAATTTTTTCCACCGGGACCATTACGGTTTCAATGCGAGGGGCATGCGGCTTAAGCGTGGGGTTGGGTTCAGCAATGGTTTGCAGCATGATGTCCAAAATTGCCAAACGTGCAGTTTTAGCCCGCTCTAATGCTTCTGCCATGATTGCCGGAGTAATTCCGCTGATCTTGATATCCATCTGCAGAGCTGTAATGCCATTGCGCGTCCCAGCGACCTTAAAGTCCATATCGCCCAAGTGATCCTCTGCGCCTAAAATATCGGTCAGGATAATATAGCGCTCACCTTCTTTGATCAAGCCCATTGCGACGCCCGAAACAGGCGCGCTAATCGGTACGCCAGTGTCCATTAAGGCTAATGTCGAACCGCACACCGATGCCATCGATGAGGAGCCATTAGAAGAAAGCACCTCGGAGACTAAGCGCATGGTGTAAGGGAAGACCTTCTCATCCGGTAGCACCGGCACAAGCGCCCGCTCTGCCAGCGCGCCATGACCAATTTCACGGCGGGATTGCCTGCCAAGACGCCCAACTTCACCCGTGCAATAAGGCGGGAAGTTATAGTGGTGAATGTAACGTTTGGCTTCGGTCTCAATTAGATTATCTAACTCTTGGGCTTCTTTAGGCGTACCTAAAGTTGCCAAAGTGAGCACCTGGGTTTCTCCGCGCGTGAACAAACCAGAGCCATGGGCACGCGGGCTGATATTCACATCGCAGGAAATCTCACGAATTTCATCAAACGTACGGTTATCGGGGCGTTTGCCCTCGTTGAGGATGCGGTCACGTACGATTAGGCGTTCTGCCTCATCAAACGCTTTACCGTAATCCAGTTTTTGCTCATCAGTCAATTCTGTTGATGCGGCGACTTCTTCTAAATAAGTTTCCTTCAGCGCATCGATACCGCCATACAAATTTTCCTTGCTGTAAGGCTGGTCTAGGATCGCGGTTAAGCGATCACGAATGCTATCGCGTGCCTGCGCGATTAATGCTGAATCAAGGATTTTCACCTCGACGTTTTGCTTGGGTTTACCCACTTCCCTCTGCATCTGTTCTTGCAGAGCAATGATAGGTTGGATCTCACGATGCGCGAGCTCTAACGCTTCCACAATAAGGTTTTCACTAACCTCATTGGCGCCGCATTCCACCATCAATATCGCTTCTTTGGTGCCTGCTACGCGCAAGTCGAGCTTCGAAACCTCTATCTCTGGTAAGGTGGGGTTGACCACAAGTTGATCGTTAATATAGCCAATGCGCACAGCTCCGACCGGCCCTCCAAAGGGAATGTCGGAGATCATCAGGGCAGCTGAAGCTGCATTGATCGCTAAAATATCCAATGGATTTGTGGAGTCAGCTGATAGCGACATCAAAACCACCTGCACTTCATTGCGCATCCCTTCTGGGAAGAGTGGTCTCAGCGGTCGATCAGCGAGCCGAGCTACAAGTGTGGCTTCCGTGCTCGGTCTGCCTTCTCGGCGGAAGAACGAGCCAGGAATCTTTCCTCCGGCATACATACGTTCTTCGTATTCGACAGTCAGGGGGAAAAAATCCGTACCTTCGCGAACCGCGCCCATAGTCGCAGCAGCGAAGATTACCGAATCCCCTTGGCGCAAAGTGAGCGCACCACCGGCTTGGCGGGCAAGCCGCCCCGTCTCGAAGGTGACTTCTTTATCGCCTAAGTGAGTTGAAAAATATTTTGCTTCAGGTTTCATTTTGTCCTTTCGTCTGGTTGCGCCAGTTCAGGGACTGAAAGCCAATGGTCAGCACTTGGCCACCGCCTTTCAATACCCGACTGGCTGCAAATTATTAATAATTTTTAATCATAATATCCGCAAATAGATAGCAGCGCAAGCTGCCTGTACTGCCTGCGCGCTACCTCTTGCGGTTTGATTATACATTCCGAAATTTCGATTTATCGCTTACGGATATTGAGGGATTCAGTAATTGCGAGGAATCGATCGTAATCTTTTTGGCGTAAATAAGCTAACAGCCGGCGGCGTTGACCGACGAGCTTGAGCAAGCCGCGGCGTGAACTCTCATCGTGTTTGTTGGCACGCAGGTGCTCCGTCAATTGGTTGATCCGTGCCGTCAGCAAGGCAATTTGCACTTCTGGCGAACCCGTATCGCCTGGCTGGCGGGCAAATTTATTGATAATTTCGGTTTTTTCAGCTTGTTTTAATGCCATGACATCTGCTCCTAATGTATTTTTGCAAGTCTCCTGCTGCACAGCACAAGGTACCGCACAACGGACTAGTCATTGGCACTTATTATATCAGAACTTCAAATTTCGCAAGCCAAAGCTTCACCGTGTGTAAGGGTAAAGTGATAATGTCCCAATGTAGAAAGATAGAAAAATCCTAAATAGAATTAAGAACTCGTGTTCTAGTTTGTTGCCCTACGGGCATGCTGCGCCCTTAGAGACTGGCAAGACCATAGATTGGAAGGGTTTATGTGACGAGGTTTTCAGCCACTGACCGATCTCAGTCATTGCATGGAGAGCGCTCTTTGCCCGACGAAGCAATTTTTTCTACCGTGGCAGAAGATTGCCTCGCCCCTGCGGGGCTCGCCCAGCAGGGTAAACAATAACAAAATGGCTTTACCTTGCGGGCAAGCTGCGCACTCAGAGACCGGCGAGAATAAGAATTGCCTTCAACGGATTTCCACACTCAATCGAGTGCATGAATGTAGGTATAATGTGCGCATGCAACAAAACCGAATTTCACCCTTTGACATCCGCGGTACAAAGGTTGTTTACTTAATATTGGCTGTTATTGCCAATTTAGCCTTCGCCTTGGCATTCTTCAGCTTTGTGGATTGGCTGCTGCTCAACTACGGTGAAGCGGTTACGGGTGTGGATACCACCTTAATGCTGGGGCTGTTTATGGGGGCGCTGTTGATCGCCTTTTTGATCAGCTTTTTAGCCAAAGATAACCGTGGAATCACTTACGGTCTTTTCGGCAGCTTGGGCGGGCTTGTTCTGGCGCTCGTAAGGGTCTGGAATAGCTCCATCCTGCTTGCTATTTTGGTTGGCTTGATGAGCGTGATGGGCGGCTTCAACGGCGGTTTGCTCGGAGAGAACTTTCGCCGAAACCAGCAAAGGCGCAAGAAAAAACAATAACTTCCTACTAAAATAAATTCAACTTGAGGAGGTTGGCAGCCAGGGCATCTCTGGTCCGCTTTTGCCCAAGCGCTCAGCCAAAGCAGCCTGCAGCGCCTTGCGGTCATCCCATGCATATTCAGTTTTGGCAAAGCACATCGACTGCTCGTGACCCTTTCCGCACACAATCACCAGATCCCCCGGCTGCGCCATCTGCACAGCTTTGCGGATTGCTTCGCCGCGATCGGGTATGCGCCAAAAATTCTGCTCTTCCAAACCACCCGCTTGACGGGCAGCTTCTGCCATTTCCGCCAAGATATCTTCCAGCGCTTCGGTACGTGGATCTTCGGCAGTCAAAATGGTGAGGTCGGCTTGTTGTAAGGCAACCTGAGGCATCAGGCGGCGCTTCTCGCGATCCCTAAGCCCAGCCGAGCCGAAAACAGCAATAACCCGCCCATGGCTCAAGCTGCGAGCTGTTTCCAGCGCCCGTGCCAAGCCGTTGGGGGTATGGGCAAAATCCACTATTGCCAAAAAATCCTGCCCAAGGTCAATTTTTTCCATACGCCCTGGCACACCAGGCAAATTAGCCAGCGCAGCCACTGCAGTTTCAAATGGAATACCCAAGCCAACCACGCATGCCCCCAATGCAGCCAAGCTATTGGAGACGTTGTAGATCCCGACCATAGGGGTGCGCACGCGTGCGGTCTGCTCTGCGCAAATATGGCAAGTAAAAGCCAATTCGTGCGGCTGGTTATCGATTGCGTCAGCCCACAAGTCCGCCTCATTGAGGATGCTGTAGCTGACCTGCTTGGCTGGCGAAATACGTTTGAGGTAACCATAAGAGCGGTCGTCCTTATTGAGCACCGCCAAGCGCAGATTCCCGATGGACTTGCGCGGGGTTTGAGCTAAGCTCTCAAAAAGCTTCCCTTTGGTGGCAAGGTAATTTTCGTATGTGCCGTGGAAATCCAAATGCTCATGCGTTACGTTAGTAACCACAGCCACATCAAAGTCGCAAGCGATCACACGCCCCTGCGCCAAGCCATGGGAAGTTGTTTCCAAGACACAGTGGGTCAAGCCAGCCTGAACCATTTGATCCAGGTAATCTTGAACGTACGGAGCTTCAGGCGTGGTGACGTGAAATCCCGTATCGAGCACCGCATCACCAATGCAAGCGCTCACCGTTGAGATCATCCCAGCCTGGATGCCGGCGCTGCGCAAGATATGGTAAATCATCCAGGTAGTCGTGGTTTTGCCATCTGTGCCAGTCACGCCGATCATGCGCAGCTTACGCGCGGGGAAGTCATGCAGTGCCGCAGCCACGTAAGCCACCGCACGGTGCATATCGCCTTCCACCTGCACGTAAGGCACAGATAAGCCCGCGGGGGCTGGGCGATCGCTCATCACAGCAACAGCACCAGCTGCCACAGCATCCGGAATATAGTCGAATCCATCAGCGTTTTCGCCTTTGAGCGCTGCAAAGAGCATCCCAGGCTGCACCTGGCGGGAATCGAGACTAATGCCGGAGATGCGGACTGAGGGCACTGGTCCTATCGGAACAATCGGGATGCGTTTGAATAAACTTTGTAGGTTGCGTTTGCGTTTAATCATCAATAATTCCTCTGCATGAGTTTACTGCAAAATTTCCATTGCGAAAATTTCAATCAGAACGAAAGGTTATCAACCCTTAGGGTTTTCCGGCAGGATTAATATCACCAGCATACCGGCGGTGATCAAACCAAAAAGCAGCTTAGCCAGAATTATTTCTTCAGCGCTCAGTGCCGCATAAAGTCCGAATGGGAGGCTCAACTCTAAAATCAATAGCAGTAAGCTAGCCCGCAAAGATAGTGTTGGCAGGTGCAATTGCTTTTTGTTCATCCGCTGGCTCCTAAAAACATAGACCAAATGAGCGCAACAGCCGCCACAATCACCACAGGAATCAGGTCCAATAGTACCAAGCGGCGCATGACCAAGCCTTCTTTTTGGCTCAAACCCACCGTGCTGCAACCGACTATAACTTTCGCTGGGGACATGACGCTCCCCAGCGAACCACCGGCAGTTTGGGCTGCCAAAATGAGCGGCACATCTAAACCCATCATCCGTGCGGTTTCCATCTGCAGCACGCCAAAAAGGACATTGGAATTATTGTTCGAACCAGTCAAAAAAGCCCCCAACACGCCAATAAACGGTGCCATAGCAGGGTATAGCGCGGTACTGATGCTTTGGCTTAGCCCGCGCGCAAGGAGATTGGTCATCCCGCTGGTGGTCATTACTGCCGCTACGCCGACCATGGCAATCACCCCTAAGCTAGCATCACCTGCGCTTCTCACCACATTGTGAGCAATCCTTCGCCCAGCGCCTTTGGAAAGATAGCCTTTCCGCGTATAAATCAGCCAAGAAACAAGCACCGTAAAGACTAAAATGCTGCCTGGATGTGAAAAAGGATGCAACGGACGCGTTTGCTCAGCAGCTGTTACCCAGCCTAACCTTGTGGAAAGCTCTGGCAGAGTCAAGCTGAACGCAGTGTGGCTCAGGAACGCATTCAAAGGCGGGATAAGCACCACAGCAAACCCAACCAGCATCAAGATAAGGTAGGGGGAGACCATAACGAGTAATTCTGAGGTGGGCGCGCTTTGGGTAGAAGCTGCTGGCTTTTGGCGAAAGCACGGTATACGTAAAAGCAGCAACATTACCAGCAAGCCGGCAAGTGAGGCGGTAGTTGCGGCTAAGTTCCACAATCCGTTCACGGCTAAGACGTATTGCACCGTTCCCATTACCAAGCTCACTAAACATAGCAAAGGAAAAGTGTGCCTCAAACCCTTCCAACCGCTGCCAAGCACTGCCACGATCATCCCAGAGGGTAAAATCGCAAAGCCTAATAAAATAGCAGCTTTAGGCGCCAAAACCGCCCCTGAGAGCCCGGTAACTGCCATCAGCGCTTGGAAAGCTGTCGCCATCGAGCCAAAATTAACCGCCCAAGCATGCCCGATAGCTGTCATCACCACGGCAAGAACCGGGGAATAACCCATGCCGACTAATATCGGTGCACACACTGCCATAGGTACACCAAAACCGCCCATCCCTTGCAAAAAGGAGACCATCAGCCAAGAAACCAATAATACTTGAACAGCCTTATCTCCAGAAACGCTGGGGAGCCAAGCGCTAATTGCTTGGATAGCGCCAGCCTCATGCACCAGGTTATACAGCAGCAAAGCTCCCCAGACGATGTAAAGCACATCTAAGCTCATCCAGAGCGCTTTCACCTGGGCGTAGGCTAATACGTTCCAGGTGCCGCCAAAGGCTAACAAGCTCACGAGTACAGCGCTAACCCAGCCAGCTGCACTCGCGCGTTTACCGCTAGCCCTAAAGCCCAACATCAGAACCATGACAACCACTAAAGGCAAGAGGGAGAGCAGCCAAGTAATCAGGTTCAGCGGCATAATAAGATTATAGCCGGAGTGCTTGCAACCTGGAATATTTTGTTGCAAAGCTTGCAATCATGGTAAAATAAGTGCACTTCACACGGGGCGGTGGCGGAATAGGCAGACGCAACGGACTTAAAATCCGTCGGTGGAGACACCGTGTGGGTTCAAGTCCCACCCGCCCTATGTAGAGCTCTTAGGCTAGAAAAGCCCGAGAGCTAATTATGGCGTAATACACCTACCTATGCTTACCACATTTGCCCCTAAAATCAGCATCCATCCAATTTGTCTGCTTTACGCATCTTTTTGGAAGGTGCTGAATGCCTAAGCCCAAACATTTTCTGCTTTCCTTCCTCTTGTTCAGCCTTCTTCTGGTGGGCTGCAGCCCAGAGGCAACCCTTCCGACTGCCTTAGCCACGCTCCCTCAGCCGACCGCAGCCAATACCCCCCTGCCTGGCGAGCCCACCTGGACGCCCTCCCCCCAACCGATTAACCCCACACCGACTGTGAACGTGGCAGAGCCCAACCCAGTCCAAATTACCGAGTTAACTCACGTCCAAGTGCAGCGCGAGCTGGTGGTTGCAGTCAAGTTCCAGAATATCTTGACGGATACGCTCCTTCGCGATGTGAACTTCGAAGTTTTGGCATTAGATGATGTTGGTAACCGCATCGCCCAAGAAGCCGGCGTGATCCCCTTCCTCATCCCGCAACAAACTATGGGTTTGGTCCGTAGTTTTCAGCTTCAAGCCGGCGTGCAAGCTGAAACCGTCGAGGTGCGCTTTAGTGCCGGCACGCAAGACCGCGATCTAAAACTTCAGTCGCCCTTCGAGGTCATCAACCCCGCTTTCTTTGTGGACCTGAACGGCGCGGTAATGACCGGCTGGCTGCAAAACCGGGATAAGCAAACCTACACAGAGGTTGAAGTCAACGCTGTTGGCTATAACGCCAAAGGTGAAATCGTTGGCGGCGGCAGCATCCTCACCGAATTTGTCCCGGAGAAAGACCGCATCGGTGTGAGCATCCCCGTAACCGTCTCCGAAGCGCCGGTGCTTGTGGAGATTTACCCATGGATCTCCTCCTACACAGCCTCATTAGAAGGCGGCAGCTGGTGGAAAAACATCAAGGTTGAGGATTGGGACTTCATCATTAGCGAGGACGGGCACGTCTCTGGTGGGGCTATACTCACAAATATTACCGATCAAGTTCTCACTGGCACTTATTACATCGTCACTGTTGCGGATGCGCAAGACCGTGTGTGTGCAGTTTCGCGCGGCTTCATTCACATGCTGCTCCCGGGGGAAACGTTGAACTTCTCCCCAGGGATCCTATACCCGCCTTCAACAGCTCAAGCCGCTAAAGTGGATATGATTATCGTGCCGGGAGAATTTGGCGAGTACCCCTTGGCTTATAACCCGCTTTCGATCACCAAAAGCACACTGCTCCTGGAGGAGGGAGAGGCTCCCGTAGTCCGAACTCAGGTGCTCAACAACCTTAATGCGAGCCTTTCGGGCACTTTAGTTACTGTAGTGCTTAAAAATGAGCTTGGGCGCATCGTTGGCGGTGGGCAAGCGCTCACCGGTCCGATCCTTGCTGGAAGTACGCTTGAGGTAGATGTGCCTGTAGAATTCCTCGGTAACCCTGAAAACCTAACCATTGCCGCATCGGTGACTTTGCCCACCGGTGTTGTGATTGGAGAATAAATAAATACAGAACGATAAGGAGAACTGTGACTTCATTCAAACAAAAACCCGGATTGCGTCGTTTTATCCCCACGCCGATCAACCCCCAAAACCCTGTTCCGCCAGATATCGAAATTGCGCAGGCAGCCACGCTCAAACCTATTTCCCAAGTAGCCGAAGAAGCCGGTTTGCTGCCAGAAGAAATCGAACTATATGGCGATTACAAAGCCAAAATCAAGCTAAGCGTCCTCGAACGCTTGGCAGATGTGCCCGATGGTAAGTACATCGACGTTACGGCTATCACCCCCACGCCGCTGGGCGAAGGCAAGACCACTACCACGGTCGGCCTTAGCCAAGCCTTAGGGGCACACTTAGGGCAGCGCGTTTTCACCTGCATCCGTCAGCCTTCGCAAGGTCCAACCTTTGGCATCAAAGGCGGAGCAGCCGGCGGCGGATATTCGCAAGTTATCCCTATGGAAGACTTTAATCTGCACTTGACGGGCGATATTCACGCTATTACCGCAGCCAACAACCTATTAGCCGCTGCCATTGATACACGCATGTTCCACGAAGCACAGCAGAGCGATGCCGCCCTGTTCAATCGTCTCTGCCCGCCGGATAAACACGGCGAACGGCATTTTGCCATCGGCATGCTTGGTCGCCTGCAAAAATTGGGCATCACCGAGAGCGACCCAGAAAAGCTCAGCCCGGAGGAACGCGCCCGCTTCGCCCGGCTGGATATCGACCCCGAAACCGTCACATGGCGGCGCAGTGTGGACGTTAATGACCGTATGCTGAGAGGCATCACCGTTGGCGAAGGTCCAGAGGAGAAGGGCTTTACTCTCAAGACCAATTTCTACATCTCTGTGGCTAGTGAATTAATGGCGATTCTGGCTCTCTCCACCAGCCTGACGGATATGCGCGCGCGGATCGGGCGCGTCGTGATTGGTCTCAGTCGTCACGGCGAGCCCATCACGACGGAAGACTTAGGCGTGGCTGGCGCGCTCACTGTTTTGATGAAAGACACTATCAAACCCAACCTGATGCAGACGCTGGAAGGCACACCAGTGCTGGTGCATGCCGGTCCGTTTGCTAATATCGCCCACGGCAACAGTTCCATCATCGCCGATATGATTGCGTTGAAATTAGCAGACTATGTGGTTACCGAATCCGGCTTTGGTTCGGATATGGGCATGGAAAAATTCTTCGATATCAAATGCCGCTATTCCGGCAATATCCCCAACGCCGTAGTGCTTGTGGCGACGGTGCGTGCGCTCAAAATGCATGGCGGCGGGCCTAAGGTTACCGCTGGTACTCCGCTCGCACCTGAATACACTGAAGAAAACTTAGATCTGGTTCGCGCAGGTGCCGAGAATCTCTTAGCACACTGCCGGATCGTCGCCAAATTTGGCATCCCAGTGGTGGTCGCGATTAACCGCTTCCCTACCGATACGCAAGCCGAATTGGAGCTGGTGCAGAAGATTGCCCGCGAACAAGGTAAGGTTTCAGATGCCGTAATTTGCGATCATTATGCTAAGGGTGGGGCTGGTGCGCTCGAACTGGGCAAAGCTGTGATGAAAGCTGCCCAAGAACCTTCCAAATTTGAATTCCTCTATCCGCTGGAAGCTCCAATAAAGGAAAAAATCGAAATAATCGCCCGCGAGGTGTATGGCGCTGATGGTGTCGATTATAGTGAGTTAGCTGAAGAACGTATTCGGGAATATACCCGCTTGGGATACGATCAGCTGCCGATCTGCATGGCTAAAACCCACCTCAGCCTGAGCCACGACCCGGCGCTCAAGGGTGTGCCTAAAGGATACCGCATCCCCATTCGCGATGTGAGTGCTTCAATCGGAGCAGGATTCCTTTACCCGCTGCTGGGCACGATTAGCACTATGCCGGGTTTACCCACACGGCCAGCTTATTACGATATCGATATCGACTTTGCGACTGGACGCATCCTGGGCTTGAGCTAATCTATCCCCTGAAAATTTCCAAAGCCGCCAGCGGTTTTCTGGCGGCTTCTGGTTTGGTTCCAAGAAATCTCAAGGTAAGATTCTATGAATTCTCTTAAGGTTTTATGCTCATTCTTGACTATAGGGTACAGCGGGCTACAATTAAAACAATCATAGTTTTTCAAAGTGTTAAAGGCGGCTTATATGAAAAATAAAACTGGAAAAGTATTTGTTATCCTCCTGATCGCGATGGTGGTTCTGGCATGCTCCCCATTTGGTTTACAGTATGTTTTCAGAGGTCAAGGAACAGCAACCCCAACACCAGAATTACCAATTCCAGAACCTCAGGTTACAGAAACCCCAACGACTAATGTGGTTGCACCAAATGTTGTCGATTTAAATGACACGTTGGTAGCGCTTTATGAAAAGGTGAGCCCTGGTGTGGTTTCGATCCAATTTAGTACCACGGAAGGTGAAGGTTTAGGGTCAGGCTTTGTGGTCGATAAGCAAGGCCACATTGTGACCAATTATCACGTTGTGCAGGATGTGGATTCACTTGAAGTCCATTTCGCTTCTGGCGAAAAAGCTTATGGCAAGATCCTTGGGGTTGATCCCGACTCTGACTTGGCTGTGATTTCTGTGGATGTGCCTGAGGAAGAACTCGTGCCGTTGACTTTGGGTGACTCTGATACCGCCAAGGTTGGGCAGTTAGTGGTCGCGATTGGCAATCCATTTGGCTTGAGCGGCACAACAACTTTAGGGGTTATTTCCGGGCGCGGCAGAATTCTCGATTCCTTGCGTACAACGGCGAGTGGAACAGCATTTTCTGCCGGTGATGTTATCCAAACAGATGCGTTGATTAACCCAGGCAATTCTGGTGGACCCTTACTCAACCTAAACGGCGAAGTAATCGGCGTAAACCGTGCTATTCAAACCAGCGGTATAACGCTCACCGGTGAGGCTGCGAATACGGGTATTGGGTTTGCGGTTTCTTCTAACATCCTGCGCAGAGTGCTGCCTTCGCTGATCGAAAATGGTTATTACGATTATCCCTACTTAGGTCTTACTGCCCTCAACAGCCTCAGCTTGATGGTCATCGAAACCTTGGGTCTCCCGCAAGAAACTGGTGCATACATCACCGATGTGGTTCCTGGCGGACCTGCGGACCAAGCTGGGCTGCGTGGCGGAACGCGCCGCACGAATCTCACTGGGCTCTATGCTGGAGGCGACCTTATCATCGCCGTAGATGGACATCCGGTCAAGGAGTTCAGCGATCTCCTCAGCTATATGATCTTGAACAAAGCCCCTGGGGATGTGATGACCTTTACAATCTTGCGAGATGGCGAACAAATGGACGTGCCAGTCACCTTAGGAAGCCGACCATAACCAAAGATTGTTAAATAAATTAAGCGGCTGCTTTGTAAGAGCAGCCGCTTAATTTTTTCCTCGTGATTATGTTTACCGCATTCTAACACGGACCTTATTCGTAACGCAGTGCTTCCACGGGCTGTAGATTCGCTGCGCGGCGGGCAGGGTACCAACCAAAGAACACGCCAACAGCAGCGGAGAATAAGGTTGCGAGTAAGATCGAGTTGACGCCGATAACTGGGGCAAGTGGCGCTCCCGAATTGGCGGCGATCAAACCGACCAATGAAGAAAGCCCCCAGCCAAAAGCAATGCCGATCACGCCGCCAATCAGGCTCAGCAAGGCTGATTCAGTTAAAAATTGTAGGAGGATATCTGACTTTCGTGCACCTAATGCCTTACGCAAGCCGATTTCTCGGGTCCTCTCAGTCACCGTCACAAGCATCATGTTCATAATGCCGATACCACCGACCAGTAGAGAGATCCCGCCAATTCCGCTTAGCATGATCGTTAATATTTGGGTAATGCTATTGGCGATCGCGAGAAAATCTTCTTGATTAGTGATATTAAAATCGTCAGGTTGCCTTGGGGTCAGACGGTGGGAGGAACGCATAATTTCGCGTGTCTCTTGGATCGCTAAGGTCATGCTCTGGCTATCGAGCGCTTGTACGATGATATAGTCCACCTCATCTGAACCAGAGCTATGCTTGACGCGCATCTGCATAGAAGAAATAGGCATATAAATCATATAATCCGGCGAGCTAAATTGGTTACCGCCCTTGGGCTTGGTAACTCCAATGACGCGGAAAGGATGCCCATTGATTCGTAAAACAGTTCCCACGATGCCAGAGGATTTGCCCGTGAGGCGCTCAGCTGCGCGCGGACCAATCACGATCACCGAGGCTCTGGATGATTGCTGACTCTCTGTAAAAAAGGAACCTTCTTGGATCTCCAAGTTAAGAATGTGCTGAATATCCGGTGTGGAGCCCGTCACATTGGTCGAAAGTGTGTCACTTCCATAGGTAATTGTCGTCGAGCTAAACAGCACGGGGGCTACACGCGCAATATGCGGTGCTCTCGCTCGGTTAGATAAATTAGAGACATCGCTCAAAGTCAAATCTTGCGGGTTGGTAATATCTTCCATAAGGTTGCCGGGCATCACATAAAGAACATTGGTGCCAATGGATTCAATTTGACCAGCAATGGAAGCTTGAGCTCCCTGCCCAATAGCAAGTAACGCAATCACAGCGCCCACGCCGATGATGATCCCTAAAATGGTCAAAAAGGAGCGCATGCGGTTGGCAGCAATGCTAGTCCAAGCTTCTTTGAGGACAGGCAAAAAGTTCATGCTTCCTCCATATAATCAACAATGACGCCATCCCGGAGATGGACAACGCGTTGGGCTTGCGCAGCAATATGAGAGTCGTGAGTAACGATCACCACAGTTGTGCCGATGCGTTTGTTGAGCTCGATGAGCAAATCCATGATTTCTTGCCCAGACTTGGAATCCAGGTTGCCTGTTGGCTCATCCGCTAAGATGATCGCCGGCTCGTTGACAATCGCTCGGGCTATAGCAACGCGTTGCTGTTGACCGCCTGAAAGCTCGTTGGGTTTATGCAGCATGCGGTCAGCCAGCCCAACACGCTCAAGTGCCTCACTGCTGCGTTCGCGCATTCGAGATGAATCCCGGCTGTAACGCAAAGGAAGCTCCACGTTTTCCAGCGCCGTAGCACGCGGGAGCAGGTTGTACTTCTGGAATACAAAACCGATTTTCTCGTTGCGGACCAAAGCTAACTCGTCGTCAACTAACTCTGAAACCAGCTGCCCCTCTAAGCGGTATTCTCCTGATGTGGGCGAATCTAAGCAGCCTACCATATTCATCAGGGTAGACTTCCCTGAGCCGCTTGGTCCCATGATGGCGATGACCTCGCCGGGGTAAACCTCCAAGTCAACGCCACGCAAAGCTGGTACTTCAATTTCACCAATGTAATAACTTTTATACAGGTCGCGAATATATATTACCGGTCGTTGTGCATCATGCGTTTCCATCATGATCGCTTATCTCCCGAATGGATTTTGAATCATGGAAAGCAAGCCGCTGGGCGGATTGAGGATAATCAATTCACCTTCTTCGATATCCGCTTTGGTGATCTCAAATTTTTCGTTGGAATAACTGCCCACGCTTACCTCAACCGGAACAGGCAAATTATCGCGCAACACGTAGACCACGTCCTTGCCCTGATAAGTCGTCAATGCTTGGCTCGGAACAGTGAAGACGTTTTGACGTTCTTCTGTAAGGATAGTTACACCAGCCGTCATACCGGGTTTAATTTGATCTTTGCCATTTTCCAGTGCAATAGTAACCTGGTAGCTCACAACTCCGGTGTGTGCATCGCCTACATGATCAATTTCTACGACCTTACCCGTGAAAGTCTGCTCAAAAAATGCGTCAAAAACCAATTCTGCGGTCTGATCCAGTTGAATGTGGGGGATATCTACTTCTGAAATAGGCACATCCACATATAGCTGGCTCAGGTCTGCGAGTTGGGCTGCTTGCGTGCCAGCCGAAACTACATCTCCTGGTTTAGTATAGAGGGCGGTTAATGTACCGTCAAAAGGTGCTGTGAGTTCAACCGAAGCCAAGCGCTTATTGATCGCCTCCAACTGCAGTTCAAGGCGTTCTTTCTCATCTGGATCCGGACCATTCTTGATTTTTTCGAGCTTTGCTTGGGAATCCTCAATGCTTTGGTTTTGCACAGCAATTTGGGCATTAAGCTCTTCGATTTGCTGGTCAATCACCTCTGGATCACAAAAATCGAGCTCAGCCTTCGTGGAACGCACTTTGGCTAAGTTTTGCTCTGTCGGGTTATTTTGATAAGTTTCTAACGCATCTTCATAATTAGTGCGTAAGTTATTCAAGCGCCAGACAGTACATTCGCGCTCGTCCAAGATTTCCAGTTCATGCTGAAGCGAAGAAAGCGAAGTCTGTGCCTGGGCGATGTTAGCTTGCAGCTGCGTGCGCTGCAGGGCTGTGTTGCTCTCTAAGTCCTCCAGAGCTTTTTCGATAGAAATTTTATCGGCACGCGCTTGAATAATATCCAAAGGCAGGTCATTTTCATCCAATTTTAAAATGACTTGATCTTTGCGCACGGCATCACCAACCGTTAAATCAGATTGATCCACCGTGCCACTGGTCTGCCACACCAGCACAGCTTGATGTTCGGGGCGCACTGTTCCGGTCCCGTTCACGCTGCTAACAAAAGTCTCGCGGCTGTAGGGAACTGTCTCCAATTGAGCTAAGGTTTGCAGCCCTTGTTGAAATTGCCGGTACTGAATGAAAGCATAAATCCCTACTGCAACGACCAAAATTAAAACGATCGTCCAGATAGTCTTTCCGCTTCTTTTCCGTTTTTGTTTTTTTACTTCTTCAGCCATATCTTCTCCAAAAATGCGTAAGTTTTCTTAATCTATCATTGAACTATCGGATTTTTATTAATATGCGTTATACAACGTCTTTTTTACCCAGGTTATTCCTTAAATGAGCCTCTATGTTACTTGATGAGTGCAGAAACAGGCTTAAATGCAGGGTGCTGGGCATCACGCATCAAAGTGAAGAGCGCCATTTCCACCGTAGTCAGATGCACTCCGCAAGCCAAGAGCTCGGCTAATGCTGTACTCTTATCACTCATCCGGCGCGAAGAAACAGCATCGGTGACCAAGTAAACTTCAAACCCCTGGGCAAGCAGATCCATCGCACTTTGGTAAAGACAAATATGCGCTTCAAAGCCGCAAAGCAGCATTTGCTTGGGGCTTAGGGATTGCACAGCCTGCCTGACTGCTTGGTCACGCCAGATGCTGAAGCTCATACGCGGCAGATCTGCCTGCTCTGGCAGCAAGCTTGTAATTTCCGAGATAGTGTGCCCAATTTTTTCTGGGGCTTGTGCTGTGAGTAGAGTTGGAACCCCGAGCAGCTTTGCCCCCTGCACGAGGATGCATAAACGCTCAATAGCTGTCTCACTCTCAGCCACTACTCTCGCTAAGCGTCCTTGAGCATCAACGACAATTAAAATAGTGTCTTCAATTGTTAACATACATTTTTCCGCTTCCCTTTCAATCCATCATCATAAGAATCAATCCCATTATAATTCCCGCCAAACAAAGGATTAAGTAGATTATATATCCTATAGGTATATAATCAAACTCTGGAGGTAAGGCTGTGACGGATATCCGCAGAGGGCTGCAGGTAATTGGCAAAGCATTTAGCCTTTGGTGGCAAGATTGGAGCAACCAAGAACTGGTTAGTTTAGCTTTCATTCTGCTCAGCCTGACGGTGCTGGGTTTTGCGCCGGCGCTTTTCGGCGTCTTTCACCAAGCGTTAGATCTTACAAGCGGCATTCGCACTGGCATCGCTGGCTGGTGGGAGGGGGTCAGACTGCACCTCAAAGATAGTTTGCTATGGGGTTTGCTCAATTTAATTGCATTGGCGATATTCGCCTTTACTCTGTGGTTTTATGCCAATAGCAGCTTCGCTTTGGCGCCTTATCTGGTCATTCTGATTTCAATTTTAGCCCTCAGCTGGTTTGTGTGGCAATTTATCGCTTTAGCTTGCTATTTCCTCCAAGCCGAGCGTAGCTTAAAGCTGGCTTGGAAAAATGGCTTTGCCGTGTTGTTTACTGAGCCGCTGCTTGTGCTCTTGCCTGGCATACTGGCTTTTAGCTTGATGTTACTTTCGGTACGCTTTTTCATCCCCTTGATGATCGGTTCGCCTGCACTGATGAGCTTGATCGCGCTTCTCTGCGTACAGAATTACACCAAAGCTAGTATTCCAAGTGAACACTCCTAAACTTGAACCACTTTTCCTTATAAGCTGTGTTAAAATTAATTAAGTCATTCCATTCTTTTAGTCAACCTTTATAAGGAGAATATTATGGCAAGGAAAGTGCTCGGGTATATCCAACTTATCTGGACGTGTAGTTATTGCGGCACACAAAATCCCGGGGCAATCAAATCTTGCACGCAATGCGGCGCGCCGCAAGCTCCTGATATCCAATTTGAAAAAGTCGACGCAGAAACTTTCGAGTTTATTAAAGACGAAGCCTTGATTCGCATGGCACAAAAGGGTGCCAATAAACACTGCCCTTATTGTGGCACACGCAACAGTATCGACGCCGAAACATGCGTGGAATGTGGAAGTGACATCACCAGTGGCGCCAAGTCTCGCGAAAGTGGGGAGGCAATAGAAACTCGGGCAAACAACCAAAAACCACCCATCACCCAAAAGCGCCCTGCGCCTTTTCTCATCGTTATCCTTCTTGCGTTAGTGGCTGGGTTTGTTTTTCTGATCATCAACCTCACCCGAACAGACCAGGTGACTGCGGTAGTAAGCGCCGTTTCTTGGCAGCGCAGCCAAGTCATTGAGGAATATCAACGCGTTGACCGCAATGGCTGGGAAGACGCGATTCCCTCCGATGCAACGTTAGTGAGTTGTGAGCTGCAATATCGGTACGATTCCGATACACCCCAACCAATCGCGACCGAAGTTTGCGGCGAACCTTACACTATCGATACGGGTACAGGTTTGGGTCAAGTTGTTCAGGATTGTGTTTACCGGGTCTACGAAAACTATTGTACCTACACAACGATGGACTGGCTGCCGGTTGAGACTCTGACCACAGCTGGCGAGGACTTGAGTCCTTATTGGCCAACTTTTGAGCTCGACAACGATCAGCGGACGGGAAATCCCTCAGAACAGTACGAAATCACTTTCTCCACAGCCGGAGGCACCTTTACCTATTCCACAACTGATGAAAGTTTGTATTTACAAGCGCAGCCAGGCAGTACTTGGTACCTTGAAATTAACCAGTTCAACAGCGTGGTCTCCGCTGAGCCAGCACAATAAGCGTGAGATCCCTTAATCATCTCCGCTAATCATGAGCCAATCGTCGCCGCTTTTAATGGCATAATGAGGCAGCCATGCCAAACCGAACAGCTCCACAACGATGTCTTTTTTGAGGGGCTGAACATATACTTCTCGGATGGTTCCGATCGACTGAGTGCTTTGCGTCTGGAGTGCGTCGATTTCAGCTTGCATCTGCTTATCTAAGTCAGCTAATTCCGCCTCGTACTTCTTAATCAATTCCTCAGATTCTTTTACGCCTGCTTTTGCCGTCGAAGTTAGGCGGCGTTTTGTCATCGATGTGCTCAAGTTGCTCTTTCTGCCTTTAAACAGCTTAGCAACATTCTCTATCCCTTTGACTGCCTCTTCAGAGCGGCGCTGCTTTAGCACATCCTTATCCCGTTCCAGTTCCAGCTCTTCGCGCAACTTTTTATCTTCGATGGTCTTCTTTAGTTTGGCATACTTCTGCTTAATCTTCTCAACGGTTTCCGCGCTGCTTCCCTGGCTAGCTTGTTTACAGCGCTCTTCGAAGGCTTCACGGCTCTCGCCAGGCTCGGAGACGAGCTTGAGAGCATCATTTTTGAAAAGCGTAAGCGTTTGCGTGCGGTAAACCCACTCGATAAAATCTTTTTTCAGCGTACTAATATTAACTTCATCATCAAAAGGATAGCTCAGATCACCAAAGGTCGCCTCGGGCAGCCGTTGGCTTTCCAGCTCAGCGGGGTCAATAGGTTCCACACGGTAATCCTCCCAGCGCACCAATCCGCGGGTCTCCAGCTTTGGCAGGCGCACACTCACCCTCACCTGGGTGTCCAGGTTATAGGTGCGGTTGGCAAAGTACACATTAGCCTGCCCTAAAAGCGCTGGCTGGTAATGCACAAGGGCTTGAGAAGCTGCACCTGAGAGGCTAATGCCTTGGGTTTTTAGTGCCTCAGAGAGCGTGCGCTTAAGTGGCAGGTAATAAACCTCCACCTGGGAAGTCAGCTTAGGTTCCTTGGGCTTACCAGGTAAGGCGGTACTCTTGGAACCAAGGATCTCTTCCTTCTTTACGGCGCCGGCAGCATGCCCTTCAGGTATTGCGCCAACCAATGCGTTTAACGCCTGCAGTTTGTTACGCGTAATTGGACCTGCCAGGTAGTTCATTGCCCAGCGCGTGGTAAATACCGCCGGAGCTTTTGCGTGCACATTATGCAGCAAGAACACGCGCTTCCCTAAGGCTGAGATGGTTCTGTCGAAATAACTCCGATCTAAAACGCCTTCCAAGCTCTCCAGACCATCGAGCAAGCGTTGTTTATCCTGGTCAGTTTGCAGCTTGCCGATGATCCAAGTGCCAGTATTTGAAAGCGCCTTGTAATCCAAATCAATCGGGTTTTGAGTTGCTAATACTATGCCCACACCAAAAGCGCGTGCTTGCTTGAGCAAACGCAGGATAATCGGCTTGCTGGGCGGAGATGCCACTGGCGGTAGATAACCCACGATCTCATCAAAATACACCAGTGCACGCAAGTTTGAGGTACCAGGCTGGCTGCGCATCCAAGTTTCAATGGCAGAATAGAGCAGGGTTACAAAAAACATGCGTTCTTCATCCGCCAAATGGGCTAAGTAGAAGACGCTGTGGCGCGGCTTGCCTTCGGGTGTATATAGGAAGGCGCCAATATCTAAGGGCATGCCTTCCAGCCAGCTTTCAAAAGCCGGTGCCGCTAAAAAGTTGTTCAGCATCATCGCTAATTCAAAGCGGTCATTTTCTGGGTAAAACTTGGAGAGCGGAAAAACGCCCAACTTCTCAAACGGCGTGTTTTGGGTTTGCAAAATCAGGCTCTCCAGGTCCAGGTCCTGCCCCTTGCTCCAGGCAGCCTCAAAAATATTTGCCAGCAAGATATGCTCACGAGAGCGCACAGGGTCTAGGTTTTTAAACCCTACCAGCTCCAGCAGCGCCGTTACCGTGCTGGAAATGTTTTCGCGCAGCATTTCCTTGTTCTCTTCCCATGGCAATTGTGGACACTTGAGCGAGGAAAGAATACTAACCGGAATAGCCGAGTTGGAGCCGGGCGAATAGATAGCATAGGAAACATTTTCAGCCAATTTCTGCATGCGGGCTTTATCGATGCCCCAATCTGCCAAGCCTTTAGCCCAAGTGGCAGCGGTATCGGCAGCAGCCTGCTCCAATGTTTTACCTTCACGTGCCGCCGCATCCTGCTCGATCCAAGGGGCAAAATCCTCGGGTAAAAGATCAGGGAAATGCAGCAAATGATTGGTGAGGTCGCCTTTAGGGTCAATCAAAATCGCAGGGATGCCTTGCAGCGCAGCTTCTTCCAGGAGAATAATGCCCATGCCCGTCTTGCCAGAGCCAGTCATGCCGGTGATAACCGCATGGGTCGTCAGATCGGCAGGGTCATAAAAGATGGGTTTTTCGGTTAAGGCTTGCCTGGCAGCCAGGTCGTACTCACAGCCAAAAAAGAATTTGGAAGAATTCATAGCCATGGGAGCTCCTTGCTAAGCTAAGATTAGGTCGTTTGAATAAGTATACTTCAAGAGCTGCACGCAAACGCAGTTAAAAGCGAGAGTGTAAGAGCAACATAACAATGTCCTAATGTAGCAAAATAGAAATGTCCTAATCAAGATTCGGAGCTATGAAATCTTCGCTCATTATTTCGAGTTTTTCAAAGGAACGATAAAATCATGATGAACAGCATAATAGCAGCCTTTCCCCTCTTACTCCCCTTCCCAGCGGACTAATATTTATAATATTATCCTCGTTAATTATCGCTGGGACGGGGAGTTGATGCTTGAAAGAGGGCTGCGCCCTCTTTCAAACTATTTTCCCTTCCCCAACGGCTGTGCCGAGGCACAAAAAACAGCTTGCCGTTGGGGAAGGGTCAGGGTTAGGGTTACCATGAATCATTATAGACAAGAAGAAATA
>DAOUFK010000012.1:0-4346 GCA_034430095.1 Candidatus Mesolinea sp.
ACGCTGGGTTTTTTACCTACCCCTCCACAATATCCTCGTTTGATATGATGCTATAATAATTAAGTTGCAATTACCTGTGATTTAAGGAGGTAGAAATGCCATTTTCAGATGATGTTTCCCATTACGCTTCCGTAGTTTCTTGGAAGCTCAAACAACAAGGTCAAATTATCAACCTGCAAGGGCAAATCCATGAACTGGACAGCCAAATCGGCATCCAAAAGAGTATCTTAGGCGATCTTACCTACAAGCTGTTCATGGATGGCGCATTGGTAGATGAAGCCATCCGCCCCACCTGCGAGAAGATTAAAAGCCTATACGCCCAAAAAGAGGAAAAACAGCGAGAGCTCGAAATCATCCGCGGGCAAAAGCCGCCGCAGCGACCTGAGCAAACAGCTGACCGCACTCCAGCTGCGACGCCCACGGTTGTGGAGCAAATGCCGCCCAGCGAACCAGTGCCTGAAGCGCCACCTCAACCCGAAGAAGATAAACCTGAAGAACCGCTCTCATAAGAGATTGTATCTTTGCCTGTTTACGGAGGAGACAACAGGGTATCCTATCATTGAAGGTGCCCTGTTTTTTAACGCAAAGTATTTTGATCTGTGTATGAAACCCGAGGTTATTACGGGCTGGTGGAGTCTAAGTCGCTGGATTGGCGGCGCAGGAAGGCAAAATACGCTTGCAGTTCTTCCTCATCCAGTAGTTCGCGCAGCTCCTCGATAGAAATCCCCATCATCTCCAACGTCAGGAAGTCCAGCTGGGTCAGTTTTTCGCCCTGCTTTTGAGGATTGGCGCAGAGAGGATCTCTAGAACCATCTGCAGTATTAGCGTCAATGCTGCTTCCGTTTTTTGTGCTGCTCATCAAGGACATTGTACCAAATTTAGCCGGAAACCGATTCTTAATGTATGCTATGAAAGCTGAGATTCACTTCTTCTTAGCCTAAAATAAGGTTAGGTTTCATATAAAATGAACTTATAAAAATATATTCTAAGTATCAATAAGGAAGCACCTATGAAAAATAAATGGATTTGGATCACCGTATCCGTGATTCTACTGTTAGGTCTAATTGCCGGAGCAGGAGCGCTCGGCTATCAGATGGGTTTAAGCAATGCAAATGCGCTGGCACTGCGAGGCGATGATAATCCCTCTTCTCCCCGCCAGCAAATCCCAGGTATGCGCGATGGAATGATCATTCGCCGGCCGGCAGCTTTTATCGGCTACTTCTTCCTCTTCCCATTGCGCTTGCTATTGGGGTTAGCCGCGCTGCTCTTAGTGGTCTGGCTGGTTGTAAAGGTAGCCAAAGCTGCCTGGAACGGCGGGGATCACAAACCCAAGCCGGCTGAAGCAACCGTTTCTCCGGCAACAACCGAAACGGTCATCACCGAGGCACCGGTAAGTTCTTCCGAGCCTACAAGCACGCCAGAGAGTGACCAAAAGTAATCGCAATTACCTATTTTCTCGATATCGAACCAGCTTGCCCCTCAAGAGAGGGGCAAGTGCTTTAATTCCATCCAAGCCAAGATGAGCTTACTTGAGCGGGTATAATTTTGCTATGGATATTGGCATTATTGGCGCAGGTGCCTCCGGCATTTTTGCCGCTCTCACTGCTGCCCAGGGCGGGGCGCACGTTTCTCTCTTTGACCACAACGCGGAAATTGGTAAGAAGCTGCTCGTGACCGGTAGTGGGCGCTGTAACCTGACCAATGCTGCCCTCTCCCCAGAAAAATACACCTGCGCTGACCCCAGCTGGATGCAGGCTTTTTTGCAAGCCTTTCCGCTCCAGGCGCTCTTGGCAGAACTGGACGCGCTCGGCATCCCTACACACCATAGCGACGACGGCTGGTACTACCCACTTTCTGATTCAGCCCACTCGGTCGTGGATATCCTGCGGCAGGCGCTCCTCGCACGCGGTGTGGAGCTGCGCCTCTCCACCCAGGTTGTGGACTTTTGGCAGCAGGGCTCGGGCTTCACCGTGCGCTTACCCTCGGGCGAGCCTGCCCGCACGCAGAGCTTCGACCGGCTGGTGGTGGCAGCCGGCGGCAAGGCATACCCAGCGCTCGGCTCGCGCGGGGAGCTGTTCCCCACCCTGGCGCGCCTTGGGCATACGCTGGTGCCGCTCGTGCCGGCTTTGGGTCCGCTCACGCTGCAGCTTGGCGCTTGGAAGGCGCTGCAAGGGCTGCGCTTCGATGTTAAGACCGGCATCTGGGCTGGCGACGAGCTTTTAGGGGAAAGCTTTGGCAACGTCATCTTTACGGCTTGGGGGATGAACGGACCGGGCGTGATGAACCTCTCACACCTCGCTGCGCGGCGGCAAGGCGAGAAGCTTAGTCTGAGCTTGGATTTTGGCGCTGCTTTTGGGCAGGAGTGGGAGCGGCGCTTGGCAAAGGATAACCCGGCGCCATTGAAAGCAGTGCTGGAAGCCTTCTTCCCGCCCAAAGCTGCCGAATTTTTCCTGGCGCAAGCGCATGTCCTGCCAGAGGCACGGTTGCGTGAGCTTTCGCGCGCGCAGGCGCAGCAGTTGAGCAGCACCCTGCGCGCAACCCGCCTGCCCATCACTGGCATTAAGGGCTTTGACCAGAGCCAAGTGAGCGCCGGCGGCGTGCCAGTAGGGGAGGTGGACCCGCGCACGTGCCAATCCCGCCTCATCCCAGGGCTTTACTTAGTGGGGGAAACGCTGGACGTGGTTGGTCCTTGCGGCGGGTTTAACCTGCACTTTGCCTTCGGCTCGGGGTGCTTAGCAGGCAGGCACCTGGCAGGCAAGACTTAGCAATAAAGGCAGTCAGCCTTTTTGAACTCAATGAATTTTCCTTCTAGTTCTCGCCGGTCTCCTGAGTGCGTAGCCTACCCATAGGGTACCGAGCGAGGAACCTGACTGTAATTTTTTTAGTGTTCTCGCCGGTCTCCTGACCGAGCGAGGAAGTTGACCGCAGGTCTCCCCTTTTAAGACCTAAAGGTCAAAAGCCTTCCCTGGTCAGGAGAGTGCGAAGCCTACCCGTAGGGTACCATGGAAGAACGGAGACGTAGTTGGTCCGTGCGGCGGGTTTAACCTACACTTTGCCTTTGGCTCGGGGTGCTTAGCAGGCAGGCACCTAGCCAGCCTCTCTGCCGGCTGAGCCCGCTCTACCCTCTGTGTGACTATGGCAAAAGGCTAACCGCCAGGAACTCTCCGCTGAAACCATTCAGTTCATATTTGAAGGCAGCGGGCTTAGATTCCTCTGGAATGCGGAAGGTAACCCAACCCTGGACCTTTCTCCCTTGGGCTAAGTCAGTAGCCTCTAAACCATCATCCCGACCAAAAGGTTCAGCAGCGTACACATAACCTTGGTCATCCACAAGATAGCAGTAGAGCGAATTAACACTTAATTCAGCGGCGGATTGATTCTCAAAGACAACCTGGACTGATACAAATCTTGTGCCTGGAATATCTGAGGTTAGCAAGCCTGGTGCACTAGGGTCCTCTACTGTCAACACAGTAAGGGCTGCCCCGCCTGCAGTCGCTGTCTCGCCTAAGCGTACCTCTGGTGATTCCGGAGTGGCGGCAAGTAAGGTTGTATCTGCCACATGCGCGGCTGGGGCAGGAAGCAAGCTAGCCTCAAGCGAAACTTCGCTAGAAAATTCTGGATTGTAGATCACAAGCGCTGGGATTGCATCCAGAGGAATCTCAAATCCAATCCAGCCCTTTGCCTTTTCTCCCTTGAATAGCGTAACAGTATCCAGCTCTATATCTGAATCCAGTGCCATACTTGATTGATAAGTAAAGCCATCTGTATCTACGAGCTCGGCATAAAAAGTGTTTACGCTGAGCGGTGTATCAGTCGTATTACCTATCACCACTTCTACTGCCACGAGTTTATTGCCCTCACCAATTGACGCAAACATCCCCGGTGTAGCTGGGTCTTGCACAGCTAAGGCTGTCAGCCAAAAACCGCCTTGCTCCACAATGTCTCCTAAGTACTTTTCGCCAGAGGTTGGCATAAGGCTGGGAGCTTGCGTTGGCTCTGGCGTGAGGCTTGGGGCTTGCGTCGGTTCTGGTTCTGTCGCCGTTGGAGCGACCTCAACTGATGTCTCACTCGCAGTAGCGATAGCAGGGGTATCACTTGCGCCTGCAGGTGAGCTTTCTTGAGTGGGAGATGCGGTGCCACAAGCTGCCAAAATGAGTGCCAAAATTAACAGCCCGGCGAAGATATATTTCTTTGAATGCATAAGTTCTATGCGTTTCATCTCTTTAGAACCTCCTCATCAGGATTAAAGGAAAAATAGACCCGTAGTCATGTGATCTATCAATATTATAAACTGAATTCAATTAAGTCAGATTCAATGCGTGGGTAAAGCGCGTCGATTTCGTTTT
>DAOUFK010000013.1:0-20671 GCA_034430095.1 Candidatus Mesolinea sp.
AATAACCACTTTCGGAACTGTTCTGCCCATACGCCTATTTTCTAAATTACCCCCTTGACAAAACGTGTCCCAGCGGCAAGCTGTTTTTTGTGCCTCAGCCGAACCGCTGGGAAGGGAAAATAGTTTGAAAGAGGGCGCAGCCCTCTTTCAAGCATCAACTCCCCGTCCCAGCGATAGTTAATGAGGATAATCTTATAAATATTAGCTCGCTGGGAAGGGGAGTAAGAGGGGAAAGGCTCTATTTCGCTGTTCGTCATGATTTTATTGTTCCTTTGAAAAAAATTGGAATAATCGAACGACGATTTCATAGCTATTAATCATTAGGACATTTCTATTTTGCTACTTAAGGACATTATCACTTTGCTCTAATAAAGAGGAAGTTTGCGCAACCGTATTATTCCACAAGAGTATAATGGAGCCCTGAAATTAAGATTATGGAGAACATTGATGGCAACTGAAGAAATTGCGCAGCCAAAAAGTACCGTTGTTGATTGGCTCTTGCGCGTAGTAAAAGGCGTTTTAGTTGGGGTTGGGTTTATCACGCCAGGGCTCTCGGGCGGCGTGTTAGCTGTAGTCTTTGGCATTTACGAGCCGTTGATGCGCTGGTTGGGTAACCTGCGTGAGAAATTCCTGCAAAACTTAGTCTACTTTATCCCCGTAGGCATCGGCGGCGCGCTAGGTGTGGTTGCTTTTTCCGCAGTGGTGGATTGGGCTTTCGCAAATTACGCCGCGCAATTCACTTGGCTGTTTATCGGCTTCATCAGCGGTACATTCCCATCCCTGCTAAAGACTTCTGGAAAGGAGGGCCGCAAGCCTTGGCACTGGGCGCTTTTGGTGGTAATGGCAGCCCTGACGGTGTTTGCCATGCGCACTCTAGAAAACAGCAGCTTTTCGCAGCTTACGCCCAGCTTCACCAACTGGCTGCTCAGCGGCTTCCTCATGGGCTTGGGTGCTGTGGTGCCGGGGATGAGCCCTTCTAACTTCCTAATTTACTTTGGCTTGTATGACAAAATGGCGGCTGGAATCAGCCATCTGGATTTCGGCGTCATCATCCCGATTTTGATTGGCGGCGTGTTGTGTGTCTTGATATTTGCGCGTTTGATCTCTTTGCTCTTCAAGAAGCACTATGCTGTCATGTATCATCTCATCTTGGGCATTGTGGTAGGCTCGACGATTGCGATCATCCCACGGGGCGTTACGGGTGCAGGTGTAATAGCGATGTGTGCGTTGCTCTTTGTGGTAGGTGCAGTGATCTCTTACCTATTGGCTAAGCTGGACGAGAAATACTCCCGCGAGCCGGCTTTCTAATAACAATTGGTGAGCCAAAAAGCTATAAAAATGACTGTGAGTATTTTTGGATTTGAAAGCCTGTTCAAGGCAAGGTAAATTGTTTGGAAGGAGAAAATATGGGTAAAAAAGGGCTTTTGCTATGTGTTTGTCAGGGGACCTGCCCATCGTTTCAGGGGATGAATATTTTTGAAGTGATCAATGCTATTCGTCGCGAAAAGTTGGTGGATTTCGTCGCCATCCACCCACAGCTTTGTGCGGATGATGGCGATATATATCTCAAAACCATCGCTGCTGATAAGAGCATCGAGCAGTTGTTCATCGCCGGCTGTGATCCCGTCATGCAGTCGAAAATGTTCCGGGATGCCTTCCGTGAGGCTGGTTTCGACACCTCTCATCATTTTGCGGCAGATATTAGGAACATGCAGACTGAGCAGGCTATTGAGGCTATAAAAAATCTCATCACGCTAAACTCTTAACTATTGTCAGGGTTAATGCATGTCTAAGAACTGGTATCCCATCATTGATTATGAAAAATGTACGAGCTGCCTCTCGTGCATCAGCTTTTTCCATCATGGCGTGTTCGTCGAGAGAGAGGGTAGGCCTGTGGTGGTCTCTCCTGAAAAGTGTGTCGAGTTCTGCCGCGGCTGCCAGCGTGGGGCATGCGATTCAGGGGCGATATCCTACTTTGGAGACAAGATCATAACAATACAATTCTCATAGGCGAAAACAACTCTATTTTTGGAAATCACTTCAGACGAGATAAATTTCTGCGAACCTGTTTTGATCGTGTCTCAATCCTGAGTAAGTAGCTTGACTTTTATCGAGGATTGGTTTGCAAAAGAAGGCACTCCTTAAACAGTCGAGTGCCTTTAAGTATGCAAATTGGGGTTAATTCCGGACCAATTTTTCTTAATCCAGCCCAATTTAGGCAATTATCCATTAAAATTAGGTTATGTTGAAAAGAGGTATATGATGCAGCGAGATTTAGATAAAGCCGATTGGGCAGTTGGGCTGATGCAAAACCGTCAGTCTGTACGCCGATTTAAAGATGACCCGATCCCTGAGGAAATTTTATATGAAATACTTGCTGCAGGCATCAATAGCGCCACTGGTGGCAATTTACAGCCTTACTCCATCATTGTAGAACGCAGCCGCATCCAGAGCCATCAGCTTAGCAAGCTCTGCGGGGACCAGCCTTTTATCGCCCAAGCCCCTGTGAACCTGATCTTCTGTTTGGATTGGCACAAGTTAGCTGTTTACAGCCGTGCTAACGATGCACCCTTCACCTGTAATAAAAGCTTCCGGCATTACACCATCGCTATGGATGACCTGGTGTGCGCAGCGCAGACTATCGAGACCGCCGCCTGGCTGTATGGCATCGGCTCATGCTACGTGGGCACGATTATCGACAACATCCCCGCAGCCGCGCGTATGTACAAGCTGCCGAAATTGGTTGCGCCTATGTTGCTGCTTAGTTTGGGGTACCCCAAGAGCCTGAGCACTCCGCGCAAAAAGTTGGACTATGACATGGTGGTCTTCAACAACAGCTACCCGAATCTTTCTGAACAAAAAATCTGTGAAGCCTACGATAGCAAATATACCGGTATGCGCATGACCTTACCCTCCGACCCGCAAAAGCGCCAGGAAATTTTGGCAGAATTCCGCCGAGCGCTACTCACCACCTATCCAGAAGAGCAATGCGACCAGATCATCGCTAAAGCTGATAAAGCGGGGTATATCCACGAGATTCAACGCCGCTTTGGGCTGCATTACCACGCTGCTGATATGCTGACACCGGAAGTGCTGGAAGGATTGGCAAGCCAAGGAATTTATCCTTGTTACGGCTTGATGGAGCAATAGCTACATGGCGGGGTCAAGAAACTGACCCGTTCACGAGCACAATCTAAAAGTTGCTCAAATGATTGTCAACGAAGTGCAAGCTAAAAGCATTCTCTCCAAGTCCCAGGTGTTTCCCTATACGATCAATGCCTATACTGGCTGTGAGCACGCCTGCAGTTATTGCTATGCGCGCTTTATGCGCCGCTTTAGCGGGCATAAGGAGCAATGGGGTGCGTTTGTGGACGTCAAGGTTAATGCCCCTCAGCTGCTGGCTAAGGAAATCCAGCGCAAACCGCCTGCCCGCGTGTGGGTCAGTGGCGTGTGCGACCCTTACCAACCCTTGGAAGCCCAACACCGCCTCACCCAGCAGTGCCTGGAAATCCTCATCGATGCCAAATGGCCAGTCTCCATTCAGACCAAGTCGCCCTTGGTGACGCGGGATATCGACATTCTGCGCGCGGGCGAGGGTGTGGAAGTGGGGTTGAGCATTGGCACAGCCGATGAGCATATCCGGCAGATTTTCGAGCCGCATGTCCCCTCTATTTCCAGCCGCATAGAGGCGCTGCAGGCGCTGCACGCGGCGGGCATTCACACATTCGTGATGATTGCGCCGTTACTGCCGGGCGCGGAAGACTTGCCGGAGTTGCTGGCTGGCAATGCCGACGAGGTGCTGGTGGACCGTATGAATTACCACTATGCGGATTGGGTCTATCGCAAGTATGGCTTGGAGCGCTACCTTACCGAAGAATACTTTGATACCGTTTCCGCACTGCTCAAGAGCCGGCTGAAGCTCAGCACCGATGTGGAGATCGTCGGCTAAGCGGGATTTTCTTTCCAGCTGACCGCAGCTGTAAACGCCTCTGTGTTTTGGGTTAGGTTATGACCGGCGAGGGCAAAAGCGCCAGGCTGCCCATCCAGCGGGGCTACCTTCACACTAACCTCATCCTCGGGGTGAACCTCACGGTCGTAATTGATTTGCAGCGCCTCGAGCTGATGACTATGATGCCAATCTATGGGGAAAGCATCGCACACCCACTCGAGATAACGCGCGTTATTGACATGCCCCACCACGTCGATGGCTGAGTAGCCGGCACGCAAGCGCAGCCTTTCCTCGCCATCCGCAGGCGGAGTGAGCCTTTCCAGCGGCTCAGCTAAAGCATGTCGGCTGGGGTTTTGCGGCAGGTTCAGCTGCAAGGAGGAAGGCGGCACCAGCCGGCGGGTCTGTATGTTCATCATCAGCCAAGCCGAAGTGGCAGCGGTGAGCAGCTCACCCGATGCGCTCAGGATTTCGTAATCGCGGATGAAGAAGAGCTTCTGCTGGATGGTCTTGGGCCAGGTGCGGATGGTAATCTGCTCCTCCACGCGTGGAAAGCTAAAGAACCTGAACTTCATGCGCGAAAGTACCCACACCAGCCCTTGGTCGAGCAGAGTTTGGTAGCCTTCGCCTAAAAGGTCGATGTGCGCATTGGCGGCTGCGGTCATGTGCTGCAGAAACGCTGAAGGCTTCCAGCGCAGGTTAGCGTCGCATTCATACGTCGGGACCGCGAAAGTTTCTGTATAAGTGGAGTTATCTTCGCTGAGCATCTCTTTCCGAACCGGGTTAAATTGCCCAAATAATAACCCAAACTGTTCAAATTGGCGAGAGTTTGTACTTGCATAGTGTCCTTTGGGTAGGCTGCGCACTCTCCTGACTATGCCAAATGGCTGTGGAGACCTGCGGTCAACTTCCTCGCACGGTGCCCTAAGGGTAGGCTGTGCACTCAAAGACCGGCTAGAACAAGTTACTTCATTACAACAGCTCAACGCCAACGGTTAGCATTTTCTGCCGGGCTGCCGCACTGCCAGCAGGAGTCACCGGCCGGGTTCCGGCGGCAATCACGCTCACGGCAAAGCCCTCGGTGCGCGCATCCAGCACGGTGGCAAGTACGCACACATCTTCGGCTAAACCGCCAATGATCAGCCGCTGGATGCTGGCTTTGTGCAGGTGCACGGCTAAACCGGTCTGGTCAAAGGCGGAGTTTTGGTCTTGGTCAAAGCGCGTGCCTTTGGTCACGATCACCGCCTCTGGCGGGATGTGCAGCCCGGCGTGGAAAGCTGCACCTGGAGTATCTTGCAGGCAATGCACTGGCCAAAGACCGCCTTCCTCAGTAAAGCTGGGGTGATGCTTGGGGTGCCAGTCGCGGCTCAGATAGACTGGTATGCCAGCCTGGCTGGCTGCGTCGATCCATGCGTTGAGCACTGGCACTACCTGGTCGCCCTCCGCAATGGGCAAGGCACCGCCGGGGCAGAAATCATTCTGAACATCGATAATTAGGAGAGCATCCCCCGGTTGAAAGGCAAAGCTGAGCTCTGTCATTTTATTCCTCCTCTTGCTCTGTAAAGCGCCGTTGTGTTTCCTGTTGATACTCCCGGAGCGCTGGGGAAATAGCAACGGGATAAGGCTCCTTAGCTTTTTCGAGCGCCAGCAGCGCTTGTGGCAGGCGGGCGACCTGCTTCCTTGCGTATGCCTGCGCCTGTGGCAAGCTCACCTCGGCAGTTTGCAAACGGTACCCTCCACGCATGACGGGCACGAGCAGCGGTCGTCCTGGGAGCTGCTCCTCGGCGCGGGCGATGGTGTCTCTCACATCCTGGCTGCCTTGCGCCTGGCGGAAAACTTGCTTGCGCCCCGCCAGGACTGTGCGGGTTGAGGAGAGTTTTACGCGCCCGTGCCCGGCATATTCGGTAAGCTTGTAGGCAATATCTAAGCTGGGGACGTCACTCGACACGCCCATTGCCGTCCCGACGCCAAAGCCGTCAATGGGTGCCCCAGCTGCTAACAGATCTTGGATTTTGTATTCATCCAGCCCGCCGCTGGCAAAGATTTGTACCTGCTGCAAGCCTGCGTCATCCAGCATCTGACGCGCCTGGCGGGAAAGCGCGACGAGGTCGCCTGAATCGAGGCGGATACCGGCTACCTGGAAGTTCGAACCCAGCTCGTGAGCCAGTTTGATGACGTGCTGCACACCCTTCAGGCTGCCGTATGTATCTGCGATCAAGTATGTCTTGGGGTAAAGCTGTGTGAAAGCCCGGAAGGCTTCCAGCTCTGTTTCATGCGCTTGCACGTAGGAATGCGCCATCGTGCCGGAGACCGCGATACCATACTCCTTGCCGGCTAAGACGTTCGAGGTGGCGTTGACTCCCCCGATAAAGAAGGCGCGGGCGCCTTTCACAGCCGCGTCTACACCATGAATGCGCCGTGCACCAAAATCGACCACTGTGCGCCCGCCGGCAGCTTGCACCACACGTTGGGCTTTGGTCGCCAAGAGTGTTTGGATGTGAATTTGGTTCATCAGGTACGTCTCGATGAACTGGCATTCTGGCAGCGGGGCAACTACCTCGAGGATCGGCTCATCTGCAAAAAAGGGGGTGCCTTCTGGGAGAGCGTAAACCTCGCCCGTGAAGCGGAAATTGCGCAGTGACTCGATAAATTGAGGCTTGAAGAGCGGCAGGGTGGAGAGGTAATCCAAAGCGGCTTGGTCAAAGCGTACATTCTCGAGGTAATCCAGCACTGTGCTCAAGCCCGCTGCCAGTAGGAAGTTGCGTTCTTGTGGCAGCCTCCCCACTGAAAGCGTGAAGACCGCTTGGTCCAACATGCCCTCGGCTTGGTAAGCTTGCATCATGGTCAGTTCGTAAAGGTCCGTGAAAAGCGCCTGCCGAGCGTATTCCTCCCGCAGGTGGATGATTTCGGGCAGGAGCTGCGCATAGATTTGGTAGTCATTTTGCCTATAGAGCACAAAGCGCACGCGCTGCACAGCTGAGAGCTGTTCCGCTTCATCCAACACGGTGTGGATAGCAATGCGGGCGGCTTCAGAGAAAGGATAGCCGAAAATGCCAGTAGATATGGCGGGGAATGCAATCGAAGTTAAGCCCTCTTTTTCGGCTAATTGCAAGGCGTTGCGATAACACGCCGAGAGCAGCATTTCCGCTGGGCTATCCACCCCGTAAACCGGACCGAGGCAGTGGATGACCGCGCGGTTAGGTAAATTGAAGGCTGGTGTGATTACAGCCTGCCCGGGCTGAATAGGCGCAAGCGGTTGGCAGGCTTCGGCTAAGCGCGGACCAGCCGCGCGATGGATCGCACCCGCCACGCCGCCCCCTGGCAGCAACTCGGCATTGGCAGCATTGACCACGGCGTCCATATCCGGCTGGCGGGTAATATCGCCTTGCACGCATTCGATTTGAAGATGCTTATAGTGTACAACGATCATACGCAAAGCCTCCTGTTTCTTCCTAAAAATAGCTCTAAAGGGATTATACTCTGCAGAGAGAGGCTTAACAGCGAAAATTGTTAATTAATTTAGGTGAGGATATTAGCGGGAAACTAATCCACTAACACCCTAAGGTATAATATTCATAAAGATTACTCAATAGGAGTGCGTATGTCTGTAAAGCACATCGATAATATTCCCAGTGAGGCAGTCCCGAATGCTGTAGGCGTGAGCAAGCAAGTGCTGATTTCGCCAGAAGAGGCACCCCATTTTGCTATGCGCTGCTTCACCATTCAACCAGGTGGCAAAATGCCGCTGCACACCAATACGGTGGAGCATGAACAGTATGTGCTCAGTGGAAAAGCCAAAGTGACACTCGGCGAAGAGCACTATGAAGTGGAGGCGGGGAATGTGGTCTTTATCCCAGCCGGTATGCCCCATGCTTACACCAATATCGGCGAAGAACCCTTCCGCTTCTTGTGCTCAATCCCGAACTTAGACGACCGCACGACCTATCTGTAAGCGCTGGCAACTTCAGGCAATTATGCTGCAGACATAGATCATTCTCATGGAGAGGTTCACCATGGTGGCGCAGCGTAGCTAAGATAACTACCTGCGCTATTTTTGATTGGATTTTTGGTAAATTCCCCTGAAGAGAGTACAATACCGACCAGCAAAATGCAGAATGGGCTTGCCCATTCAGAAAGAACAGGTCACTTTATATGTTTGATCAATTTTCACCATTGGTGAATGTATTGCTGCTCAGCCTGGTCGCCAGCTTAGGTACAGCATTAGGAGGAGCCCTGGCAATTATTCGCCGACCGGGCAGGCGGGCTTATGGGTTTCTCATGGGAATTACTGCTGGTGTGATGATTTGTCTCTCTTTTATGGAGCTGGTCAATGAAGCTTGGGAGCTGGGCGGTCCGGCGGCTGCCACACTGGGCTTCGGCATCGGCGCACTTTTCATGCTGACGTTGGACTATCTCGCACCACATTTGCGTTTTGGGCAAGTTGAATTTCATGGTCATCACACTGAAGATCTCGCCCGGGCGGATGATGCTCATGATAACCCCGACATTACGCAGACGAGGCGGCGCCATAGGCGCGGTGCGCATTGGCTTAGCCATGGGGGTGCAGCTGTGGATGCTAAATTAATCAATTCGGGACTGCTCTTGGCGATTGGAATCTCGCTGCACAACTTGCCGGAAGGCATTTCGGTGGGCGCCGGCTACATGCACAACCCACAGTTTGGATTGTTCATTGCCATGGCAATCATGTTGCACAACATCCCCGAGGGTTTGGCTACTGCGCTGCCACTTTCTAAAGGTGGAGCCAAGCGCGGTTATGCTTTGGGCATAGCTGTCCTCTCTGGCTTGGCGGAGCCTTTAGGGGCTGTGCTTGCCAGTCTGTTCCTGGGCAGCTTTCAAAACCTCATCCCAGGCGCATTAGCTTTTGCCGGCGGTGTAATGGTCTACATCACTCTCGATGAGCTAATCCCCTCGGCGCGTGAATATGGCAGCGTACACTGGACTTCATTGGGGATTATCGTTGGATCCATTTTTGTCTTCTTACTCTCCGCGTGGATGGGTGTTTAGTCTGCTCCCCACTGCCAGAGGAATGCCAAGCCGCGTTTGCCAAAAATCAGGTCATCAAAAACGATTTTTGCTGGTTTACCAGCTAACGCAGCGCAAACAAAAAGCGGCAGAAGATGCTCTTCGCGCGGGTGACAATACCGAGCGTTAGGCGCCTCTTCCCAATTGAGCAGTCGTTCTTCCCGCTCTTCTGGAGGAACTACGGGGTTAGCAATCGTGTCTATCAGCCAATCCTGAAAAGCATCATTAGCTGAGTCTGGGTAGACTTTATCTCCCCAGGAGAAGGCGCGCATATTATGGAAAGAAAAGCCAGAACCGATGATGAGGATATTTTCAGGTAGCAGTTCCGTAAGAGCTCTCCCCATCGCTAGATGCTTCGCAGGGTCTAATCCCCTGAGCAGCGAAAGCTGAATGGAGGGGATATTGGCTTCGGGATACATCAGCTTGAGCGGGATAAAATGGCCATGGTCAAAACCACGCGCGGGGTCGATGCGCGCCGGTATGCCGTTTTGCTCGAGCAGGTTGGCGATTCGCTGTGCTAACCCTGGGTCACCTGGCGCAGGATAATTAATCCGATAAGCCTCTTCTGGGAAGCCGTAATAGTCATAGAGCATCGGCGGATTAGCCGCTCCGAGCAGGGTGGCTTGTTTTTCTTCCCAGTGGGCGCTAATTACCACGATTGCGTCCGGCTGATGAAGCTGGCTGGGTAAATGGCGCATAAATTCCACCATGGCTTTGTGGCTAGGGTCGCCAAGGATCGGTAATGGCCCACCGCCGTGGCTAAAATAAACAACTTGAGCTTGATTTTTAGGATTAGATGGCATATTTCATACTCTTTTAGTCTACTTAAGGAAAATTATAGAAGCCTAAACCACATATTCTAAAACTTGTAGAAGCTCTCCATATATAAGATTTTGGAAAGATAAAATACAGAGCTGCTCCTCCTAGAGCAGCTCTGCTTCCAGTGGTGGTTATATTCTCGGGCTGGTATTACTCAGCCTGTAAGGTTGCAGTGACGGTCATTTCTTTGCCGTCGCGCAAGATGGTGAGCTCCACCCTCTGACCCACCTCAGTCTTGTTGAAGATGTAAGAGATCAGGTCTTCATAAGTGCGCACGGGGTTGCCATCGATTTCAGTGATGACATCGCCAAAGATGATGACCCCGCGGTTGTAGCGGGTGTATTGCTGCGTGGTCTCTTTCAAGCCAGCCAGGTCGGCTGCTCCGCCGGGGGTAATGTCGGTAATCAGCACGCCATGAGTATTGGCATCCAAGCCCATCTCGGTGGCATAATTAGCCGTCAGAGTGATGCCGGAAAGACCTAAGCTGGGGTGCTTGTATCTTCCCTCTTTAATTAGCACTGGCACAATCCGCTCCACAATATGGGAGGGGATGGCGAAGGCAATGCCAGCATTGGCGTTCGTAGTGGACTGTATCGCTGAAGTCACCCCGATGACTTCTCCAGAAGTATTGACCAGCACACCGCCTGAATTACCGGGGTTCACGGCAGCATCTGTCTGGATAATATCCGGGATGGTATAGGTGCTAGATGAGAAGGGATTAGAGCTATCCACCGTCAGGGAGCGTGAGAGCGCACTGACGATCCCTTGCGTCATCGAGCCGGCGAGACCATAGGGGTTGCCAATCGCAATCACCAAGTCGCCCACTTTCACTGCCTGTGAATCACCCAAGCTGACTGGATGGAGCGTGAGTCCAGAGGGATCGACTTTGATGACCGCTAAATCACTTTGCACATCGGTGCCAACCACTTCGGCAGTCGTCGTGGTGCCATCAGAGAACGTAACAGTGATGTTATAAGCATTCTCAACCACGTGGTTGTTGGTCACAATGTGCCCCTGGGGATCCCACACAAAGCCGGAGCCTTGGGAAGAAACAGCACCAACATAAAACCCATAGTTGTAGGTACCCAGCACTTGGATATTCACCACCGATGGGTTGACGTTATCGTAAATGCCTCGGTAGATGCTTTGCACCTGCTCGATCACCGTGCCATCGGTGAGCAAACTCCCACTGACGGTGGGCGTGGCAGTTGCCGTTCCCGTTTGGGCAGAAACGCTAACCGGTGAAGTTCGGGGCAAAGCAACTGCGCCAACGATTAGGACCAAAACTATCAGAACGCTCAAAACAACATATCTCTTTTTCATAGCTTACACTTCCTTTCAAGAAGATTTTCCATCCTCTGTGAATATAAGGACATTTTAGGAGAGATTTATTTATTTTTTGTATATACTATCAGCCTTAGCTGAGAGAAGGCTATGGGAATGCTTAATTTTCGATGAGAAAGGGGAATGGCTGGGGCGTAGCGCCGATACGCTGCGCCCCATGGTCGAGAAAGTTATTTATTGATCAGCGGCAGGAAGAGGTCGTAGCTGGGCGGCGGAGTAGGAGCTGCCTGCCCAGCCCAAAAGCCGCCGGAGAGTGTGTACGCGCCGCCTGTCATCCCACCGGCGTCCGGTTGGCCGATGGTGCCGCCCAGGGTGTAGCTGCCACCGCTGCTGAAGGTGCCGCCGCCACTATCGACTGTGTTCCAGGAGAGGTCGAGTTCCCCGCCGGACTGGGCTAAGACCGGCAAGGCAAAGAGCAACGTCAGCCCGGCGAAGAGCAGCACACGCAAGTTAGGTTTAACATGGCGTTTCATAGCTACTCCTCCCTTTCGCTGATGACGGGTTCAGGGATATCCACGGCTTCCAGGCGCACGGTCTCATAACCCACCGCTTTGGCGGAGATGCGGTAGTCGAAGGCGCAGTTGGAAGGCTTACCATCCAGGCGCACACCTTGCACGGTGAAATAAGCGGTTGTCTTTTCGCTCACGAAGAGCAGCACGGGTTCATTGCAAGTGGCGGTCACCTGCACCTGATAGTCCTCAGTCAGGTTGACCGTTTGAGCAAAGAGCGGGTCGATGCTCACGTCCACTTTGCCGCTCACTAAGCTGGAGGAACCCAAATCCTCGTACCAGGCTTCGGCTGCGGCAATCCCGTAGAGCGAGACGTAGCTTGGCGCGCCCCCTGTAGGCGAAGGGATAGAAGCAAATGTACCCGCAGTGCCACCATAATGGACATTTCCAGCATTATCCACATAAAAGCGCAAGGTTCCATTCGGAAAAACGCCATCGTAGGCTTCGATTAAGTTGCCGTTAGAGCTCCAGGCACCCACACCTACGCCATTAAATAAATTCCAACCGGCTAAACCATAGCCGTAATTACTATTAGATTGACCGAGTATTGCAGTGCCTTCACCCGCGGTGCTGCCGATAATAGTATTGTAAACTTTCAAGCCTGGGTTTCCAGTTGTCGCCGTATCAATGAAGGCGCCATTTTGGGTGCGCACATTAAATGTATTAACCCCATGATCATGGTAAGTAGTTCCTTGTGAATCAGACCATACAAAAGAGCCTTCATTTTCAGCATAACCATAATACCCAGCAGCAAAACTAAAAGGTCCTGTAGCAACGTTATAAGCTCCTCCGGGTATCGTAGAATAAAGTCCATCAGCTAAGTTATCAAATCCGCCGTTAATTGTAGAATAATTTCCTAAGGCTTGATTGTAATTACCTCCACCTACGAATGATTCAAAACCAGAAGCCAAGTGGTCATTTCCGCCACTGATTGTTGCATAATCTCCGCTTGCATTATTATTATTACCACCTCCAACGAACGAGTAATCGCCACTTGCTGTGTTACCAAGTCCACAATTCGCACAAGAAAACTCTCCACTTGCTGTGTTTGTGGAACCACCCAGAACCGCTGAAAATTTACCGCTCGCAGCATTTAATCTACCCCCAGCAATTGTAGCAAACATTGAATCTTCGACATCTGAGCCATTGTTACCTACTTGATTGCCAGCGCCACCCCCAACCGTCCCCCACATGTCGGTAATGCTATTTTGTTCATCTCTTCCACCACCTCCACAAATAGTTGCACCCATTACACCAGGGGTGATCCAATTATTTAAACCTCCAATTGTATTAGGGGTGTTATATGTGGGTTCAAATCGAAACACCCTTTGTCCATTCACCTTTATTTCAAAAGCTTGATTATCATTTGTGCCTATAAAATTCGTTCCTGGCGTTGTGCCAGAATTTCCTGTTAATCTCCAAGAATTAGCACTTTCTACTTCTTGACAATTAATCGTGCCATCCGAAAGAATTTGCCGAATAGCAGACCCGCTGCCACATTCTTCAGTGACCCTTGCTTGAACCGCCATCATATCTACATTAAATGTATTATCTGTTAAATAGAGACTTGTACCTGCAATATATTGAGTGTCATTGTCTAATTCACATTCGACCGAACCGTCCGCATTAATCGTCTTGATGGCATATCCAGCACCACACGCACCCGTGACCCGAGCTTGGATAGTTGTGGTATTGACGGAGAAGGTTGTGCCGGTAAGGGCAAGTCCGGTGCCAGCCGAATAGATAGTATCGTTATCGACATCGTCGGCAAAGCCGGCCGGCAGACCGGAGATCCCCATCCAGGGGACCGAATCTGCGCTTGCAGCGTAGATTGCTGTTTCAGCTGCCTCGGCAGAAGTAGCGTAGAGGGCATACGGGGCAGCAGTCAGTTGCTGGCGAGGTTCCAACAGGGTGTAATCACCCGTTCCGGTTGGGCAGCGCACGCTGATATCCAGCCAGCGCGCTTCGCCCGTGAAGGCGCCTACGCCGAAATCGAGCTGGACGGTGAAAAAGCCCTCAGTGAGGGGGACCTCGTTGGCGGTGAAATTGCCTAAGGGCGTGCCCCCAGTGAGTACGTTATAAAGCCCAAACTGGAAATCACACGTACCCGTGTAGGGTTGACCTTCGCTCTTGAGCTGGCCTTGATAAGTGAAGGCTGTGCCCAGAGGTGCCTGGGCGAACGCCAGGCTGACAGCGAGGATGAGGAAGAGCACGGCGAGCATGCCGCTCTTGATAAGACGTTTGGTATTCATTTCTACTCCTTTTATTTGAATAAGCGAACAGATGTTAAAACAAGCCACAAAGGCTTTGCGATCGACGCGCTTTTGCGGTGATCTAAACAAAACAAACAAAACAAGGTTAGGTTTGGATCTTACCTATATAATAGGATATTTTTACTAAAAGTCAAGCATTTTGAAAAATTTTAAGATATTAAAAAGTGAATTACCACGTCGTTAGGAGAGGCTCGTCTTTTACAGCAAGAATTTATGGGTGATTTTCGCGGAGAGGGTATAATTTTTAAAATGCCAACAAAATAAGCAAAGGAGAGCTATGGCTGAACAACGCAAGAAGTTAACGATTTCTGGTTTATTCAAGAAAGCGGCTGAAGGGAAGCCCATCACCTGGCTGACCTGCTACGACTACCCAACAGCCTATATGCAAGAGCAGGCTGGGGTAGATATGATTCTCGTCGGAGATAGCTTAGGCATGACCATGCTGGGCTATGATAGCACCCTGCCAGTTACCATGGATGATATGATCCGGCACACGGCAGCCGTGCGGCGCGGTGCGCCCAACACTTGGCTGATAGGCGATATGCCCTACATGAGCTATCAACCTTCTGTTGAAGCTGCCATCCGCAACGCGGGGCGCTTTATGGCTGAAGCCGGCTGTGATGCCATCAAGTTAGAAGGCGGTTCTGCTGTGTGTGATCGCGTGCGCGCGATTGCCAATGCCGGCATCCCAGTCGTTGGGCATTTGGGACTCACCCCTCAAAGTGCGAGCGCTTTGGGCGGATTCCGCCTGCAAGGCAAGACGGCTGAGGCAGCCAAAAAGATTATCGAGGACGCTAAAGCACTGGAGCAAGCCGGCGCTTTTATGATATTGCTCGAGATGGTACCAGACCGCGTTTGCAAGCTCGTAACCGAGCGCGCCGAAAACTGCCTGATTATGTCACTTGGCTCGGGACCCTCTGCCCACGGGCAATTGCTGATTTACCACGATGCTTTCGGGCTCTACCCCAAGTTCAAGCCGCGCATGGCAAAAGTTTTTGCCGATGCCGGCGCCGTCATTCGCAGCGGGCTGGAAAGCTACGTGCGAGAAGTCAGCGACAAGACCTTCCCCGCCCCAGAAAACTGGTTTGGTATGCCCGATGAGGAATATGAAGCGTTGCTGCATTCTCTGGAGGAGGATAAATGAGCACATATCGTGAGCTTCTCACTATCCCCACTTCACAACTCGATGCGGTTAACGCGGTACTGCTCAGCCCACAGACGCGGGTAATCGACCAATTCCTCGAAGTAGTTGCGCGCTACGGCACCCCTGAAGAAATCAACCGCAAGCATCGTGAATCCCGGCGTTACGAAGCGCTGTGCGAAAAGATCAAGCGCACAGCCCCTGGTCACTTGGATGATCTCAACTGGCTGATTGAGCAGCGTGACCGCGGCGCCTTCATCTCTATTGCTGATTACCGTAAAAAGGTAATGGGTGAGGCTTATAAAGATGCATGCTTTAAGGATGACTGTGCGGTCACGTTGGAGGTTTCGGCGCTGCAATACTTCCCTTGGGTGCGTGTGATGATGGAACAAGCCATTGCCAATCAAACCCTCATCCCGGGGCGTTTCATTGCCGTGCGAAAGATGAAAGAATCCGAGCTCGATGGCGACCTGCCAGCGATTGTAGCAGCAATGGACATCATTGGTGCTTCGTTTGTGGAGACATTGGACACCAAGGGCACCGATGGATCCAACCCGCACTTAGGCGGCCCGGCAACCATCACCGGCTATTTTGGCGGGATTGGCGAGCCGAACCGACATGCCCTACAGTGGTTGGATGAATTCCTGTATTATTACACTAACTATGGCGTGCAGCATGTGCTCAATTTCAACGCCGGCACGATCCTGTTAGCTTTTATGCTTTACAAGTTAGGCGTGGATATCCAGTTTAAGATTTCAGTGTACTTTGGCGCAGATAACCCCTACTCCGCACTGTGGATTATGACCATGGCTAAACTCTTCAGCCGTCCGGATGGCACATCGCCCCTGATTGGGTTCAACTGGTCCAACTCGATTAATAACGAAACTATGGAGCTGACCGATGACTTCCGCAAGCAGCTGGGTTTTGAGCACGTGATCCGCTTTGAGCATCACATCACCGAGACGCAAAAGAGCATCGTCATCCAGCCCTATAACCGGCGGGATGAGCTGCTGGAGATTGCCGACCATGTGGCTAATATTGCTGCCAAGCACGAAGGCGGCGACTTGGAGGTGGAGGCACAGCGCGCGCATCCTTCGGACATCCTGGATTACTTCCGCGATAAAGCGGAGGTGATCGCTAGCGGCGATTGGGAAGCGATGCAGATCAACTTTTTGGATAAGGTGGCTGCCTGCAACACCACTGCCCGCGCCCTTACTGAGAGAGGCTTGAGCTTTATTGCTGCGCGGAACTTACATAAATAAATGTTCTTGCTGATAGTCTGCAAAAAAATTTGGAACCAACCTGCTTAAATGACAGGTTGGTTTTTTAGTAGATGCTAAAAAGGTAAATTGCAAGGGGATAAAAAATTAGGCACTAATGAGATTTCCTGTTGACAATGATTTAATTAGTGGAGTAGACTGAATTTATGGTCGGTTGATTGCTACCTATAAAAGGCAATCATTGTTTGCAGGTTTAGTTGAAGGAGGAATATGGACAATGCATCAAATTTGACGGTGGATAAAACTAACCATTACTCAAAAAATTGGTTGCTACGCAACGAACCAAGGTTATTCATTCTAAGCTTGCTCGGACAAATTTTAGGCTTTGTTCTGCTTACCTTTGGGCTCTCGTTTTTGATAATGAATGAGGTAAGTTTTTGGTCAAGTTATGCGATTTTAGCTGTTCCTGCAATGATCGTAGGGATTGCTGCCACTCTTCGACCTGGACCCAACAATAAAAGAAATCGAGTTTTAAAGTTAATCCCCGCTTTAGCAGCGGCGATAGTGAATGTAGTGTTTTTAATCGTTACCCCTAGACCCATATCTGATGTACCATCTAACATTGCTGCAAATTTCCTAATGGGCATATTACTTGGCATGGGATTATTTGAAAAGCGACTTGATGCACAACCCCGTAAGAAATGGCTCTGGATTTTGCACCTGGTGCTTTCCTCTTTGCTCATGATGGCTTACATTTGGGGAGCTTATGAATATATGGCTCCTTTGGCATAGAAACGTGTTTTGATTTAGTTATATAGTAAATGTAAGCTCTGAAATAATATCTAAAGAAAATTAAACTTAGCTTACCATTTGCCTAACCTGTTTTTATTAATAACTTGGTTTCAAGTTTTTAGTGCAACAAGTTGATTAATGACCTCATCAGGCTTCAAATAGCCTAAGGCTCTCCGTGGACGATCGTTTAGTTTCCTTTGAACTTCGAGGATCTCTTCTTTGCTAACCTGAGTGAAATCGGTACCTTTCGGAAAATACTGCCTGATCAAACCATTGGTATTCTCATTAGTCCCTCGCTCCCATGGGGAGCCGGGATGAGCAAAATAAACCTGAATACCGGTGTCAATGGTGAATTGCTCGTGTTCGCTCATCTCCTTGCCCTGATCATAGGTCAAACTCCTCTTGAGCTCTGCTGGCAAACTTTTGAATGCTTCAGCATAAGCTTCTCTGACGCTGGCAGCATCTTTATGCTCTCCTAAAGAAACAAGGATCGTATAACGGGTGGTCCGCTCAACCAAAGTTCCTAAAGCACTGCGTTTGTACTTCCCTAAAATCAAGTCCCCTTCCCAATGCCCGGGCACACTGCGCTCAGCAACCTCAGCTGGACGCTCTTCTATAGAGAGCATATTCGCAATCTTGCCCCGAGTTTCAGTGGTATCCCCTCTCTTTTGTGCCCGACGATGTTTGCGCTCTTGCCTCAACCCCTTGATCAAGAGCTGCTTGAGCTCTCCCCGGGGAAGCACATAAATGTATTGGTATATGGCTTCATGAGAGACTTGCATGTTCATATCCCAAGCATACTCTATCTTGAGCCGTTTGGAAATCTCCTCAGGCGACCACTCTCCTTTGAGTTTCTCGATTACATAGCTCAATAAGCCTGCTTGCTTCTCTATCTTCCTCTTTCCGCGCTTTCGCGATGAGGCTGACGCTTTGGCACGTCTGCTGGCCGAAAAGGCTCGATAACTTGTTTTGCCTCTGTTGCGCCGAATCTCTCGCGAAATGGTACTCGGAGATCGACTTAACTCCTTTGCCAGTTGCCGAATCGATTTGTGTTGTGCTAATCCTCGGCTGATACTTACTCGTTCTTGATCCGTTAATCGTGTGTATCTTCTCTTTTGCATACGAATGATTTTATCTCCTCATCCGTTGCACTAAATCGTTGAGACCAAGAACTTAATGCTAGAAGGGAAAACATGGTATTTCTTTGTAAATAATATAATTGATGGCATTTCCAGTAGCATTCTAATAGGAAACAGGATTATTTGCTATTAGTTTGGAGACACATGAAAAATTCAGATTCAGTAAGTAAGACAACTATAGGAGTCAACGGGAACTCAAAGAATTGGTTATTAAGCAATGAGCCAAGGCTGTTCGTTTTAAGTCTACTCGGTCAAATTTTAGGTTTGGCTCTACTTACCTTTGGGCTCTCGTATTTAAAGGCAGAAAATGTTAGTTTTTGGCTAGAGTTTGTAATTTTATTTTTTCCTGCCAATTTAGTAGGCCTAGCTTCAGTTTTTCGACCTGGTTTATCTAAGACAAGAACTCGCTTGATGCTCGTCATACCTAGTTTTTTGGGGTTAACTATGAGTACGCTCCTGCAACTTATCAAGCCTGATGCTTTTTCTGGAATAGGCTTAATTGGCGCTGGATTCGTGGGTGGAACATTTATTAGAGGATATTTTGAAAAGCCGCTCAACGCACAGCCTCGCAAGAAATGGCTCTGGAATCTCCATCTCGTGCTGTCTTCTTTGCTCATGATGGCTTACATTTGGGGAGCTTATAAATATATGACACCTTTGGCATAGAAAGGATTTTTTACCCGTCTAATAAGTATAAATTTTGTGAGAAACTAAAAGGAAATTCAAAAATAGCTGAACTACACGCTCAACTATTTTTGATAATCTTTTATCATTCTTTCGCCATAAGTTCAAATTTTTTTACAATGGCTGGTTGACGAGAAGCTTAAATCCGATTAATATCATCCCAATGGAAGACCCCTCCAAGAAAGAAAACAAATTCCAACGTTTCTGGAAGAATTTCACCAACGAAATTCGCTGGCTGCTGCCCGGAACAGGCTATAAGCGCTGGATTTTGCTGACCATCTTAGGCGCGATGCTGCTCGGGCTGGGCTTAGCAGTGATCGAGCTGGAATATTACCACACCGTCAACAACCCGACGATGGTGCCGATTTTAGCCTTCCTTTCGCTGCGCTGGTTGGATCGACCGGTGCGCTTTATTATTTTTGGGGGCATTGGTGTCCTATTAATCCTCGTGGGCATTTGGGGTGCCAATCATGCGCTGCTCAAGCCTTTCGAAAAGTCTGGTAAGCCATTGCTGGATACGATTCAGTCTTACCGCCGGCGGGAGCGCGGCATAAACGTGGTCGTGATTGGCGGCGGGCATGGCCAGGCGACTTTGCTACGCGGTCTCAAGGAATTTACGCATAATATCACAGCAATTGTTACCGTTGCGGATAGCGGCGGCTCCTCGGGGGATTTACGTCGGGATTTTGGCGTCTTGCCCCCGGGAGATATCCGCAATTGCCTGGCTGCTCTAAGCAGTGACGAAGCTTTGCTCTCCCAAGTTTTTCAGTACCGTTTTAAATCTGGCACTGGCTTGGAAGGTCACTCCTTAGGGAATCTGCTGATCACTGCGCTTGGAGAGATTACCGGTAGTTTCGAGGAAGCCGTGATGGAATCGGGCAAAGTTTTGGCGATATACGGGCAAGTGCTGCCATCTACGCTAACTAATGTGCAACTGGTGGGCGAGCTGGAAGACCCAGAGACGGGAGAGATTCAGCGGATTGTTGGCGAGTCCGAGCTGACCAATACGCCTGGGCGGATTCATCGGGTTTGGCTGGATCCAGCTAATACGCCGGCTTATCCTCCAGCAATCTCTGCCATCCTCAATGCTGACCTTATCCTCATTGGTCCAGGGAGCTTGTTTACTAGTCTGCTGCCAAATTTGTTGGTAGGCGGCTTGGCTGATGCAATTCAATCCAGCCATGCCGAGAAGTACTTCATCTGTAATGTCGCCACAGAGCGCGGTGAAACCGAAGGCTTCAACGCATCTGACCATCTCAAGGTAATCGAGCAGCATTTAGGTCGGGATTTATTCGATTTGGTAATCTGCAACCGGAATTTCCGGGGTAAGTTAGGGGCTAACGCCGAATGGGTGGTGGCAGATATGGTGCTGCATGAGAACTACAAAGTGTATGAAGCTGATTTGATTGACGAGACATACCCATGGCGGCATGACTCACAAAAGTTAGCTAAAGCAATCATCAGTTTGTTTGAGGAACGCACGGGTCCACTACTCTAAACAAGTATCCCCAGTGGTGATCTTAAATCTTTTTCCCTCACTCGGTTCCCATAAGACTGGCTGCGCACTCAGGAGTCCGGCAGATCAAGTGAATGATGGAAATCAGCGAGAATTTAGCATTTTTCAAATTTACAAAGGTACTTTTCTAAGCATTCTCATAGGCTAATAACCTGTCAAGTCAAAAGATAATGTTACCGAAAAGTGAATGTTGGTTCAATTGATAATGTTACCGAAGCTCAGCAGCTTCCTCCTTCATAATTAGG
>DAOUFK010000014.1:0-26483 GCA_034430095.1 Candidatus Mesolinea sp.
ATTGTCAAGACGTTTTTCCCGTCTGCTTTCTTTGCAGCCAATCGGCAGGATTTTACAGGTTTCCCATCGAGCAGCACAGTACAAGCGCCGCACTGACCCTCCCCACAGCCAATTTTTGTGCCTGTTAAGTGCAATCGTTGACGCAATAAATCTGCTAAAGTTTCATTTGGAATCTCAGGGAGGGAATATGAACGGCCATTAACCGTCAAGAAAATATCCGCCATAGCGATATTATAGTCTATTGGCTTTTGGAATAGCCGAAAAAAAAAAGAAAGAGGCAGGAAGTAACCTGAAAGTAAGAGTTCTATTAATATTTTCGGAAAGTGTCTAATCTAATCAAAGATTAGGCTATAATACAATCTAGAAAAACATTTAGAAAAGGAGTTAGATATGAAAGGGAATGAAAAAGTAATTGAGACCTTGAACGATTTGCTCTCCGACGAGCTAACGGCGATCAATCAATACATTGTGCATGCTGAAATGGCAGAAGATTGGGGATACCCAGTGCTGCATGAATCTGCTGAAAAACGTGCCATTGACGAAATGAAACATGCTGAAAAGCACATTTCACGTATTTTATTCCTCGAAGGTCGGCCAATCGTAAGTAATTACAAGAAAATTTATATTGGCGAGGATGTGCCCAAGATATACGAAAATGATCGGATATCAGAACAAGAGGCTATCGATAAGTACAATGCAGCGATTAAGTTGTGCGTCGAGGTTGGGGATAATGGCACCAAGGAAATGCTCGATGCGATTCTCCAAGAGGAGGAAGATCACATTGACTATATTGAGAGCGAACTAGAAAAAATCGCTCAGATGGGTCTGGCGATGTATCTCACTACCTTGACCAAGTAAAGAACACAGCCTCAAAAATACTCCACCCGAGCAAGGGTGGAGTATTTTTTAATGAAGCGGTTAGCAGTAGTTATTGTGAAAAACCTGTTGGCAAAGATATTGGTTGCGTTTTGGGCTGCCAAGAGAATGGCGGCTCATGCTGTTGACTTAGGCAAAAAGTTTGTAGAAAAACTGTGGGACTATAAAGTCGCCCATGTGAAAGACATAGCTGGCAACCAAACCTCCAATGGCTAGGAGAGCACTAAAACCGAGAACAATATAATCCCAGCGATGATACTCAAGTTCATAGAGCCAGGTGCGTTTGCCCTGGCCAAACCCGCGCAAATCCATGGCATCAGCGATATCTTCACTCGAAAGTATGGCATTCATGGTCACGGGGATGATGAGCGGAGCCATTCTGCCAATTTTACTGAAAACTCCACCTTTTATATCATCCAGCTCAAAGCCTCTCGCGCGTTGAGCATCCATTGTGACGGAAAAGTTGCGTGCTAAGCTGGGGATAAAGCGGATTGCTAATTCTGTAATGTAAGCTAATTTATCAGGCAGCCCCAAGCTGCTAAACGTAGCGCCATACGAGCGTGCATCCATCGTGTAAGGAATAAGGATAAAGTTCATCGAAATTCCTAAGACGCGTAATATTTGGCAAATGGCAAACCATAGCCGTTCGATGGTAAGCCCAAAGTGGACGGTTTTCCCAAAGAGGTTAAAGCCATTTGGCCAAACTAACTGACCTCCTGGCGGAACCACGCCGCCGGCGCCTCCCCCTGTAATGATTGTGTTAATCACAATCATCATGAAGAGCATGAATAATACCAGTCTCCAGCCGCTGCGGGTCTCTTTCCAGGTAGTGTTTCCCAAGCGGTACCAAATGATTGCGATAATAAAGTAAGCAAGTAAAAACATCCAATTCCAGGTGGAAGTGGCTGCGATAAGGAAAGCAAAAGAAAATATCCAACGTGCCCGCGGGTCAATATGATCCATGGGGCTATTGCGATATTTATAGCGCCAACTCACTAACATAATAGAGAGAAAAAGTTAGGGCAGGCTAATATTCCAGCCTGCCCGATATTTTTAGTCTCGGCCGCTCCGTTCCACGATTGCAGCGTAAGCAATCATCAAGAGAGGGACGAGGATCAGCCCATTGATGATATCCGATAGAAAGGCTGGCAAAAAGTTGGCGAAAATTACTGTGTTTATATCTGCGCCAGATACCCACATTTCGGAAAGAGATGCCAAACTCATTCCAATTAGGGCTCCTAAAACTACAAAGATCTCTGCTTTCCAGATGGATTTGCTGGCGCGATAGCTTTCAATCGTTGGATAAATAAGTCCGGGAATAAGGCCTAACAAACCATTGCCCAAATCCCACCAAAGCCAAAAGCCATAACCAGAGAGTAAATCTGCCAAAATATTGCCTACAAAGCCGGTGATAAACCCTACGATCGGACCAAAAGCCACACCAAAAAACATGGGTATAGCCACAGCAGGACGGATGGAAACATTCCCAGCCCCGGGTAATTGCAGCATATTGGTTGCGATAGCCAATACGGCATATAGCGCCGCACCAATGGCGGCAAAGACAACTTGCTTGGTTTCAAAACCCCACAACTTCTTTTTTTCTTCCATGAGAACCTCCTTTTGAAAATAGATCGGTGAATGAGATAACTTTATTTTAATCCATAAATTGCGCTAATGCTTCAGCTCTTAAGAATTTGCCTGTTTTTGGGTACATTTGGAAGTTAAGCTCGAGCAAACTGGTGGCAACCAACCGCCACTGGTTAATTTTTTGCCTATCTTGGAGTACATCTACAGGTTTTCCATCTGCTACAATTTCTCCATCATAAAGCACGATGATGCGGTTAGCATAAATCAAAGCCAAGTCAAGATCGTGCGTGATGAAAATGATGGAATCAAAACCAGGCATTTGCAAGATCGAATCCATAAAAGCCTGGTAATTCCAATAATCTTGACCGGCGGTGGGCTCATCCATCATCAAAATGCGCGAGCGCATAGAAAGCACAGAGGCGATACTCACGCGTTTTTGCTGCCCAAATGAAAGTGCGAGTGGAGGAGTTAGCAATTCGTCTTCTAAATGCACTGTTTCAATTGCCCATTGTACATTTTGGGCAATGGTCTCCTGATCAAAGCCTAAATTTTTAGGACCAAAGGATAGCTCTTCTTTCACCGTGGGTGCAAAAAGCATCTGTGAGGGGCTTTGGAAAACATAGCCGATCGTTCGGGCAGCTTTGGCTACAGTTAATGTGTGCGTTTCCACGCCTTCTAAGAAAACCTTGCCTTTTGTTGGTTTAAGCAGCCCTAAGGCTTGTTTTACCAGCGTCGTTTTCCCTGAGCCGTTGTGCCCTAAGATAGCAATGACTTCGCCGGCATGGATCTTGAGATTGATATTGTGCAACACTTCTGGCGCATCGTCATGATAGCGAAAGTGGACCTGCTGAAATTCAATCAGCGGATTACTGGTATCCAATAGTGGAACCGCAGGTTCGAAATTGGGCTGTGGCTCGGTTTTAGCACGTTCAACAACAACTTGAGCAGGCAATTTTATCTTGTGATAATCTACCACTTGAACGAGACCTTGAATATCGCCATGAAAGCACATTCGACCGTCTTCCATATAGACGACGCGCTCAGGTTCGATGGTTAAGACGTCCTCAACCCGATGTTCGACAAGCATGATTGCCATGCCTTGATCGGCAAGCTCTCGGAAGAGCAGCAAGGCTTCCCGTGCAGAAGCAGGGTCAAGGCTTGCCAAGGGTTCATCTAAAAGCAGGATTTTGGGTTGCATGGCTAACACACCTGCCAGTGCCACCTTTTGTTTTTCACCGCCAGAGATGCCGAAAGTTTCTTTGTCGCGTAAGTGTAAAATGTGCAAACGATCTAAGGCAGCTTCACCTCGGCGGATCATTTCCTCGCGCGGCAATCCTAAATTTTCCAACCCGAAGCAGACCTCGTTGAGCACATAGCTGCCCAAAATCTGCCTTTCGGGATCTTGCAACAGTGTGCCCACAATTTGAGAAATTTCTGCTAACTTCATCCCCGCATTGCTTTGCCCATAAATAAAGATATCTCCCGAAAGCTTGCCACGATAAGAATGCGGGATGAGACCATTGATGCAACGTAGTAATGTAGTTTTGCCACACCCGCTGGAGCCAGCTAACAGCATTACTTCGCCAGGGTGTAATTCTAAAGATATATCTACGATGGCTGGATTGTTGCGAGACCGATATTGGAAAGATAAATCACGAATGACCAGCGGCAAAGGATCGGTTTCAGCCATTGAGGTGGACCTCAACGATATCATCAATTTGCGCAGCAAGAGCCTTTCGGGCGTTGCCATTCACTTGAGCAATCTCGATATAGCCCTCGCTATCCTCCAGCGCTACGAGGTCACCGGGCTTGGCATGCCCGTAGGAGGGAACCAGACCGTGCAGCGTCTGACCATGGAGCGTAAAGGTTACGTTTGGGAAGTCTTTCACCCAAGATGCTGGCAAGTCCGTGGTTAGGTTCCCAAAAACATCAGCTAAAAGGATATGAGCCTGATAGCCTTGTGGAGTGCGTATAGGTTTAGGTAAGGGTGTGCGCACAATTTCGGTGATAGGCGTGCCGAGTTCACTGAGGGGAACGCCAGCCGCGAGATGTGCGCCGCAAGGAGCAAAAATATCGCGCCCATGGAAGGTATGGCTCACGTTTTTCAGCCAAAATTGAGGCTGATCAAGACAGACCAACTGGATAGATTCTCCTGCAACCTCTGCATCCTCCAGTAGGGGAGTGAGTAAGCCGTTATCTGGGGCTATAAAGAACTGACTACCAAAACGTGCGCCAATCGCTCGTCGTTCTGTGCCGACGCCCGGGTCGATAACCGCAACGTGCACGGAACCTGAAGGAAAGAAGGGCACCGCGCGCCACAATGCAATGGCACCCTGGCGGACATCCTGCGGGGGGATTTCATGGGAGATGTCGGCAATCTGTGCATCTGGAGCAATGCTCCAAATTACGCCTTTCATCGTGCCAACGAAGCCATTTAAATTACTAAAATCAGTTGTTAGGGAGATAACGGTCATGCTCTAAGATTAACCTTAGGATAATAATACGTCAAGAGAAATCCTCATTAAAATGGTTTGCGGAAAGTATTTCGTAAAATCGCGCCCAAACTTGCTCAAAAAAGCAAAATTTCCCCTTGTATTTTGGAAAAATCGATGTATACTAAGTATGTTAGTTCAGTGTACTAACATACTCACGATGGAGGTGAGTTTTGACCCCTAAGAAAGCGACCCAACAGCTTACCAAGCAACATAACCGCGATCTTGTTCTTAGAACGATTATTGAAAATCAAAAGATCAGCCGCGCCGATATCGCCCGTGCAACCAAGCTTACCCGAGCGACTGTCTCCGAAGTTGTCTCTGGATTGATGGCAGAAGGCTTGGTGGAGGAGGTGGGCTTGGATACCTCTGGCAGCGGTAAACCTTCTATACTGCTTAGCTTGGTGCCAGATTCGCGTTATCTGATTGGTTTGAACCTTGGTCAGGATAAATTCATTGGTGCAATTGTCAACTTAAGTGGTGAAATCAAAGAAACGGTAGAAGTCCCTATTGTGGGCAGCGATGGCGAAAAAGCTTTGCAATTTGTATATGAAATTCTCAATCAATTGCTGGCAAAAGGTTGGGAGCCCATCATCGGTATTGGTATTGGTACGCCAGGACTGGTCAACACACGGGAAGGCAAAGTTGTCGATGCGGTCAACCTGGACTGGGAGGATCTGCCGCTGGCAGCGTTGTTGCAGGAGCGATACGGCTTGCCGGTCTCCGTTCTGAATGACAGCCAGGCGACTGCAATTGGCGAGTTCGTCTATGGCGGGCACCATTCTGAAAGCAATTTGATCGTAATCAACGTTAAACATGGCATTGGTGCTGGGATATTAATCAATGGACAGCTCTTTCAGGGGGATGATGGTTCCGCTGGCGAGATTGGGCATGTGCGTGTGCATGGAAATGATTTGCCTTGTCGTTGCGGGCAAATTGGCTGCTTGGAAACACTCGCCAGTGCCCAAGCTGTGGTTAGAAGGTATCAGGAACTTTCCAAAGAAGCTCAGCTGGTAAGCTTGGATGAGGTTGAGAAAAGATTGGAGACTGGTGATGGCATTGCCCGCCAGGTTGTCTTGGAAGCTGGATGTTCCTTGGGTGAGTTTATTGGATTTCTGAGCGCAACACTTAATATTCAAGAAATTATCCTTACTGGAGATATGACCCGCTTCGGCGAGCCCTGGTTGGACGCTGTCCGGCAAGCTATGCTGCAAAGCGCTTTGGAACGCCTGACCCAGGATACGCAATTGGAAGTGGGAGAGCTGGATTACCGCGCTTGTATTTTAGGCGCAGCAGCCCATTTTCTCATGGATGGTTATGCCCTTCTTTTTAGACAAGCTGAAAGTTAGCCATGCTTAAAGAATTAATAAGACCCGCGATTTTACCACCGCTTGACGCCGCTTTTCAGCCTGCTGCGCTTAGTAATCGATCGTTTCGCAACCTCGCAGCGCGTGATGGTGTGCCTTTTGTCATTGGTTTAGAACGCAAAGGGAATGAACTTTCCCGTTATGAAACTAGAGTATTTCCCGAGGGGCATCCACTTTTTTCCCAGAATTATACTCACATAGACCGCCTGGTTAAATTTTTGCTATGGCAGCATGGCGGCTATCGCATCTATTTAGGTGGATCAAAAGCGTTGGGTGAATATATTCGCGACCTGTATTCCCAAAATGGTGAGCGGGCTTTTGACTCTACCTTTATGGGTGACCAGGTTTATGAGGCTGGATTTGAGGTGTGCGTATGTACTCCGGAAGAGGTTCCGGCGGAAAAAGAGAGCGGCAAAATGCTCGGTGGTCATTGGGATGGTTGCCGGGTAGGCTTTGATTTAGGAGCCTCAGATTACAAATTAGCCGCGGTGATCGATGGTGAATCGGTTTTTAATGAGGAAACGATCTGGGAGCCGCACAAACATTCCGATCCGAGCTATTACTACCACGAAATTTTAAGTGCTTTACAGCGTGCAGCCTCAAAGATGCCGCGCTTGGATGCGATTGGCGGAAGCTCAGCTGGGATATACATTGATAATCGCCCGGTAGTTTCGTCTCTGTTTCGTGCTGTGCCAGAAGAGCACTTTAGCGCAATCAAGGACTTATTCATCAACATCCAAAAGGAAATGAATGTTCCGCTGGAAGTGATCAACGATGGCGAAGTGACTGCTTTAGCAGGAGCCATGTCTATTGGCGAAGGTTCTATCCTTGGGATTGCGCTGGGCTCCAGCGAGGCAGCTGGGTTTGTTGATGCGGATATGCATATTACCGGCTGGTTGAATGAGTTAGCCTTTGCCCCAATTGATTACAGCTCTGAAGCACCGATTGACGCTTGGTCAGGAGATCGCGGTTGTGGGGCTTCGTATTTTTCTCAACAAGCTGTTTTTCGTCTTGCACCTCGAGCTGGTATTGATATTCCAGCGGAGCTAAGCGACGCAGAAAAATTAAAGTATGTGCAGGAAAAATTAGAAGCAGGCGATAAAGGGGCAATAAAAATATGGCAGAGCATGGGAGTTTATCTCGGCTATGCCTTGGCGCATTATGCGGATTTTTATGATTTCAAACACGTCCTAATTGTTGGCAGATGTACTTCCGGCTGTGGAGGTGAACTTCTCGTGGAAGGCGCAAAAGCAGTCTTGGAAGCGGAATTTCCCGAATTATATAAAAGTATCACGCTGCATCTCCCCAATGAAAAATTCCGCCGGCTTGGTCAGGCGGTAGCCGCAGCCAGTTTGCCAGATTTGAGATGAGAGTAGAAAATGAAATTTAATTCTAAAACCGCTGAAATTTATATCCCAACTGGTTTGCCCGTTGAGCAAGCCTTAGCCCGTACCACACACCTTTGCATTGCTGCGCATCAAGACGATATCGAAATCATGGCAGTTCAACCGATATTGGCGTGTTTCCATCAGGCAGAGAAAGCCTTCACCGGTGTAGTTGTCACTGACGGGCGCGGCTCACCTCGGGACGGTCTCTATAAAGATTACACGGATGAAGCGATGCGTTTGATCCGCTTTAGTGAGCAGCGTAAGGCAGCTGATGTGGGTGAATATGCTGCTATGGTGCTGCTCGATTACCCAAGTAAAATGGTTAAGGACCCTACCCATAATGAGCTCGTGGAAGATTTAATCTCGCTCTTGCGGGCAACCAAACCCAAAGTTGTTTACACCCACAACTTAGCTGATAAGCACGATACGCATGTGGCAGCCTCGCTCAGGCTGATCCAAGCGTTGCGAAGCTTGGCTCCTGACGAGCGCCCTGCACAGGTCATCGGCTGTGAAATTTGGCGCTCGTTGGATTGGATGGTGGACTCAGAGAAAATTGTTATGGATGTTTCTGAGCATCAAAACTTGCAAGCTGCTTTACTGGGTGTCTTCGATTCGCAAATTGCAGGCGGTAAGCGCTACGATGCAGCTGCGCTAGGCCGGCGGCTGGCAAATGCCACCTTTTTTGAATCTCATGCAGTGGATAAATCCAATGGTTTGATCTTTGGGATGGATTTAACCCCGCTTATTCAAGATCCCAGCTTGGATGTATCCAGTTATGTCTTGGAGTACATTGATCATTTCAGCCAGGATGTAACCTCACGGATAGGGCGTCTTAGTGCGTCCGCAAATTCCTCGGAAGAAAGATGAAAGGAGGATAAAGGAAGGTTTTTAGATTGTTATGCCTAAATTAAACTTTAAAACTTTTAATCAAACACACTAAAAAGGAGAATTAAGATGCGAAAGAATATTTACTTAGTATTGTCAGTGTTCATAGTCTTAGGCTTGATCCTGACAGCTTGTGGTGGAACCACCACTACACCGACGGAAACAACGGCTCCTACCACTCCAGTGGAAGAAAGCGAAGAACCTGCTGAAACAACCGCGCCAACGGAGCCTGTTGCCGAAAAAGTCACACTGAAAATTTACCTATTAGACTATACGCCGGATACGATTGAATGGCTTAAGAGCGAAATTAACCCTGCTTTTGAAGCCGCACATCCTGGCGTAACCGTTGAAATCACTGAGGGTACCTGGTCCGGCTGGGATACAACTTTCAGTGGCTTCTTTGCGGCAGGCGAAGGTCCCGATATCATTAACCTTGGGTCGGAAATGAATACGCTCTATGGCGAGAGCTTAGCCGATATGGATCCCTACTTAGGGGAGGCTGCCTGGCCAGAGATCACCAATTTTGGGCCAGCGCTGGAAAATGCCAAATATGATGGCAAGATACGTGGATTGCCAATTTTCACCGCACCGCGTTATGTTTTCTGCCGAACAGATATCATGGAAGCTGGTGGATGGACTACCGGGACCCCAAAGAACTTTGCAGCGCGGTCTTCCGCTCCATGTTGTGGCCTTGAGGCTGCCTTACGATTTAGCCGCATTCCCAGAGGTTTCTACTTATCTTTGCACTTATAGCATCGTAGAGCCTTCTATGCAGGCATTGGCAAAAGCGATGTTTGGCTTTGCTGAATTTAGGGGGAGGTTGCCTGTAACAATCCCTGGCTTACAATAATATCCAATCCAGCTAAAGGTCAATAAGTTCTATATTCGCGAATCAGTGGGGTTGATAGAGCATTATTTTCTATCCTGATCGAGAATTTAATATGTTGTTTACAAACAGTAAACATCATCTTGACAAACGGCTTAAGTCTATTAAAATAATTGATATATACACTAAATGGATTGCTCCAAAAAAGTGAAGGAATATGTACACAGAGAAAATGGAGTTTTACAAATCACTCAAAGCAATATTCCTGCATATTGATAACGCAGAAAAAGCGTTTTTAAACCAATTTAAGCTTTCCGTACCACGTTTCTATACCCTCTATCATATTTACAATCACCCTGGGATCAATTATATTGATCTCACTGACCTACTGCTTTGTACCAAGAGCAACACAACGCGCATCGTGAGAAGTCTACAAAAGGAAGGCTTAATCGATCGCAAAAATCACCCGGATGACGGCCGCAGCTTCCAGCTATTTTTGACCGATGCTGGGAAAGATTTATTTGAGCGCATCTATCCACAATATTTAGCCCATATCAATTGGTTAATGTCTCATTTTACTGATGCTGAGCTGAACCGTTATTCTTTGATGGGCTATTCCATTGAAAACACCTTAGCCGAAGCGATTCTCGGAGGGCATTCCGCACAAGCAGAGCCACGCTATACTGTAACACAAACGCTGCAAGAGCAAAGTTTCCCTCTGAATTGCGCGGCTGAGATGTCTGATTATCAAGGCGAAACGCCAAACTATTCAAATCTATTCAAAGGAGAATGATATGAAGAAAAGTTTCACTTTAATTGCAGTCTTTTTGATTGCATCTCTTTTGCTTGGTGCTTGTGCACAAGCAACTGAAGCCCCAACCGAAGTACCAACTGAAGCTCCAACGGAAGCTCCGACTGAAGCTCCAACCGAAGCTCCCACAGAAGAAGTAACCGAGCCAGCTGGAAAACTGGTTGTATGGGCAGATGATACACGGGCGCCAATCCTGGACACACTGAAAGAAGACTTCTTGGCACAGACTGGTGTTGAACTGGAAGTTGTGCTGAAGTCTGCTTTGCGTGATGACTTCCAGCTTTATGCCCCTGTTGGTGAAGGCCCGGATATTCTCTTCGGTATCGCGCACGACCAAGTTGCTACAATGGTGGCAAATGGTTTGATTGCACCGGTTGATCTGGGCGACAAAGCGCAAGAATTTGTCCAATCTGCCCTCGACGCCTGCATCTATGATGGTGTGCTCTACTGTATGCCGTATGCCACAGAAAACCTGGCTTTCTTCTATAACACCGATCTTGTAGAGACGCCCCCCGCAACTTGGGATGAAGTCGTAACCATCGGTGAAGCGCTGAAAGCCGAAGGTAAAGTCGATTACATTATGTCCGTAACCGGAACCACTTATGACCTCTATCCTTTGTACACCGCGTTCGGTGGCTACATCTTTGGCAAAGACGACAATGGTAACTGGAACGATCAGGACTTGGGCGTCGACAGCCCCGGCATGATCGCTGCGGTTGAATGGTTAGTCGAGAATGTGGAAAAGGGCAACTTGCCGACCGACTGGGATTGGGCGAACAACCATGCTCTGTTTGAGACTGGCAAGACCCCATTTATTATGGCTGGTCCTTGGGCATTGGACCGCATTCGCGAATCTGGAATCCCCTACGCCATTACTAACTTCCCAGCTGGACCTGCGGGTGAAGGCTATCCCTTCTCCGGTGTGCAAACCATTTTGATCAATGCCCAAAGTGAAAATAAACTTTTGGCAGAAACCTTCCTTAAGGACTATGTGGCGACAGAAGAGATCATGACCGCTCTCTATGAGAAAGGTCAGCGACCATCTGCTTATCTCCCCGTCCTCGAAAAATCGGATGATCCTGACCTCCTTGCTTTTGGTGAAGCGGGAAGAAATGCTACACCTATGCCTGCCATTCCTGCGATGGGTTCTGTTTGGACAAGCTGGGATGCTGCGGTTGTTTTAGCACGAGATGGCAAGATGACCCCAGAAGAGGCTCTCAAGGATGCGGCTGCTAAGATTCGCAACCTAATTGCGAATCCGTTGTATGGAATGGTCAATGCGCCAGGCTCTTATCAGTCACAGGTGGGTTGCGATGGCGATTGGCTGCCTGATTGCGCTGCGACTGCCATGAAGAAAGGTGATGATGGCAAATGGCACAGTGGTCCGTTTGAACTAAAAGCCGGTGACTACGAAGTCAAAGTCGCTTTAGACGGCAGCTGGACGGTTAACTATGGTTCGGACGGCAAACAAGATGGCCCCAACTATACCTTCAGTCTAACAGCTGACGGTACTGTGGAATTCATCTACGATGAAGCCACACATATGTTGGAGATCGTCGTTAAGTAACACTGCTTTTGAAAAGAAGGTTGAGGAAGAAATTCCTCAACCTTCTGTTTATTGTTTAAGTTTTGGCACATCCCAGTGCCAATGAGGAGGCATAAATGGCAATTGCGGATTCCTCAGAAGGAAAGCCTGTCCCCAAGAAATTTTCTTTAACCACCGTTCTGTGGAAAATATTAATCCTGGCATTTGACGCCGTAGGCGCGTGGTTCATTGTTCAAGCTATTTCTTTAGGTTATGTTGAGCTCGCGATAATCGTGGGCATCATTGTTGTTGGATTTAATATCATCTTTACCCTCGACAAAGGTTATCCTTTTAGGTGGATGGCACTGGGTTTGGCTTTTTTGGTTATGTTTAATATTTACCCCATATTTTTCACCGTGTATATTGGCTTTACCAATTATGGGGATGGGCATTTACTGACCAAAAAGCAAGCTTTAGCTCAGATTCAGAAAGTTACATATTTACCGGAAGATGCCAAGACATACTCTTGGACTGCTTATAGATCTCCAGAAGGGGATTATGCTCTTTGGCTGGTAGATAATTTAGATGGACAGACTTATCTAGCAAAACCCGGAGAGGAAATCATCCCTGCCAAACCTGGAGATCCGGGGATTGGAGAGGCAGATACTAAGGGGATTCCGGTTTCATTGGAAGGTTACACCCGTCTGACTGGCTTACAAGCAGCTGCCAATAAAGAACTTCCAAACATTAAATTTGGTATAGAAGGGGAAAAGACGGTCCAGGTTCGCACGTCGAGCGAAGCCGCCGAGCTCGAGATTAGATTTGTTTACGATGAGGCTACTGATACTGTCATCGATCAATCTAATGGAGATATATATTTCAATAAGGAAGGCACGTTTACTACCAAAGATGGGAAGACGATCAGTCCAGGTTTTCGTGCTACGGTCGGTTGGAAGAATTTCCAGGAAGTCTTTAACAGTCCCGCCCTCAGGGGTCCACTATTAACTATGTTGGTTTGGAACTTTATCTTTCCAACCCTAAGCGTGCTCACCACATTCGCATTAGGCTTGGCGATATCCATTATGTATAACGAAGAAGGATTCCCGCTTAAGAAACTTATTCGAACCCTTCTTTTGATTCCTTACACCATCCCAAGCGTAATTTCTATTTTGATCTGGCGTGGTATGTTCAATACCGAATTTGGAGTGATCAACCGCATGTTGATTGATTTAATCGGCGTTGCTCCACGGTGGACTTCAGAACCCTTCTGGGCACGCACGGCTGTAATCCTAGTCAATCTTTGGTTAGGTTTCCCTTACATGATGCTCATCACGAGTGGTGCATTGCAGTCCATCCCGTCAGAAATTTATGAGGCGGCTGTGGTTGATGGAGCCAGTGGGTGGCAGCGATTTTGGAAAATTACCCTCCCTCTCCTTTTAGTGAGCGTGGGTCCATTGCTGATTTCATCTTATGTCTTCAACTTTAACAACTTTAACTTAATCTATTTGCTTCTTGGAGGCGGCCCGCCCATTCCAGGCGCCGCCACGCAAGCCGGCTACACAGATATTTTGATCAGCTACATCTATAACTTAGCTTTTGCTCCTGGCGGGCGTGGCGTACGCTATGGCTTGGCTTCAGCGATGTCTATGATGCTGTTCATTATTGTGGGAGCCATTACCTTGTTCCAGTACCGCTTCACGAATATGTGGGAGGAGGTGAGTGAAAATGTCTAACATTGCTCAAACCTACAAAAGGCTTCGTAGCTCACAGAAGTTCCAAAAGCAATTTGGGGTCGCTGTTCGCCTAATCATCGCAGTCATACTGATTGCATTTTCGATCTTCCCAGTGTTGTGGATCATTTCAGCCTCCTTTGATAACGCAAACTCGTTAGCAACCCAAAGCCTGATTCCAGCGAATGCTGGTATTAAAAATTACCAACGCCTCTTCAACCTGGATCCAAACTTTTCTTTTGGGGAGCTGAATTATTGGACTTGGTTATGGAATTCTATTAAAGTCTCTGGGATAAATACCATCCTGGGAGTGTCAATCACGACTATGGCAGCTTATGCATTCTCGCGGCTGCGATTCAAGGGTCGGGTGCCAATTCTCAAGGGTCTATTGCTTATTCAGGTGTTCCCCAACCTGCTTGCCTTAGTTGCAACTTTCGCCCTCGTTTCGAATATTGGGAATATCGTACCAGCTTTGGGACTCAACACCCACGCTGGTCTAATTATGGTCTACTTGGGCGGCTCGATGGGTATGAATATATGGCTGGTGAAGGGTTATATGGACACCATCCCGCGGGATATAGACGAATCTGCGCATGTAGATGGCGCTAATGACTGGCAAGTCTTCACCAAGTTGATCTTACCATTGATGCGACCTATCCTCGTGACCATTGGAATTCTGAGCTTCATCGGCACCTATGGAGACTTCTTAATGGCCAGAGTGCTGCTCAATGACTCGAGCAAATATACATTGATGGTTGGGTTGCAGCTCTTTACCTCCGGACAGTTTGATAAAAAGTGGGGTGTGTTTGCTGCCGGTGCGCTGATTGGAGCGCTGCCGATCATGCTGCTCTACTTCCTCTTGCAGGATCAGATTGTAGGTGGGCTTACCAGAGGTGCGGTGAAGGGGTAAACAACAAATCGGCTAAGAATTAAACCAATAATGAGATTGATCTTATCTGGATCAATCTCATTTTTAATTTTGAGGCTGTAAAGTGGTAATCTAAGAGTTTATTCATACTTTAGCGCCGAAACCGGCACGAGCGTGGCGGCATTAAGCGAAGGGTACAAGCCAGATATTAAACCAACAATAGTCGCGAAAACAATTGCGAAAATGGGGAGCCAGAAGGGCGTAACAGTCGCGAGCATCGTGTTTCCCATATAGCCTTGGGCAGAGGCTTGGCTGGCAAGATAAGAACTGGAGAGGATGTTGATCAGCTTGCTGACCCCCCATCCTAAGATGGAGCCACCCACACCCCCAACAAATCCAATTCCGCTCGCTTCTCCGAGGAAAATTGCCAAAATATTATTGTTGGTTGCGCCGATCGCCTTCATGATTCCAATTTCGCGCGTGCGTTCGAGTATGGACATGGTCATGGTATTAGCGATGCCGATGGCAGCCACGAGCAGTGAGATTGCGCCGATGCCGCCAAATATAACTTGCATGGTGGTAAAGAAGCTGTTGATCCCCTGCACCATTGACTGGGGTGTATAAGCCTGCAGCCCTAAACCAGTAATTTGATCAGCAACATCTAATACAATCTGAGGGCTTTCGGCCTTCACAATGACTTGGTTGTATCCTTCCTTTTCACGATTTATCCGCTGCCCTCGCCCCCATTCATTCCAACGCGTAATTTCATCTAAAGTCATGTACATACTGTAATCAGCTTCTCCGCGGGTTTCTTGCAACACGCCAGCTACTTCCATGCGATAGGTACGTCTTGTTTCCCCCCCTTCCTCATTCCACTTGATGAGTGTGACATTAAGAATCTTACCCATCAAATCAGGCGGATCAATGGGTCCTTCATCGTAGCGTTGATTAGGGTCATAGAAATTGCGATTAACATAAGCGCCAACAATGATTTTACCCATGCCAAGTTCTGTGGTTCCCTGAGATGCTTCCAAGTTCATATCCTTAAGATCGGACACACTTACGCCTTGAATATTCCCCCAAGAGGATAGTTTATCTAATTTGATTTCCGTTCCGACACTAAGGTAATCTTGGATAATTACCTGTTCCACACCGGGGAGGGCTTCAATTTCTGAAATCTTTGAGGGCGTTAGCAAAACAGCATCTTGTTGTTCTTGCTGAGATCCGCCTATCATAACCATTCCACCCATTTCTCCGCCATAGGTTGGATATACCATGATGCTTGAAAGGTCACTAATTCCCCAAAGAGATTCAGTGGCAGCTTTTTGTAAACCAGCACCTAAAGAAACTAGGGTTACGACAGCGGCTGTTCCAATCATTACACCAATTGCAGTGAGCAACACCCGCCCTTTGCGCCGGCTGAGGTTAGCCACAATCAAACTAATTAAATCCGAAAACCGCATAACTTATCCTTTAGATTCGCTCTCGCTAAAAATATTCTTCAGCCTTCTATTTCATTGGCACGATAATTTCACCAGATGGAAACGTTTCCTCGCCGCCAGAAGGAACACTAGGAGGAACAGGTTCGCTGCTAGTGCCGATCCCTAAAAAGCCTTTAATGGCATTCCAAATTTTGGCAAAAAAACCAGTAGGTTCTTCCGGTTCAATGGGCATCTCAGGATTAGTTTGGGTAGGCTCTTCTGGCATCACCATCGCCGGCTGTACTTCGATTTCCATACTGGATTCATACGTGCGCAGTTGGTTGAAATCATCGGTGTAGTTGATTGTGATATTAATCTTGGCTTTGCCTTCCATAAAAGGGGTATACATCGCATCGAGTGTGAAGTAGCCACCCGGGTCAAGGTTGCCGACTAGCGATGTACCGTTCATAATATCTCCAGAATCAGTGGTCACGGTCATATTGCCTAAGACAGTCGACTTACGGGAAAGGTTGGTGATCTGGAGAGGCAGGGTGGTAGGTGTTCCGTTGAAAAACATGCCTGGGTCGCGGTAAAAGCTGATTTCCAGCTGTGGTAGCGAGTAGACGAGCAGCGTGATCGCTTGATCGTCGATGACGCGCAAGCCATTTTCTGTGTAGGAAACTAGCGAGATTTTTAGAGGATATGCACCGGGTACTGTGCTTACGTTAACTACAAACTCTTGCTCAGTCTCAATCTGAGAACCCATCGCTAGGTCACCCAGCAGGACAATATTCGAGCTGCCCACCGGGGCAAAGTTGGCAAAGTCGGCTGTTGATCCTGAAACGCCGGCTTGGGGAGTGCCCTGCTCATTCGGCAGCTGCCCAGACCCACCACCGTAAACAAGAGAAACATTCTTTGCGTTAGTAGTACCAACGTTGGCAATCGTCAAGGTCAATTTAAAGGCACTCCCAGGTTGCAAGGGATCAAGATCAGTGCTGTATTTGGAGATAACCAACTGGGGCTTGTTTTCAGAACCAGGCGTAGGGGTCTGGGTGGCGCTGCCACTGGCGGACTGTGCGATAGCAATATAGAAAATAAAGCTGGTGGTGTAAGGCGTGCCCGCTTCGTCAGTGTAAGCGACGTTCGCATTGATCACCCCAGAATATTTCCAAGTGCTGTAATCGCTAACGCGGAATCGCAGCGTTGCTCCTGGCCGGTCTCCTTTGGAAATATTGTTGAGCGTAAAAACACCGCCATCGAGAGGGATGAAATCCTCACTGGTGAAAGTCATCACCACATTGCGCGCAATGGAATCGCTATTGTTAGCCAGGACAAAAGTGAAATTGAAAGGCGCCCAAGGCGAAACGCCGTCATTAGGACCGGGCGAATAAGACTCAATATATAGCAGAGGTTGCGTCAGGCTCGGCTGAGGTGTAGTTGTGTCTGTAGGTGGTTGTGCTGCTGCCGGCTGCCAAGCGCCTAAAGTCCCCAGCATCGCAACGATTAATGATAAAAGCAAGACATTTGTAGTAATTTTTTTCATTTTAATTTGTGCCTTCCCAAGAAAGTTGTTCAATCGTTTGATGATACACCTCCTCACTGACTTCCTTTCCATCCAGCAGATAAATCGTCTGTGTGGCAAAAGAAAGCATGCGAGGGTCGTGTGTTGCTACCATGATAGTCTTCCCGCTTTTCTGTAAATCAGCCAAAGTGTGCATAATGGAAAGCCCGCTGGTTGTATCCAGATTGCCTGTAGGCTCATCGGCGAGGATAAGCACCGGGTTATTGATGAGTGCACGCGCGATAGCTACGCGTTGTTGTTCCCCGCCGGAAAGCTCCGTAGGCTTATGCGTCATGCGATCGGCAAGCCCGACTTCTTCTAACTTTTCGCGGGCGCGCTGTTTGCGCTGTGCTGCCTGCACTCCAGCAAATCTTAGCGGGAACCCTACATTTTCCTCTGCGCTCATAGAAGAGATGAGATTGAACGATTGGAAAACGAAACCAACTTTATTGCGCCGATAAGCAGCAAGTTCTGTTTCATCAAGAGCTTCTATTTCCTCACCATCCACAAAAATCGAACCGGAGGTAGGCCAATCCAAGCCGCCAATTAAGTTGAGCAGCGTGCTTTTTCCCGATCCAGATGGACCCATGATGACGGCAAAAGCTCCTTTGGGAATTTCGATGGTAATACCATCCAGAGCTTTCACGCCAACTGTATTCATCCGGTAGTACTTTTTTAAATCTTGTGTCTGGATAAATCCATTTTCCATATTCGCGTCCATGTTAGAAGAAATAAAAGCCACTTGAAGTCGAAAGGCTGCTTAATACTGAAGAAAGTAACGCGGGCACAGCCATCAACAGCAACATAGTAATGGCTGCAATCAGTGTGGCTTCGTTAGCCTTAGATTTCGAAAGACCAGAAAGCGGCACAGCGCCTACTAATAGCAGAATTACATGCCAGACGTAATACAGATCAATATTCGCTAGGATGCCGCGCAGAAAAACACCGAAGCCTTCAGCGTCAGCTGCAATTAATGAAGATAGACCGCGATTTTCGATAAGGCTATGTGTTGTTAGTACCGCTATTATCTCTACCAGCAATCGTAAAGCAAGAGGCGTCATAGTCCAAGCTACCAGATTACTCACTTGCTTCCGGCTGCTGCGGCTTCCAAAAAGTGTGATGGAGAGATGTAGAATGCTGCTCAGGAGAAACCAAATCAACCAGAAGCCTGCTATACGGGTCAATATAGGAAAAACATACAGAAAAAGCGGTGAAGTCTGCATAGCTTGAGATTGCATAAAGGCATTTTGCTCTTCTGTTGACCAATACTGGAAGTTCTCAGGAATTTCTGCACCAGACTGGATAATGACTCTCTGAATAGGCGCTTCAACGACAACCGCTAATATAACCAAAACGGTAATGATCAATAGTGGTGTCTGCCAATTCGCTTTCTCTTCAGCTAAGATTTTGGAGATCGTCTTACGCGGGTGAATTAAGATTTCGAGCAACCACTTCCAGCGTAAAAAGTGAAATGGGCGTGCTTTATTTTCCTGTTCAGTTTCGGCCATGGCATCCTCTTCTTAGGAGTGTAAGTATATAGCTATTAACGGATAAAGTTCTGAAATAGTTCCAGATCCGACTTAGCCTTGTTAGGGGTCTTAGCTCACTGGTTGGACCAACCCGTCGGGCTAGCAGGTTCCGTGTGCCAAGAGGATTAAGCGCTTACCCTGGTGGTAGAGTCGGTTGTATTCTCGGCAAGCTTCTGGCGTACGCAAAACTATAAGTTTTACGCCTGCGTCTTCAATCTCTTTCCGAGCTTTCTTACCGATTTCTAAAGCACCCTCGACCCCATTACCGATAATCAGTACCTCTGGCTTGAGCGCCAGTGCCCGCCTAACCATGCCGGCTTTCAGCTTATGTCCTTTGCGCTCGTGCCAAGCGCTTACACCTTCTGGAGAAAGGAAAATGTCCTTGCCAACTCCTTCTTCTGGGCTGTGTATTTTGCCATCGATTGTAAAAGTTGCCCATTCAAAGTGGGTAATCGGACTTTTAGGATCAGCAAACATTTCTACCTCTGCTTCAATTGTTCTTTTGCAAGTGAATCGCTTTCCACTTCTTTGTGGCACACAAACTGCGTGTTTGCAGCAAATTTGCCGGTTTTGCTGTTTTCATCATTATAATGGGGAAGGCAATCGACCAATCCAAAGGAGTACACAATGGAACGAGAACTCAAACAATTTATCGATCAGACCATGGCTAAAGGCGCTACTTATGTCGATGCACGTTGGTATCCTTTTGAAGAATCCAACTCTTTAGTCATGTGGAATGGAAACCTTAAAGCACTTAATGCATCCTCCGAAAGTGGGGTGGGGGTGCGTGTGCTCTACCGAGGAGCTTGGGGTTTCTCTGCCTCTTCCAACATAAGCAACCTTGGGGATATCTTTGATAGAGCATTGGATAACGCACGTGTAGCTGCCGAAAGAGTAACCTTTCCGGTACGTCTGGCAGAAAAAGATGCCTTACATGCCTCTTTTTCTAGCCCTAACGCTATCGATCCATTTACCGTTCCCATGGCTGATAAAGTTGCTTTTCTGCAACAAATGGATGCGGCTCTCAACCAACCCGGTGTGATACAACGCATCGCTGCAGTTGATTTTGTTAAAAAGCAAATCATTATTCTCGATTCCGAAGGCAGCGAAATCGAAAAGACGATAATCGATGTCTTCCCCATGATCATGGTGATGGGTATGGATAAAGATGGGGGGATGCAGAGGCGTAAATTTCGGGCGGGCAGGCTAGGCAAAACGCGTGGATGGGAAACGCTCGATACCGAGTTCTTTACTGCTCAGGCTGAGCGTATTGTTCGGGAGCTAAACGAGCTCCTGGTGGCGGAAGACTGCCCCAAAGATCGCCGCTCGGTGATCTTACTGCCAGGCATCATGTTCTTGCAGACGCATGAGACCATTGGGCATGCTTTGGAGCTTGACCGTATCTTGGGCTATGAGCTGGCGTTTGCTGGTGGGTCATTTGTACGTTTGGAGGATTTTGGCAAGCTGCGTTATGGCTCCTCTAAGCTAACCGTACGGGCAGATGCCACACTAGAAAACTCGCCGGGAAGCTTCGGCTTCGATGACGACGGCGTCCCAGCTCAAAACAACCTTCTCATTGATAAGGGCATCCTTGTGGGTGCGATTACCGGCAGGCAGATGGTCGAAGAAGCCAATGCTAAAGCCCGCCGCCAGATTTTTGAGGGAAGTTCTGGAGCTAACCGAGCAACATCGTTCTATCGTGTGCCCATCGAGCGCATGACCAATATCAATATAGACCCAGGCACAGACGGTGACTTAGCCGACATCGTGAAGCACACTGAGCGCGGCGTTATACTGGATGGCGATAAGAGCTGGTCAATCGGTTCGAACCGCGAGCAATTCCACTTTGCCACCGACATCGGCTGGTTGGTTGAAGACGGTGAGGTAAAAGGTGTGCTCAAAAACACCACCTATAAAGGGGAAACACTCAAGTTCTATAATTCGCTCACAGCCGTGGGCGACGAGCGCACGTGGCAAGTGGAATATGTAAATAACTGTGGCAAAGGACAGCCAAATCAGATCATGCAATTGGGGCATGGCGTGCCTGTTTGCCGCTTTGATGATGTGACTGTAGGAGAGTAGCCATGGAGAAAAATGTGATTAGCTTACTAAAAGAATTACGCGCTTATGCGCTGCAAAAAGGCTTGCAGGCAGCCATTTTTTACCATGAGGAAGATAGCTACCTGATGCGCTTTGCCAATTCGGCTATCTCCCTCAATACGAATGAGCACCTTATCCGCCTGGAAATCAATGTTTATGAGGGCAAGAAACGCGCCACTTATTCCATGATCGCCGACCCGGAAAAGTTGGAACCAATCAAGAAGGGCATTGACATCACTGCTGAGATGGTGGAGCATGCGCAGCCGCTCACTTATACTCCAATGCTTCCGCGCTATGAACGGGATGTGATTGATATGCAGGCATTTGACCCCTTCTTGGCGAGCCTGACAAATGCTGACCGCTTGGCATATTTCAACCAGGTGGCGCGAGGCTTAGAAAGCGATGACGTGAAACTATCTGGCATATTCTCTAACGGCATCACCACCACCGCACAAATCAGCACCACTAGTGAACACACTCAGTATTTTGCTTGCACCGATGCGCAAATTGAAGTGGTGTTGGCGCACCAACAGCTCAAATGGGAAGTGAATGCCCAACAATCCGCCCAAGCAAAAGTAGATTTGGCGCCTGAGCGTTTACATAATGACTTAGCGCTGATGCTGCACCATTACCAACACGACCAAGCCCTGCAATTACCTTTGGGCAAGTATACGGTAGTGATTGGTCCGGCTGCGATTGGGGATGTATTGGACATGCTCGCCATGGTTGGGCCTAACGGTGGCATGATGAAGCGCGGATATTCTTTTCTAAGTGAAGAAAAGTTAGGGCAGAGCGTTTTTTCCTCATTATTCACCCTGATTGATGATCCCGAGCGGCGTGAAACCTTTCCTCTAAGTTATGATCTGATGGGAATACCGCGCAAGCCATTCCCCTTATTTGAAGATGGTATTTTCAAAGCTTTCTATTGGGAGCAGGATGATGCTGATGAATTTGGCGCCCAGCCAACCGGGCACACGGTAGATCACCTCAATTTGTCTATGACTGGAGGGGAGCGCTTGATGCCTGGATTAGAGGAACTTCTGGCGATGCCGCGGGATGAGGATATTCTTTACATTCCTTACCTGCACTATATGAACATCGTCAATCCTTCGGCGGGGATGATTACGGGCAGCTCCCGCTTTGGTAACCTGCTGCTCAAAAAAGATGGCAGCGTGCAGGTCCCCTATAACGTGCGTATCACACAGACTTTTGAGGATCTCTTCGGCGAAAACGTGGAATGGCTGGCGCGCGAGCAGACCGTGCACAATACCTCCAGCAGCTACGGGAAGCGTAACCCTAGCGCGATTTTGCTACCCCGCTTCCTGTGCGTCCGTGGGATCGAGATTTCTCACTCGAATGATTCATATTGAGAGAACTTATAAGTCTTAGAATATATTAACAAACTTGGAGACTGTTTATTTTTCAACAATCTTGTGGTGCATAAACGTATTATTGAAAAGAAAAGTTAACTAAGCAGAATGTCTTAAAATAGAGTATACTTCGAGCACAACAAAAAATCCCTTTTGTAGCTTTAACAAGCAGCATCTCGTTTAAAAATTCATGAAGAAACAGGAGGATGCTCATTATAGAAGAACATAATAATTTTCCCCACCAGCATAAGGAATGGCTTTGCCAAGCCATACCTTTTTGCACCGTATCCAGTTCACATCACATTTTCACAAATTTGGAGGCAATCTTATGAAATCTAGAACAGTCAAGACTTTAGCTATTATGATAGCTATTGCCATGGTTGTTTCTCCAGTGAGTGCGGCGATTGCGCCCACACCTGTTGAAGCTCGTGGCAGCCTGCCCTCCCGGAACGATCTGGTTCCGACGGGCTCAACTTCCACCGATAAATTTGCTGTTGAAGAAGCAACCAGCCTCGAACAATACGTCGTCAATAAAGACGGCACACTAGGATATATTGTCCTGTTTGAGGGCGATTCATTGGTAAAAGTTAGCGGTGGGGCACAAGGAACTGATGTCAACACCATCGAGAGCCAGAACTACTTAGCCAGCTTAGCCGCAAAACGAAGTTCGATTCTCAGCCAAGCCGAAAAGGAAATCGGACGACATATTGAGGTTAAGTATGTCTATGATGTGATCCTCAACGGCGTTTCGGTTAACCTTACCCCTGAGGAAGCGGAAGCTTTGCGCGGCTTGCCGGGCATCAAAAAGGTCCTCAAGGATACCATTCACAAAGTTGATACCGATGCCGGCCCAGCCTGGTTAGGTGCGCCGGAAATCTGGGATGGCACAGCCGTTCCCGATGAGGTTGGCACAAAAGGGGAGGGCGTTTTAGTCGGTATTCTTGATACCGGCATCAATTTCGATCATCCCTCGTTTAGCGATGAGCCCGCCGACGATTTTGTTTATACGTGGGAGGGCGATTACTTAGGTGTCTGCGCGCCCGATGGCGATCTGGCTTATGCTAACGCCTGTAATGATAAACTGGTTGGTGCTTATACCTACACCAAAGACAGTGAAACATTAACCCCCGAGGATAGCGAAGGCCACGGCTCCCATACCGCCAGTACTGTTGCCGGCAATACCGTTGACCTTGAGTTCTATGGAACTGAGGTTACCATCTCCGGTATGGCGCCGCATGCCCAAATTATATCTTACGATGTGTGCTACCCCACACCTTCTGGTGGTCAATGTGCCGGCGATGACTCGGTTGCAGCCGTCCAGCAAGCCATCGAAGATGGTGTGGATGTGATTAACTACTCCATTTCCGGCGGCGAAGACCCTTATAATGACCCAGTAGAATTAGCGTTTTTGGAAGCGACAAACGCCGGCATTGTGGTTTCCACTTCTGCAGGGAATGAAGGACCCGCTGCTGAAACCGTAGCGCATCGCTCGCCTTGGCTGCTCAGTACAGCGGCTTCTTCTCATAACCGCAAGTTCACCAGCATCGTGGATTTCTCCGATGAGGATTATCAAGGCATCACAACTTTAGCTGGTGAAATTCCATTTACGGAAGACTTAACCGACAAAGCGGTTATTTATTCTGGCGAAGATCCAGGAAACGACTTGGGTTGTAACGCATACCCACCAGGATTCTTTACTGGAAGTATTGCTTTGATCAAGCGCGGTAACTGCACCTTTACCGATAAGATTCTCAAAGCCGAAGCGGCGGGTGCAATCGGTGTACTAATTTTTACTAGTGCAAGTGCGCCAGGTCCCATGAGCGTCTCAGGAACTCATATTCCAGCCGTGATGCTAGATATCCCTGGCACAGTAGGTGACGAAATTGCTGCTTGGGTTGCCTCTGCGACCGATGATACCGTCAGCATTTCCGCTTACGGTCGTTACGTTGACGATGCCTATGGCGACATTATGGCAGACTTCAGCTCTCGCGGACCTAATACGACCTTTGATGTACTCAAGCCGGACGTCAGCGCTCCTGGTCTAGAAATTTTAGCCGCTGTTGCTGATGGCACGATTGCTCCCAGCCCAGATGCGGAATTTGACCTCTATCAAGGCACTTCTATGTCCAGTCCGCACGATGCCGGCGCAGCCGCTTTGCTCAAAGCCTTGCATCCTGATTGGACCCCAGCAGAAATTAAGTCTGCATTGATGCTGACCGGTTATGATGGATTGCTCAAGGAAGATAAAACCACTGATGCTGATCCCTTTGACATCGGTGCTGGACGCATCCAACTGGAACTGGCTGGGCTGACCGGCTTAGTGATGGATGAAAGCATCAACAATTATATAGCAGCTAACCCGGAGGAAGGCGGTGATCCTCGGTCGCTGAACCTTGCCAGCTTGTATCACAGCGAGTGCGTCGGCGAGTGCTCGTGGACACGCACCTTCACCAGTGTTGCAGGTGTTTCCGCAACCTACACAGTGAGCGCCCCTGAATGGATTACCGTTGAACCAACCATGTTTACTATTGCTCCAGGAGCCACACAGGAAATTACGATTACCGCTGATGTGGCAGATTTACCAACCGATGAGTGGCTGTTTGGCAAGATTGCCTTTAATACCAATGATTTCCATGCAGGTGACATTGCAAATATTCTAACAGAAGACTTCGAAGTCTGGCCGCCAACTGGTTGGACGATTGGTGAAGGATTAGACTCTTGCACTTGGGAAAGCTCGGAAACGACTGAGTATGACAATCAAACTGGCGGTACGGGATTTTTCGCAGATGCAAATTCTGACTGGTGTGGCGATGCCATGGACACATGGCTGGTTTCGCCAGAGCTAGATTTTTCTTCATATACTACACTGAGTTTGTCGTTTAAGTCCGACTTCAATGATTATAGTGGTTATGATGACGGCTATGTTGACGTCAGTGTTGATGGCGGTACGACTTGGACCAATCTCCTTCATTACGATGGCGTGGATGTACGAGGGCCGCGCACAGTAACCCTTGACCTTTCAGATTTTGCGGGAGAGGAAACGGTGCAAATCCGCTTCCATTACACTGCGCCTGATTGGGATTGGTACTGGCAAGTGGATGATGTCTCGATTGATGCCATTCTGCCAGGCGAGATGCCCATCTCCGATGTCGCTATTCCGGTGGCGGTGTTACCAACCACGGGCAACTTACCGGACATGACTAAGTTTGATTCACACCGCGATGCGGATAGCGGCACACTGGTTGACCTGAAAGCTGTTGAAATTACCGACCTGACCGTGGATACCTACGGCTTCGTGAAGGGCGTGAAAAATGAAATCCAATTAGCACAGGACCCAACCAATGGCGACCCATACGATAATCTCGACAAAGTTTGGTACACCGTCGTCCCCATGGATGCAGGTGCTGCCCGCTTGGTGGCAGAAATTACAGCCACCACGGCGGTAGACTTAGACATGTTCTGGGGCTTTGATTTGAATGGAGATGGAAAGCCTTCCGCAAATGAGGAATACGGAAACAGTGCTACTGCCACTGCTTATGAGTATTTGAGTGATTGGGGTTTCCCCGCCCCGTTCTATGGTGTCTGGATTTTGGTGCAGAACTGGCAAGGTTCGGGTGCGCCGTTGGATGACATTACCCTCTCCATTGGTAATGTGCCTTATGCACCAGCTGACCCATCTACCATGACTGTGCTCGGACCCACAAGCAATCCAGCTGGTGAACCGTTCACACTCGATATCCTCTGGCACGACATTGACACCGAAGCAGGCGACCGCTTGTATGGCATGATCGATGTGTATGCCGATGCAGAGTACGAAACTGAAATTGGCCTCACGCAGATAGATGTTAAACGAGGTGTGGATGATGTGGTGAAGACTGCGGATGTAGAAACGGCTACCGTAGGCGATGTGATTACCTATACCATCGAGGTCACCAATTTTGCTACTGGTCCAACCGAATACGCGATAAATGATATGCTGCCTGAGGGCGTGACCTATGTGCCTGATTCTGCAACGGGCGGTGCAGTCTATGATCCTGCGACCAATGCGATTACCTGGACAGGTACCATCGAGCCGGCACATTACGCCTATGATTGGACTACCAGTGCTGCAGACCCGGCTTGTACATTGGCGGTCGAGATAGATGGC
>DAOUFK010000015.1:0-27045 GCA_034430095.1 Candidatus Mesolinea sp.
GTAGATGATGCCACCAGTGAGATCTTAGCGGCAGAATTTGTGCCTGAAGAAAGCTTTTTTGGCTATGGAGACCTGTGTAAACGTTACTTTAGGGAGCACAGCCTTCCCATTGCCTTCTATAGCGACCGTTTCAGTGTATTCCGCGACAATCACAAGGAAAATGTCAGCAAGGAGCCTGTTACCCAGTTTCAAAGAGCGCTGACTGCCTTAGACATTGGGCTGATCTGTGCCAATTCCCCTCAAGCTAAGGGGCGGGTGGAGAGAGCCAATGAGACCTTGCAAGATCGCTTGATCAAAGAAATGCGATTGCTGGGCATCAGTGACTACGCACAAGCTAACCAGTATCTACCCGAGTTCATTCGGGATTATAACCACAGGTTTGCAGTGGTTCCCAGTTCAGACCTCGACTGCCATCGCCCTTTGGATAAAACCGAAGACTTGGACTTCCTGTTCTCGATCCACGACTTCCGCAAAATTACCAAAACTTTGCTGATCCACCATGCTAACAAGGATTATCAAATCGTGACCAAGCGTTCGGCATATTACTATGCCAATCAAGAAGTTTTGATTACATGTGACTCTTCTGGGGCAATCTCTGCCTGGTTTGATGGCAATTTGCTCACCTTGAAAGAAATTGAAAAGAGACCCAAACAAGGGACGATTGTTTCCTCTAAGTCGACCAAAGCTCAACCTGTAGTCCCTGCTTATAATCACCCCTGGAGGACCTATAGAAAGAAGATCAATGGCAAACCAATACTGACAACTTTATCAACCGAATAGGACATTTCTAAATTGCCAGCATTAGGACATTTCTAATTAGCCTTGACAGTAGGGTGTTGAAAAATCTAGTTCTCACCGATCTCTTGAGGGCGTATCCTGCCCGCAAGATACCATATAAGAACGGCGCTTGATTGTTCGTTTCTATAGAAAACTGAGCAAATCGCATTTGTGTTGCATTTTTAGGCTTATGATATAATACGCGCAAGCGTCGAGAGAAAGGGTAACCTTCAAGGCGCTCTTCATATTTATCCGCAGCAAAATAAAAGCTATGCGGAACCATAATAGCATGGAATAACCATATATAAGGAATTAGAGATGGCAATTTCTTATCTGACAAAAGAGGGCTTTGAAAACCTACAAAAAGAACTAGATGAACTGCGGAATAAACGCCGCAAAGAGATCGCTACCCGCCTGCAAGAAGCCCTGGAAGATGGCGAGTTGATTGAAAATGCCGAGTACGAAAACGCAAAGAACGAACAGGCATTTGTGGAAGGGCGCATCAAAGAGCTGGAAATGCTGCTTGCAAATGCTAAAATCATCGATGAAGCTGAAAGAGAACCCGGCGCTGTGCATGTAGGGTCTACCGTGGTCATTCAAGAAGAAGGACAGGAACCGGAGACATATATGGTTGTTGGACCAGCCGAAGCAGACCCGCGGTTAGGTAAAATCTCAAACGAGTCTCCTATCGGTAGGGCACTTTTAAACCACAAGGCAGGCGATAAGGTCAAGGTGGAAGCCCCTGGCGGGGCTTATACGGTGGTGATCGTCAAGGTCAGCTGAAGAAAGATTCTTAATCATGAGACGCCCCACCGGCTTGGGTGGGGCATCTTTTAATCTGAAGGAGCACCCATGTTGCAAGATAATTTTTCGGAACTGGAAAAGACTCGCTTAGAAAAAATTATGCGTATGCGCGCTAGAGGCATCGAGCCCTATCCTACGCGCGCACAACGCACTGCGACCACAACCGAAGCTATTCGTGCTTATGAAGCTGCGGAAGCCAGTGGAAGCACTGAGCCAGTAATCTGCACACTTGCTGGCCGCTTGCGCTCGATACGCAACATGGGGAAGCTCATTTTCGCGCACATCGAAGATGCCGAAGGCAAAGTGCAGTTGCTTTTTAGGTTAGATGAGCTCGGCGAAGAAAAGTTGGCTTATTTTAAGGATGACTTTGACTTAGGCGATTTTGTTCAAGCCAGTGGGAGCATGTTCCGCACTAAGCGCGGTGAGGTTACGCTTTTAGTGCAAGATTTTGCCATGTTGGCTAAGGCGCTCTATCAGCTCCCCCCCGATAAAGATGAAGTGGTTGACGGCAAAGTTGTGCGTCATGCCTTGGTTAGTGATCCAGAAACCCGCTTCCGTCAGCGCTATGTAGATTTAGCCGTCAACCCCGAAGTGCGGGAAACATTTCGCCTGCGTACAGAAACGGTGCGCGCGCTGCGTAAATATTTAGATGAGCGCGGTTTTCTGGAGGTAGAAACACCCATCCTACAGCCAATTTATGGCGGCGCAGCTGCCCGCCCCTTTGTCACCCACCATAATGAACTCGACCAGGACCTTTACCTACGCATCAGCTTCGAGCTTTACCTCAAACGCTTACTCGTTGGAGGTTTTGAGCGCGTGTATGAGATTGGACGGGACTTCCGCAACGAAGGTGTTTCCTATAAGCACAACCCGGAGTTTACCCAGCTCGAGTTCTATATGGCTTATGCGGATTATCTGACCATCATGGAGATGACCGAGCAGATGATCTCCAGCGTGGCGCAGCAGGTTTTAGGTACCCAGATTATTCACTTTGAGGGTCATGAAATCAACCTGACGCCACCCTGGAAACGCATTCAAATCCGCGAGGGCTTGCTGGAAGCCACGGGCATTGATATCGACAGGTACGAAACTGCCGGAGAGCTTAGTCAAGCTCTCTTAACCAAAGGTATTCAACATAATCCCAATGCCCCGCGCGGGAAAATAATTGGGGAGTTGATGGAACAATTCCTAGAACCCAACCTGATCCAGCCCACATTCTTATACGATTACCCCCGGGATATTTCCCCTTTAGCAAAGACAAAGCCAGAAGATCCGCAAACAGTCGAGCGTTTTGAAGGTTTCATTGCTGGTATGGAGCTGTGCAATGCTTTTACCGAGCTCAATGACCCGTTAGAGCAAGAGAAGCGCTTCTTGGAGATGGGACGCACCTATGCAGAGGGCAATGAGGAACGCCACCCGATGGATGAAGACTTCTTGCGCGCGTTAGCTTATGGTATGCCCCCCACCGGCGGTTTTGGCATGGGAGTTGACCGCTTGGTCATGCTGCTTACTGGTCAGCATAATATCCGCGAGGTCATTCTCTTTCCGCCAGTGCGCGCAGTGGAAAATAAAGACTAACTTTGCTATTTTAAAGTACAATATTAATACAAGCTTGCGTTGATTGGCGCAAGTCTTGCACTTCAGTAATTATGACTGAACAAGATTTGATAGATCTCGCTTTACAGGGCGACCTGGATGCCTTCAACACCCTGGTTTTGCAATACCAAGACCTGGCTTACAACGTTGCTTATCACATCATGGATGACCCAGCAGCTGCGGCTGATGCCACCCAAGAAGCTGTTATCTCCATGTACCGCAAGCTCGATACATATCGGGGGGGCTCATTCAAGAGTTGGTTTCTGCGCATTGTGACCAACGCCTGTTACGACGAGCTTCGCCGCATCAGCCGCCGCCCAAGCACACCGCTCGAGCCCGAGAATAGCGAAGGCGAACTGATCGATTCTGCGGAATGGATGCGTGATAACTCCCCTGGACCAGATCAAAACGCCAGCAATGAGGAAATTCAGCAAGCCATTCAACACTGCCTCGAAAACCTGGAGGAAAAATTTCGGATCGTATTAGTCTTGGTTGATATCTCTGGTGAGGATTATGCTTCGGTTGCCCAAATCATTCATCGCCCGATTGGAACAGTAAAAAGCCGTCTTTCGCGTGCCCGCCAAAAAATGCAGTCTTGTCTGCATGGTTTTGGGGAACTCTTGCCTGAAAAATTTCGTCTGATTGATGAGGAAAAATCATGAAAAGGCAAGAAACTCTATCCCAACGTAACTTAGAGCTGCTGAACGCTTACTTGGATGATGCGCTGAATGAAAAAGAAAAACAGCGCTTCGAAGCACGTTTAGCGCGCTCTTTACCGTTGCAGAAAAAATTAAAAGAATACACGCAACTTAAGGTTGCACTGCGCGAGCTACCCAAGCAGTCTGCTCCGCGCAACTTCACATTAAGCCCGGAACAAGCCCGTGCTTATAAGCCAGGTCCAAAACTCTACCCAGCTTTTAGCTATGTTGCCCTCACAGCAGTCCTCCTTTTAGCCATCGTTTTTAGCAGCGAGTTCTTCTTTAATCAGTTCTCGACTCCGATGGCAACCCAAATGGAGAGCCCGACGATGGAAGCCGAGACTTTTGCCGTCAAATCATCCGAAAAGGAGCCGGAACCCCTCATCTTCACTTGGGGTTATCCCGGCGGCATGGGCATGGGTGGCGGCGGAGGTGGCTCAACTTTCACCATTACTTCGATTGATCAAACTGGCAAAGGGGGGGTTGATGGGGAGGTTGGTGAAGGAATGGTAACACCCACGCCGGAGGTTGGCATCTTATCTGTTCCACCAGATATGGGTACTGGGGGTGGAAACGAGGAGGCGGTTACCCCGAGCCCGGAGGCAACACCGATACCAACTGAAGCGGAACCGCCATCCTTAGCTGCGACTCCTGCAAGCGTCACTGTGGAGCCTCTAATTTTAGGCTTGCAAGCGGATAAAACTGGCAAAGTTATCGCCACTTATCCGCAATTTCCAGATGAAGCCGCATCGCAGGCAGAGCCAGGCCGAATGTGGCGAACCTTGGTTTCTGATAAAGTCAAGATTGGTTTAGCGGCTATAGCAGCATTGTTTGGCATCTTGGCGCTAGTCTTCTATACCAAACGTTAAGCTCCGCTATCACTTAAATTCAACAGCCCTTGATTTTCATCAGGGGCTGTTTTTCTCATTTATATTGAGGGATCCGCTAGCTGCTAACCTTTATAAACCTACAGCTTGGCGCAGCATCTCTGTGCGGTTGGTTTGTTCCCAGGTGGGGTTCAGATCCAAACGTCCGAAATGCCCATACGCCGCAAATGGGCGGTAAATTGGGCGTAGCAAGTCCAGGTCATGGATGATCGCACGCGGACGCAGGTCAAACACCTGCGTAATAGCCTGCGCAATCTTTTCGTCCGCAACCACACCCGTATCAAAAGTCTCCACATTTACGCTAAGCGGATCCGCGCGGCCAATGGCGTAGGAAACCTGCACCTCGCAGCGAGAGGCAAGCTTTGCTGCCATCACATTTTTTGCCACCCAGCGGGCGGCGTAGGAGGCTGAGCGGTCGACCTTGGTCGGATCTTTGCCAGAAAAGCAGCCACCGCCATGCCTGCCCATACCGCCATAAGTATCCACGATGATCTTGCGCCCAGTTAAACCCGAATCGCCCAAAGGTCCGCCAATGACAAAGCGACCTGTAGGGTTCGTGTAGATTTTTAAGTCGTCATCCACCAGCTCTTCGGGTAAGACTGGCTTGATGACAAACTCAATCAAATCCTCACGGATTTGCTCATTGGAGATAGTTTTGCCATACAGTTTATCCGCATGTTGCGTGCTAATTAATACCGTATCGATGCGCGCCGGTTTGCCATAGTGATATTCCACCGTAACTTGGCTTTTGCCATCCGGATACATCCATTTGAGTGTGCCGTTTTTGCGCACTGTTGCCATCTGGCGGGTAAGCTTGTGCGCCAGCGAAATGGGCAACGGCATGAGCTCTTCGGTTTCATCGCAAGCAAAGCCAAACATCATGCCCTGATCCCCAGCGCCGCCAGCCTCGATATATTCCTCGGTATATTCGAGCGGTAAGGTTTTGCCATTACGATCCACGCCCCGGGCAATGTCGGGGGATTGGGCTGAAATTGCGACCATTACTGCACAGGTGGCTGCATCGAAACCTTTCTTGCCGCGGTCATAGCCAATGCCATTGACTACCTCACGCACGAGTTTCTCCACATCCACGAAGGTTTGTGTGGTCATTTCGCCAGTAACCAGCACAAAGCCGGTTTTGGTCACTGTTTCGATGGCAACTCTTGATGAAGGGTCGTCCCGTAGGGCTGCGTCCACAATTGCATCGCTGATTTGGTCACACATCTTATCGGGGTGCCCCTCAGTTACAGACTCGGACGTAAACAAATATTTTGGTGACTTCATAAAAGTCGTACTCATAAAAAGAAACCTCCAGTCTCTTTAAAAAAATATCCCCTTGCAGAGAGAGGGGCACATAAAATATGCAGACACGCCTCTCATCTTCCAGATTCAAACTCTGCCGGAATTGGCACCTTTCAAGCTTTCGCCTGGTGGTTGCCAAGGTATCATCGGGCCGGTCCCTCCACCTTTCTGGATAAGTGCGCCGCTTGGGGCTGTTTAATTGTTGCTAATATATAACACCCTTCTGAGGGATTTGCAAGAGCTACGGTGATAAAAACAATGTATTAACCGGATTGATCTCGTCTAGTTTGTCTTTGCTCATGGTTCAGCAAGTGACTCAGCCTCTCTCACAATAAAATTATCAAATAAAATATCCACGCCCGCTTCGTCAAAACTGCTGGCGATTAAACCAACATCGCCATAAAGAAACTCTTGCGCTTCCACCTCTGCAACCACGCTGCCGTTTACTCGCAGCTGTAGTGCACTGCTTGCGCATAAAGCTTCAAGGTGGTTGTGTTCTGAATCAATGCCAGGTTGATTTTCAGCGCTGTGGAGCGTGAGGCGCTTGCCTTGCTGGTAACGGAATATCTCCACATACCCACCGCTGCCAATTGTTAGTGCATAAAAGTTATTCACGTCGCTATAGCCACAAATAATGCCATACACAGCTTGGACTGTGCTTGGGTTTTGCCAAACATCAACTTCAACGATGATATCTTGATCGAAATATTGGTAAGGATTAGCCCAAATATCCTGCTGGGGCGTGGCGAGGGTGATGCGGTACTTGCCGTCAGCGTAATCGGTGCTATTCCCGCCCTGGCTGGCGCGGTCCCAGCCGCTTTTAGGGTTGGAGAAGTCGTCCTGAAAAAGAACTACATCCGATGCAAGTGTTGGCAGAGCAACCTCCATAGCACTCTCCATGCCATTTGAGCAGGCGCTGAGTAATAATAGGAGCGCAAGGAGCAGGAAAAATAGAACGTGATGGTGAATTTGCATTTTTCAATCATACTCGATTATGCATCAGCTATTATTTGACTTTTGAATATTGCAGTAATCATTAACCGATTCTTAATCCACGAAGCCTTGACAGTCTGAGAACTTTGTTTAAAATCAGCAAAACTTCCACACCAGATTTGGTATGTTGGCTCACAATATTACTGTAGTAAAATTTGCAGTGACTAACAAAAATAAAACATAATATAATTGTCGTGCAGCTTGTTTTTTGGTTTCCTAGTGTGGAGGCGGCAGAGATTATGGAAATGCCCTTCGAAAGGAAGAAACACCGATTAGGTCTTCTCTATGGGCTGGTTGCGGGGGTAGCCTTCTCTTTCTTCGCCTGGGGTCTAGATGCTATCAGGCTTGCTAATTCCCACGTCGCTTACCCTTGTGCCAAATTCGTACCTGCGCTAATCATCTGCGGCTTGGTTGGCGCTGCAATTGGTTGGCTGACTATTCGTCTCAATCGCTGGTATATTACGGTCATTCTCTGGTTGGTGTTTGCAGTTTTAGGGGTTTGGTTAATGATCTGGCTGCCGATTGAATTCAGCGCTGAATTTTTAAGCCGTCAGTCTCCCATATTTGCACAACGGATCGCTTATCCGATGATTGACGGTGTAGACCAATTTCGCATCATCGGCATGCTGGTGGTAGGTGTGCTGATGCTGATTTGTGGCGGTATTGAAAGCACCATCGTTGAGCACGCCCTATCCACATCGAATGGCGGGGTAATCACCATCGTTTTAATTTGTGTGCTACTCATGGGAATTGCCGGCTTGGGCGTAGATGACATGATCAACAAACCCTTTCGGGAACCCATACAGGTGCTCGATGACCTGTTTGATTTCGCCATCGCAAATCACGGTAAAGAAGTGGATCAAACTTTAGCTCGCAAAAAGCACCTCAGCGCCGTGGAGGATATTTCCGATCTGCTTTTGGTCAATGGGCGGCGAATAACACTCATTGCCTTCGATCCTATGCTCGGGCAGCTGGATTTTTTGGTTGATTTTCATGGAACCTGGGTGCGCTGTACGACCATTTACTCTCAACCGACCGATTGCATCTTAGTTGAGGAGCTATCCCATAAATATTATTCCTCACCCGTGCAAAAGGCAGATTATCCTTTTTGGGGAATTGTCAATGGGCACCCATCAGACTTATTGAGTTGTGGTATATAATTAATGTTCACAAGATTCAACCGTATTAGAGCCAATTTACATCATGGTTCCTCCAGATTAAGAAACGTGAAGAACCGTACAAGGAATTAGCATGAATGATAATTTGTTAAAAGTCGAGGGACTGGAAACCCAATTTAACACACCTGATGGGATTGTCCATGCGGTGAATGGTGTTTCTCTTGACCTGCATGAAGGCGAGACACTCTGCCTGGTAGGTGAGAGTGGCTGCGGAAAAAGCGTAACTGTGCTCTCCATCTTGCGGCTGATCCAATCACCCCCAGGCAAAATTGCCGCAGGAAAGGCTTTCTTTAAAGGGGAAGACCTTTTAGCCATGAGTAATGAGGAGATTCGCCAGATTCGCGGCGGGCAGATCAGCATGGTCTTCCAAGACCCAATGACTTCTTTGAACCCGATTATGACTATTGGTAAACAGTTAGAAGAACCGATGCTGCTGCATCTCGGCATCTCTAAGAACGAAGCCCAAGAACGCAGCATTAAGCTTTTGGAATCCGTCGGTATTCCGCAAGCGGCCGACCGCCTTAAGGATTACCCACACCAATACTCCGGCGGTATGCGCCAACGCGTGATGATTGCCATGGCACTCTCGTGTAACCCACAGATTCTTATTGCCGATGAGCCGACCACAGCCTTAGATGTTACTATTCAAGCCCAAATCGTTGACCTTGTCGTGCGTTTAAGGGAAGAGTTTGGCATGGCGATTATCTGGATTACGCACGACTTGGGCATTGCAGCCAGCATTGCGAACCGAATTTCGGTAATGTACGGCGGCTTTATCATTGAGGAAGCCCCTGTTTCAGAACTATACGCTCACCCAACACATCCATATACAATCGGCTTGCTCAATAGCTTGCCACAGATCCAAGAGCGCGGGCGCAAGCGCTTATATTCCATCGAAGGAATGCCACCGGTGCTTTATCAGATGCCGCATTCCTGCCCCTTCGCCCCACGCTGCAAGTGGGTGGTGGAGCACTGCTGGCATGAAAATCCGCCCCTGGATCCAATTGGTGATGGACATACGGTAGCTTGTTGGGTTGATACGGTAACAGGAAAAGAGCGCTAATGAATAATAACCATAACGAAGTGCTAGTCAAAATTGAAGACTTAAAAATGTATTTCCCGATTTATCGGGGAGTGATCCGCCGCCAGGTGGGCTCAGTTAAAGCGGTTGACGATGTCTCCTTAGAGGTTTACAAAGGCGAAACATTAGGCCTCGTGGGTGAATCTGGTTGCGGAAAAACCACTTTGGGGCGCACAGTGCTTCAACTCTATAAGCCCACCGCTGGGCATGTCTATTATGAAGATGTTGATCTGACCAAGCTCAAACCTGAGGCACAGCGCCAAATGCGCAAGTATATGCAGATGATCTTCCAAGATCCATATGCCAGCCTAAACCCACGTATGAGTGTGCGGGATATCATTGGTGATCCCATGGTGGCGTTTGGAGCTGCCAGCGGTAAACAGATCGATGATCGTGTACGCGAATTATTACAACTCGTGCGCCTCGACCCGGAATATGCTAATCGTTTTCCGCATGAGTTTTCGGGCGGTCAACGCCAACGCATTGGTGTGGCACGTGCCTTGGCGATGAACCCCTCATTTATCGTATGTGATGAACCCATCTCCGCTTTGGATGTTTCCATCCAAGCGCAGGTAGTCAATCTGCTCGAAGATTTACAACGCGACCTGGGCCTCACTTACTTGTTTATCGCGCACGACCTTTCGATGGTGCGCCATATTAGTGACCGCGTTGCGGTGATGTATTTGGGCGTAGTGGTAGAGCTTTCGGACCGCAATGAGATTTACTATAATCCCTTGCACCCTTACACTAAGGCTTTGCTCTCGGCAATCCCTGTGCCCGATCCTGCCTATTACGAGACCCATCAACGCATTATCCTTGAGGGCGATGTTCCTTCCCCTGCTAATCCACCTTCCGGGTGCCGTTTCCGCACCCGTTGTCCCATTGCCATTGATGAGTGTGCCTTAGAACGTCCAGAATTACGTGAAGTGAGTCCGGGCCACTTTGTGGCATGTATTCGAGTCAACCCTGAAGAAGTTCAACGTAAGGAGGTGATTGATCAGGAAAGCCTATGAGTTCAATTTCGTTGTATCAGTTCGTCAAAAAAACTTTTTTCAATTCTCTAAAGGAGGAGAATCACTATGCGTAAACTGTATTTGATCATTGCATTGGTTCTGGTGGCAAGCTTGGGATTAGCCGCATGCGCGGGTACACCCACTACTCCAGCCACAGAGGCTCCAACGGAAGCCCCTACCGAAGCCCCAACCGAGGCTCCAGAGGAAACCGAAGCCCCGACAGAAGAACCAACCGAGGTTCCCGAAGAACCTGTTTCTTTGAACCCTTACATCGGTTCAAACAAGTTGGATGGAAATGGCGTACCGCCGACCTTCTTTGATGATGTCCACATTCGTAGAGCATTTGCTTATGCTTTCGACTGGGATGTCATCATCGATGAGGTTTATCAAGGCGAAGCTGTTCAATCCTATGTTCTCTCACTGCCTGGCATGCCAGGTTACGACCCTGAAGCCCCTCATTACTACCTGGATCTGGAAAAATCCGCTGAGGAGTTCAAACTAGCTGATGTCGACAAAGATGGCATCCCTGCTGGTGAAGACCCCGACGACGTGTGGGAGATGGGCTTCCGCTTGCAAATGCTTTACAACACAGGCAATACCACCCGCCAGATTTACGGTGAAATCTTGCAGCAAAACCTCGCCGTAGTCAATGAAAAATTTACGATCGAAGTCCTCGGTCTGCCCTGGCCAGCATATTTAGCTGCCCAGCGCGCTAACAAAATTCCGATCATGACCGGCGGCTGGCTGGAAGATATTCATGATGCCCACAACTGGTATCAGCCTTATACGACAGGTACTTATGGCGTCCGCCAGAACTTGCCCGAAGACCTGAAGGCTCAGTTTAAGGCATTGCTCGATGAAGGCGTCTCTAAGATTGATCCTGCCGAACGCCATGCTGTCTATCAGCAGTTCAATCAACTGTATTACGAAACAGTGCCCGGCTTTCCAACTGTTTTGGCGACTTCGCATGGCTTTGAACAGAAGTGGATCCAGGGTCGTATTATGAACCCCATTTACTCTGGCATTTACTTCAAGACCATTTCCAAGGCTGAAGGTGCCAAGAATCCAGATACTCTCACTTACGCTACCATTGGCGATGCGCTCACGCTCGACCCAGCGCTAAGCTACGATACGTCCAGTGGTGAAGTTATCCAGAACATTTACGAAACCTTGGTGTTCTACGATGGCGAAGCCACCGATAAGTTTGTGGGTCAATTGGCAGAATCCTGGGATATTTCTGAGGATGGTACAGTTTGGACATTCCATATTCGTGAGGGCGTAAAGTTCCACGAAGGTCAAACTTTGACCCCAACTGATGTGGCATATTCATTCCAACGCGGCTTACTGCAAGGCGGTTATTCTTCGCCCCAGTGGTTGCTGGCAGAACCCTTCTTTGGTGTCGGCGTTGACGATATCTCCTTGCTGGTTGATGAAACCGGTGCTTTAGCAGATGACCGCGCAGGTTTAATGGCTGCGGATCCTGCTAAACTCAAAGCCGCCTGCGAGACAGTCCAATCCAAGATCGTCGCAGACGATGAAGCTGGTACCGTAACCATGACCCTTGCCCAGGCTTGGGGTCCATTCTTACCCACCATTGCGAATGGTTGGGGTTCTGTTATGAATAAAGAATGGGTCATCTCCCATGGTGGTTGGGATGGTTCTTGCGACACCTGGCAGAATTTCTATGCCATGACCGATGCTGAAGATCCCTTTACCCCGATTGCCAATGGCACTGGTCCATACAAACTGGACCACTGGACGCAGGGCACTGAAATCGTGTTGACTCGCTTCGATGAATATTGGGGCGAGGCTGCCAAGGTCGCCAATGTTGCCATCAAGATCATCCCCGAATTTGGAACCCGTTTTGCCATGCTGCAAGCTGGTGATGTCGATTTCATGGATGTTCCTGTAGAACAACGTGCTCAGGTTGACCCGATGGTTGCCGAAATCGCAATCTATAACGCAGAAACGAATACTTACGAAGCCCCAGTCCCGGTGTGCAGTGTGGACACCAATAAGCTTGGTATCGAGCGGTTTGAGATTTGCGATACCCCCAGCGATCAGCCGTTGCGCTTGTACTTTGGACGGCCTGGTCTGCAGCAAGATGTCATCCTGTTCAACTTCTTTATTCAGTAGAAGTTCGATCAGGTAAGAAACTGATACAAATTGCGGGAGCCCCGCGGGGCTCCCGCAACACCCCCAGTTTTTTATCTTGCGGTATGCACAGAAATCCTTTCTGTTTATATCGAAAGGTAAAAGAAGTGAGAGGTAGAGTATGACCAATTATATTATTCGTCGCTTGCTGTTGGTTCCGCTATTGCTTTTTGGTGTGACCATCGTCATCTTTGGCATGTTGCAGCTTTTGGGTCCAGTGGAACGCTCCGCTCTGTATATCAAGGATTTTCCTAAAAACGATAAACAAGTGCAAGCTGTGATTAAACAGTATGGGCTGGATCAACCTTTTTTCGTACAATATTGGCGCTGGCTAACCGGCGTCGTTGACCCGGTAACCGGTGAACGCGATGGCGGTATCCTCTATGGAGATTTCGGCTATTCGCGTACCGCTTCTCAGCCGGTGATTGATATCGTCAAAGAGCGTTTTCCAAATACATTAGATTTAGCCCTCTGGACGGTCTACCCCATGCTTGCCGTGGGCATTTGGATGGGCGTTCAAGCAGCTGTACATCAAAACCAGTTCTTTGACCAGGCAGCACGCGTATATAGCATTATTGGAACTTCTTTCCCAACCTTTGTGTTTGGCTTGTTGCTCTTGATGTTGCTCTATGCGAAAGCTGGCTGGTTTTTGCCTGGGAAACAATCTGACTGGGTAACTTCACTCATCTTTTCAGGAGAATTAAAGCAATATACGCATCTATTGACTATCGATGCAATCTTGAATCTGCGCTTTGACGTCTTGTGGGATGCCTTACGGCACATGATTATGCCTATTATTACCCTTTCATATATCACTTGGGCGACTTTTGTCCGCGTTACACGCTCCTCAATGTTGGAAACACTACGCCAGGATTATGTCGTAACTGCGCGTGCCAAAGGCTTGAAAGAGAAGGATGTAATTAACAATCATGCCCGCCCCAATGCGATGCTGCCAGTAGTAACCCTGGCTGGCTCAAGCATCGTTGGCTTGCTTGGCGGCGTGGTGATCACTGAAACGGTTTTTAACTACCCCGGCATCGGGAAAGCTGCAGCTGATGCCGCTGCCCAGTTAGATGTTGTCACAATTTTGGGGCTGGCAATTTTCACCGGCACTATTCTCATTCTCTCAAACTTAATCGTTGATGTAATTTACGCGTTTATTGATCCGCGCGTTAGACTGACTTAAGGAGCCCTGCATGACCACGCAAAATGCCACAATTCCTACCGGTGATAACCGCCTCCTAGAAGAGACCCGCTCGACGAAAAAAGTGGGGTGGCTAGAGAGAACGATCGGAACGGATCTTTATCGCATTCTTCAGGGGATGGTTAAAACTCCCACCTCCATCATTGGGATGGTCTTAATTTTCATCTTCATCCTCATCGCCATCTTTGCGCCCGTTATCGCCCCACCTGTTGGGAATGATCCTTATAAAATGCCCCGGGATGGCTTTATGGGTGAACCTAAAGCTCCTGGCTCCCCTTGGACAAAAAATGTGCCCGAAATACCTTTTTGGTACACAGCGGTTACCGGAAATGAGGAATGGGTGCACCTCTTAGGTACCGCGCAAGGGCAATATGACATTTTTTATGGCGTTATTTGGGGAACCCGCACGGCATTTCAAACGGGCTTTATCGTCGTGATTGCCACAGTCCTCATTGGCATCATTATGGGTTCAATTGCCGCATATTATGGCGGAGCGGTCGATAATATCATCATGCGGATTACCGATATCTTCTTGACCTTACCCTATATCATGATGGCGCTAATCTTTTCAGCGGTCCTAACGCCTATTTTAGGGCGCAGCTTGCTGCCCCCCATGATCGCCATGATTACTTTTGGCTGGATGGGTTACGCCCGGATTATCCGTTCGGATATTCTCTCCATTAAGGAACGCGATTATGTGCTTGCAGCCAGAGCCTCTGGTCTCAAAAACGGACGCATATTGTTCAAGCATATTCTGCCCAACGCTATTTATCCCACCCTCGTATTAGCCACCCTCGGTTTTGGAGAAGTGGTACTCAGTTTCGCTGCCCTTTCGTTCCTTGGCATTGGCACAGAAGTGGGCTATGCTGACTGGGGCCAAATCCTTAGCTTCGCCCGCAACTGGATCACCAGTCTGGATAAATATTGGTACATCGTTATTTACCCTGGCATTACCCTAACGATGTTTGTGATGGGTTGGAACCTGATGGGCGATACCCTGCGTGATGTGCTCGACCCGCGCATGCGTGGGAAGATTTAATCTCTGCATCGATGCTAAATCCCCTGGCAGTTGCCGGGGGATTTTTTTACCCAGTCCCCGTTCAGCGATATAATCTTCGTAATTATGCTCCGCTCAACGCAACCTCGCCAAAGTTCCTCTTCCAATAATATCCTGGGAATTAATTTGGATGGTGAAAAATTGCTGGTGGTCTATGGCAATCCTAATGGCATGGTGTATGAGCGTTTGGTAGTTCCCGTGCCTGAAGATGCAAGTTTTGCCGCTGTGGTTGAACTCATTATGCTTCAAGCGGATAAGCTCCTCACCCTGACGCAAGCCCAACACTTACCGCTGCCAGATCACGTTTCGGTTGCTGTTTCTGGTAACCTCGATTTTGAGAGCGGGGTGGTACTCTCTGCGGAGGACTTCCCAGAATGGAAACAGGAACCTGTAAGGACGCAGCTTTCGGTGCGCTTTAACTTGCCAGTTACAGTTGAACAAAAAGCAAACGCTGGGGCTTTGGCTGAGTACTACTTTGGCGCTGGCAAAAAATCGCAGGATTTGGTCTTCATCAGCCTGGATCCAGTCGTCCGTGTGGGGATTTTGACTGCAGGTCAGCTTTACCGCAATAGCAGCGGAACATCCGGTCAGTTAGGCAAACTTCTGCTCAGTGAGGAAGGTCCCGCAGGCTTTGGCAGACCCGGCTCGCTCACTGGCTTTGCCAGCCCACGGGGCATGCGCGAATTGGCACTGCTGCGCTTCCCGGAGCATTGGAACCCGGATACAGATATCTTTCAGATGATTGCTGATGCAAAAGCCGGCGACCCTTACGCTCTGGAGGTTTTCAGTGAAGCCGGCGCGCAATTAGGCTATGGTTTAGTGGTTCTAACTCATTTGCTGCAACCTGAATTAATCATCTTAGGTTATCCGGGCTGCTTATTGGGCGATGCACTGATCAAGCCGATTCAAGATGCGCTTAGCCAGGCAACACGTTTAGAGAGTGCCCAATTACCAAAGCTGATTCCTTCGCCGCTCTGCACACGTTTGCAAGCCTTAGAAGCGCTTGCCCCTGCCGTTCATCAATTCCATCTAGGATAATCCTTAGTATTAAAGGAAAAAGCCTGCGATTTCACTGCAGGCTCAAATGGAACTATCTTGAAACTCAACTGATTCGGGAAATATCCCCTAGTGCATTTTTCCCGTTCGCCTTCTTGGAAGATTTCTTTAACTCTTTTTCCATTTTCTTCATTTCTTTCTCTGCCGCTTTGGCTTCTTTGGCGAGGCGTCGTTCCAAGCGTTTGCCATCTTCAATCGCTAAGCGCCTGCCCACACGAATAGTTTCAACAACGTAGTAAACAAACAGAATGGCTGCGATCACCCCAACAACGAGGGTGCCAAGCTTTATTTCCTCGCCCCCAGCAAAAGGAAGCCTGACTGGAGCCGGCTTGAGGAAGTAGTGCACCAAGCTAAAAATAATCGCTAAAATACGCAGCTCGGTAGGTCCAATCTTGATGGTTGTCATCTCAAATACACCGGTCACATGGGTTTTTAGGTAGACCGTGATCATCATCAATAAATAGCCAATCGCGCCAAACGCTGCTACCAGCAAGCTGCTCATTCCGGCAAAACCAAAGCCAAAAAACATGCAGACAGCCGTAAAACCATCCACCGAATGATCGATAAAGTAACCAAAATTAGGGCGTTCCTTGTGACGGTAACGTGCTAAGGTGCCATCTAAGCTATCCCCAAACCAATTAATCACAAACCCTAAGCAGAGGACTAATATCCAAGGATTCCGGTAAGGTCCGCCTGTTCTTCCTGCCATAATGCCACTCACCAAAGTGAGCGCGGAGCCTAATATGCCAAGCACGGTGAGCATATCCGAATTTACCCAATCTGGCATGTGCTTCGCAAGGAAGTTTAAGACTGGCCTTTCGATTGGGCCGAGCAAAATGTCATTTTTTCTCTCTACTTTTCCATCTTTCATGCTTACCTCTCATTTGAGTTGCTTGATTTGAGGAATCACCTCTGGCCAGATGGGGTAAAACATGGACCACTGGTCTGGATATTTAATAATAACTTTCTCTGTCTCTTTTAACACTTTTTCTGCGTTAAGGATGTACTCCTCTTTTAGGTCGTCCCGCTTCTCAAGCGCAATAGGCGCAGAGCTCTCCAAGAAAAAAGTATTATCGGTTTGGGCAACACCATAAACGACCCGGACGGTAGCGCCGCTATCCAATGCCATGCGTACATAAAAAGTGGGGAGAGGAGCAGGTCTTCCAAAAAAATATGGTTGATACTTTACCTCTTGGTTGGATTCAATCGGGCGGTCGATGCCGGTTACTAAGCTCTCCCCATGTTTCAGCGCTTGTTTAGCTTCCCGAAAAGCGCTTAGGTTGATGGGTAAAATACGCATGCCGGCATCTTCGCGAATTTTGTTTTGGGTTTTATACGTGCCCTGAGGGTTGGGATAAGACAAAATCACAACCGGCAGACCTAGTTTCACGACCAATAAGCCCATCAGGTCAAACGCGCCTAAGTGCGGACCGAGCAATATCTGAGGCTGGTGCTGATCTTTGCCTTCAGTTAACATCTGTTGGAAATTTGGTGAGAGTCTCACGCGCTGTTTGCATTCTTCGATACGGTGATAGTAGTAAAAAAAATCAAATAAAGCTACGACGTCATTTTGCATTACCTGACGGGAAAGCTGTACTAATTGTTTGCGATTTAATCTTTCTGCAGAAGCCACCCACTGGTTTGCCTTAATTGCCAGCATTAAATTGCTGTTTTGAGCTAAGGCGATTGCGCTGCCAGCAAGACGCGCCAACCGATGACCGGATGTTAGAGACAAATGCTTCCCCATCCATAAACCCAATTTAATGATATCCATACTTCGCCGTCTCGATTAATCCGTTGTTAATGGTGCTTCAATTCTAACCGATTACAGCAATTCCTTCTTCAGGTACTTGACGCCGCAGAAGCAGCGATCGAATTAAAGCCGCCAGCACATAAGCTAAGCCTGCCACGAGGATAATCACCGCACCCGAGGGAAAATTGAGCACATAAGAGATTATTAAGCCAACAGTACAAAAGAGCATGCTCAGCGCTGCGGAAACCGCCATGATAGCCCGCATGTCCTTGAGGTAAAGGTTTGCTATCGCTGGAGGAATGGTAAGCAAGGCAATAACCATAATCAGCCCAACCACACGCATAGCAATTACTACCGTAAGACCGATGAGTGTGATCATTGCCAGATAAAGCGGACCAACGGGTACGTTGCGCACAGTAGCAAATGTTTGGTCAAACGAAAGCGCTAAGAGCTTCCAGTAAAATAAGAGCATGAAAACCAGGGAGAGCAGCGCAATGCCCGCCATCAACCACAGATCCATTGTTGAGACAGCTAAAATACTGCCGAAAAGATAGCTCATCAGGTCAGCTTTGTAGCCTGGGCTTAAGCTGAGGAAGATGATCCCAATAGCCATTCCAATAGCCCACATTACTCCGATAATCGTATCGGCGCGTTGGCCTTCTTTACGGTGGACTAAACCCATGGCTAAAGAAGAGAGCACGCTAAAGCCAACCGCACCCAGTACGGGATCCGCTCCTAAAAAATACGCAATCCCAACACCGCCATAAGCTGCATGCGCAATCCCTCCGCTAATAAACACGATGCGGTTCAACACAACCAGTGTGCCAATAATTCCACAAGCTATGCTCACCAAGACGCCTGCCAAAAGGGCATTACGCATAAACCCGTAGGACCAAAGGGTAGTTAGAAATTGAATCATCGTTGTTCCTCCTGAGGTTGATCATGCTCTGCCAAAACGCGATGCGGCACGCCATGGGCGATAAGATCCACCGGGCAGCCATAAACTGAACCCAAGATTTCCGATGTAATTTCTTTTGCGCCATGGTAAATTAGGCGGCGATTAACGCAGCCGATGGTCTTCACATAAGATGAAATCGCCATTACATCATGGGAGATGAGCAGGATCGCAACGTGAGTGTTGAGCTCCCTGAGCAATTGGTAAATATGGGTTGTTGCTTGTGGGTCTACGCTGGCTGTGGGTTCGTCTAAGATTAATATTTGCGGCTCTACAGCCAGCGCCCTGGCAATATACATACGTTGCCGCTGCCCCCCAGAGAGTTCGTTAATGGTGCGCTTACGGAGGTCCAGAATGTCCATCTGGCGCAAGGCTTCTTCCACCTTGAGTTTATCTTGGTCATCCATATGCAGCTGGGAGAAGCCAGGTTTGAGCCTGCCCATACTGACCACATCCCAAACGCAGATTGGAAAATCCTTATCATAGATTTGCAGCTGCGGCACGTAACCAATCGCCTGGCGTCCAACTTCGGGGGGTTTGCCCATCACGCTCACACGTCCTTTACGCGGCTTCACCAAGCCCAATATAACCTTGATGAGCGTGGTTTTGCCGCCCCCATTGGGACCAATCAAGCCAACGAAATCGTCACGGTAGAGGGTGAAAGTAACATCTTCGAGAACACTATCGGCTTCGTAGCTAGCCCAGACGTGCTCGAGTGAAATCACAGGTTCGTGAGGGTTTAATTCCATAGAATGCTCCTATTTCAACGCGGCGGCTAATTGCGCTGCAACATAGCGCATGTTTTCTGACCAATTTTGCGCCAAGGGGTCAAGCTCTACGATCTGCGCACCGCCAAGTTGATCGGCTATGGATTGGGCTAACTTCTGATTTACGCCTTTTTGCGTAAATACATAGGTAACCTGGTGTGCACGTGCTTGCTCGATAATTTTGGCAAGGTCATCTGGGCCTGGCTCTTGGCCTTCCTGCTCCACAGCTAACATCTGCAAGCCATATTCGTCCGCAAAATACCCCCAGGATGGATGGACACTGAGAAAAACGTTTCGCGAGATACCCGAGAGCGTCGAGCGGATATCCGCATCGACCTGATCAATCTCCTGCAGCCACGTCTCAAGGTTCTGTTCATAGATCGGAGCGTTATCTGGATCGAGCTCAGCTAAAGCGGCTGCCATGTTGGCAGAAATTTGTTTAACCCGGCTGGGGGAGAGCCAAATGTGCGGGTCTGGTTCCCCTGCTTCTTCCCCATTCTCGCTAGGTGCAGCGGGAAGACGCACCACCCCCTCGGCGGAATCCACAATCTTGAGGTTAGGGTTAGCTGCAGTAAAACGTGGCAACCAAGCTGCTTCGAACTCCACGCCGATACTAAAATAAAGCTGGGCGTTTGTTAGGCTGCGCATTTGCTCCGTGGTAGGTTCATAAGTGTGGGGGTCGTCTCCAGTACCGACCATTGCTTGCACTTCAACCAAATCCCCAGCGATTTGTTGGACGAAGTACGCTTGTGGCTGCACACTCACCATCACAACCGGTTTATTTGCCTGGGGTGTGGCAGGAACATTTGCACAAGCCGAAACTAACAAAATGACCAGTAATACTGCCAGGGTTAGTTTTTTCATGCTGACTCCTTAGATTTATTTTGGCACTTTGGACAGACACCGAAAAATTGAAGCAGATGATCCTTCACCGCAAAAAGTGTCTGACCTTCCACCTGATGAACCAAACCATCGAGGTCTTCGGTGCCATTGAACTCCACCGCACGGTGGCAAACTTGGCAGACGATGTAGTGATGGTGCCCAGCTGAAGCAGGCAGATAGCCTAAGCTGCCTTCTGGTTCGTAGACCATCGAAATCAGCCCCAAAGAAGCAAACAGCTCCAACGTGCGATAGACACTGACCAAGCTCGCGTGCTCGCCTTGCGCCTTGAGCTTCTCGTAGATCGCCAAAGCGGTTTGAGGGGTTTGGGTGTTTTCAAGCAGCTGCATCACTTGTTTGCGCGGTTTGGAAATGCGATAACCTGCTTGTGTTAATAATTTTTGCCAGTCCATAGTTCCTTATTGTAAAAGTTTTTCAATAGGCGCATATTTTATTAGGGTATCCCACCGATGTCAAATCCAAAGGATGAAAATTGCTTATCATGTAGAGGGTTTACAAATAATGTTAGGGTTACGCATAAATGTCCTAATGCTGGTAATTGTGAAATGTACTGTTGTTCAGTGGAAAAGTTCTCTCGATGATTTTTATTCGAATATTAACCTTCTGTTGTTTGAGGACATTGAAAAACGCCTGTCCATTGATTACTCCCCACCTCTTCAATCAAAATAATCTCGGCTTGCCCTCATCCTGCCTTCTCCCAGCTCCGAGTCACGCCATATTGTCATCACTCCTTTTGAAATAGCTTCTTTTGTCATTGCGAACGCCGTAGGGGTGAAGCAATCTTCTGAAACGATAGAACAGATTGCTTTGTCGGGCAAAGAGCCCACTCCTTGCAATAACAGTAATCGATCAGTGGCTGAAATATTCGTATAAATTTTCACGATCATTGTTCTCGCTGGTGTCCTCAGTGCAGAGCCTCCTGTAAGGACCAGCGAGAAACCTGAGACCTAAAGGTCAAATGCCTTGCATGGTCAGGGTACCCTGCAAGAACAGCTGGTCGTTCTCCCCGGTCTCTTAGTGCGTAGCCTATCCGTAAGGTCCCATGCTTGAAAAAGGATCTTTAAATCATAAACAGGAAATTTCAATTTTGCTACTTTAGGACATTATCACTTTGCTCTTACAAGGGTTTACAAAAATACTGCACAATGGGTTCCTCTGATATAATTTTGCTTCTCGGAATAATTCCGGTATCAATAATTGTGGAGAAAAAATGACAGAACAAAATATGAATACGATTCAAAACGACGCCGTGGTACAGTTGGCTTATAACCTCGTTGTCGATGGGGAAGAAATCGAATCTGACGTGCTCGAATACTTACACGGGCACGAAAACATCATCACAGGCTTAGAAAATGCGCTCACGGGCTTACAAGTTGGCGAGACTAAAGAGGTTTTGGTTCGCGCGGAAGATGCCTATGGCGAGTTTGACCCTGATGCAGTGGTGATGGTCACGCGTGCATCCTTCCCACCCGACTTTGAAATTCGCTTAGGCGAGCCTATGCGTCTGCGGGATGCGAGTGGTCACGTTTTCACGGGTGTGGCAACGGCGTTATATGAAGATGCCGTTGAGCTGGACCTTAACCACCCCATGGCTGGCAAAGACCTACAGTTTACAGTAACGGTACTCAGTATCCGTCCAGCTACTGAAGACGAGCTGGCTGCTGGTCAGCTCAATCACGGCTGTGATGACGGCTGTGCTGATGGCTGCTCAGACGGCTGCTGCAGTTAACCCCAATAAAAAACAATACCGGGTTGCTTTCTATCGGAGAGCAGCCCGGTTCTTTTTTAAGTCACAATATCAGTTCGCTGTGGCTAACTCGGCGATCTTGAGAATAACTTCCACAGCTTTTTCCATCGCCACCAGAGGCACAAACTCATAGCGCCCGTGCATGGCATGCCCCCCGGCAAAGATATTAGGCGTGGGCAAGCCCATATACGAGAGCCGGCTACCATCTGTGCCACCACGTACCGCGATGATATGCGGCTCCAGCCCAACCGCGGTATACGCAGCCTTCGCCACCTCAATAATTTCAGGATGCGGCTCGATCATCTTGCGCATGTTGTAATATTGGTCTTTAATTTCTACGTCAACCACCGGCTCGCCATAGCGCTGATTGAGAAAGTCCGCTGCGGCTTGCATCAGGGCTTTCTTTTGGGCAAAGCGCTCATCGCTGTGATCGCGGATAATATACTCGAGTTTAGCCGCTTCCACAGTGCCTTCCATCCCCATTAAGTGGTAAAAACCTTCGTAGCCCTCGGTAAACTCAGGGCGCTCGAAGACGGGCAGCAAGTCGTTAAATTCCATGCCAATGAGAATAGCGTTGAGCATAATGCCCTTAGCAGTGCCAGGGTGCACATTGCGCCCGTGTACGCGCACTTTTGCACTCGCGGCGTTGAAGGTTTCGTATTCCAGCTCACCCATTTCCCCGCCATCAACAGTAAAAGCGAAATCTGCGCCAAAAGCTTCCACGTCAAAATAATCCACCCCGCGCCCCACCTCCTCATCGGGCGTGAAGGCAATTTTGAGTGTGCCATGCGGAATTTCTGGGTGGGCAATGAGAGTAGCCATAGCGGTCATAATCTCCGCGACGCCGGCTTTGTCATCTGCGCCAAGCAGCGTGGTGCCATCAGTTGTTACTAGGGTCTGTCCCACGTACTTGCGTAAATCCGGGAAGCGCTCGGGCGAGAGGCGGATATTCTCTTTAGCATTGAGAACTATCTCGCCCCCATCGTAATGCTCAATCACCCGCGGGTGTACATTCGCACCGCTGGCATCCGGGCTGGTATCCACATGCGCTAAAAAACCCACCACAGGAGAGGCTTTGCCGTTATTGGCTGGCAGCGTGGTAGTCACGTAGCCATACCGGTCCATACGCACGTCTTGCATCCCGATTTGCTTGAGTTCTTCTGCGAGCAGGCGTAAGAGGTCCAACTGCTTGGCAGTACTGGGGTAAGTTTCGGAATCGCGAGCCGATTGGGTGTCAATCTGCACATAGCGGATAAAACGGTCTAAGACTTCGGACATGGTCCTCCTTATTTGAGCTTTAAAGTGTCTCAAGTTGTTCTTTCGCAAAGATTTTATCACGCAGGCATACAAATGATTGGATTTACTACAAAATCTGCTGACTCGGGAAAGCTTTTTAGAGTCTTTATAGAGTGTGGGTTAGAATTGTGCCATTACCCTGTTCTTGCATGGTACCCTGCGGGTAGGCTGCGCACTCTCCTGACCGTGCAAGGCCTGTGACCTTTAGGTCTCAAAGAAACTGTTTATTATGATGTTGGTAATCACAATCACCTAAAATGCGGAGACCTGCGATCATTCCCACTCGCTAGTGTCCACACCAGCGAGAACTAAGATCGAGGAGACCAGAGAGAACAAGGTAAGCCCAGACTGTCATTGCGAAGAGGGCGCTCTTTGCCCGACGAAGCAATCTTATCTACCGTAGCAGAAGATTGCTTCACCCCTTCGGGGTTCGCAATGACAAAATAGTCTTGTTCTCGCTCGGTACTCTGTGGGTAGGCTGTGTACTTGGGGATCGGCGAGAACAATCAGCTGTTAATTGTTCTTTCATGGTCTCCTGACCATGAAAGGCAGTTGACCTTTAGGTCTCAATATTGTTTGAAATGCGGAGACCTACGGTCAACTTCCTCGCTCGGTACCCTACGGGTAGGCTCCGCACTGAGGAGACCGGCGAGAACAAGGAAGTTCTTTCGGAAAGATTCTAATACGCAGGTATAGGCATCATTGGATTTTTGTATATTTTGCTCATTCGGTGCAACTATTTGGGGCTTTGGGAGGTATGGATTAAAATAATACCATCACAAAGGAGTTAGCTATGCTTCCCAAAGAGAAACCAAGTTCACAGAGCAAACGCAGCAACATCGCTCTCGCTTTGATCGCACTCGCCATATTTCTGTTGATTATGTATTTTCGTTTGCCACACGCAGAATCCATCCCCGCAGATTTGGGCAGCAACGCTCGAATCAGCATATTAGCAACCTACCCGCATGATACGGACGCCTTTACGCAAGGTTTAGTTTATGCAGATGGATACTTTTATGAAAGCACCGGGCTTTATGGCAAGTCCACCTTGCGTAAAGTAGAGCCTGCTACAGGTAAAGTGGTGCAAGAGCTGAAGTTAGAGGACCAATATTTTGCCGAAGGGTTAGCGCTTTACAAGGACCAGCTCTACCAGCTCACCTGGAAAGAACACACCGGCTTCATCTACGATAAGGCTTTTGCTTTACTTGGAAGCTTCAGCTACCCCACAGAAGGCTGGGGGCTGACAACCGACGGCAACAGCCTCATCCTTTCTGATGGCAGCGCCACGCTGTATTTCCTCGACCCGCAAACCCTGCAAACCACCCGAACGGTACAAGTTAGCCAAGGGGGGCAGCCTGTAGAACAGCTTAACGAGCTGGAATACATCTTAGGTGAAGTGTATGCCAATATTTGGTATCAGGACGTCATCGTGCGCATCGACCCAAGCAGCGGGCAAGTGCTGGGTCAGATCGACCTAAGCAGCTTGCGAGAAGGTGAGCATGCGCCTAATCCGGCGGACGTTCTAAATGGCATTGCTTACGATTCCAAAGAGAGCCGGTTGTTCGTTACGGGTAAAAATTGGCCTTATGTTTATGAAATTGCCTTAGTGAATGTTGACTAAGGGTCTTAGATAACCCTCACGCGCGGTCGCAATGCATCCAAGCGGGCTTCCTTTAAGCCGGGGAGCGTATCTAAGATATAGAAGGGACCTGAGCCTTCCAGACACAACGCCGCGGTGATACTGCCGCATAGCGCGGCTTCAACCGGGTCAAAATCTTGGTGATAAGCAAAGAGAAAAGCGCCATCAAAGGCATCTAACATACCGGTGGGGTCTACAACGCGGGTAGGGTAAGCAGGCACGATCCAGCGTTTGGCTTGCAGCCGGCTATAAACCCAGGTGGAGCCATCCGGCATGTTCACCACAATGATTTGGGGACCATAATCCGCCAGCCCCGCGGCAATTTCCCACACATCCACACTGCGCCCTTGGAACAAGCGCTTGGCTTCGGCTTCTGTGGTCATAAAAATGGTCAAGTCGGCAATCAAGCCCCGTATATCTTCCCAATAGGTCGGGTCCATGTAACAAGCTGTAGAGCGCATGCTCAAGGTATCTACCAATCCAGTTTTGAGCGGTGAGGGCATAATCTTATGCGACATATAATCAATTGGACAAATGTGCGCAGCGGGTGCGTCCATATAGAGATGGGGAACATCGTTGACATGTACCGAGTAGGGTGCATACTCGACCTTGCTGCAAAAACGCGGTTCAGCTGTTTCGTAACCGATCAACTCGCGTGGGAAGGGAATGCCTCTTTCAACAAAGTAGGTCAGCGGACTGTCCGTCCTTGGGGTGAGTGGGTCGAGATAAACAATAAAACGGCGGTCATCTAGGGGTTCATTGACCCTCTTGATGCCGCTCGTATCACTTCCTGCCGTTGCCAACTGTTCCAGCCAGGTTTGTGGGAAATCACGATTGACGCGAGCAACTAAGCCCGCCTTCCCGCCCCAAAGCGCATATCCTGCCGCTGCGTAGGGCAAATTACCACCTAAAACATTCAGCTGGGGTTTGCCTTCAAAAGGCAGGATAAAATCGCGCTGGAGCCTGCCTCCAAAAACCGCATTCAGCGGGGTAAGAACTGTTTCACTCATGCTTATGCTTCTGAAAGGGTCATCTCTAACAGGCGCTTATGATAATGCTCCAGGTCTTCAGCCGGTTGCGGATAATGCATATCTAGGTCTTTGAGCGTCTTGACCACAATTTTGGCAATCAACCAGTTGCGGTACCACTTCTTATTTGCGGGGATTACATACCAAGGTGCCCAAGCTGTGCTGGTACGGTTGAGCATATCTTCATAAGCATGCATGTATTCATTCCACCGTTCGCGTTCGCTTAGGTCACCCGGATTAAACTTCCACTGCTTGGTGGGGTCTTCCACACGGGCTAAAAAGCGCTTAGCCTGTTCCTTAAGGTCGATGTGCAAATAAAATTTGAGGATCGTTGTGCCTTCATCGCACAGCATGCGTTCGAACGCGTTGATATGTTCATAGCGCTTGGACCAAACATCCTCGGGTACCAGCGAATGCACCCGCACCACCAAGACATCCTCATATTGCGAGCGGTTGAAGATAACCACTTCACCACGAGCGGGAGTATGTTGGTGAATGCGCCAAAGGTAATCATGCGAAAGCTCCAACGCTGTGGGCGTTTTGAATGATGCTACCTTTACACCTTGGGGATTTACGCCTTCGAAAACTGAGCGAATGGTACCGTCTTTTCCGCCGGTATCCATTGCTTGCAGAATGATCAGTAATTTATGCTTTCCTTCCGCGTAAAGCAGTTCTTGCAGCTCACTCAGCTTTTGATTGAGCTCCACCATAGCAGCCTTGGCTTCTTTTTTCCCGCCGTCAAATAAGCTTGTATCGTTCGGGTCAAAATCTTTCAGGTTAATTTTAGATTTAGGAGGAATGCGGCATTTTTCTTCGTCCATGCTAATCCTTTCGACAGATGTGAATGGTTGCAGCAATTATACGATAAGCTTACGGTACCGAGAGTTCACCTCTTTGTTTGTAAGAGCAACATAATAATGTCCTAATGTAGCAAAATAGAAATGTCCTAATCAAGATTCGGAGCTATGAAATCGTCGCTCATTATTTCGGAGTTTACTTCAAAGGAACGATAAAATCATGACGAACAGCGAAATAGAGCCTTTCTCCTCTTACTCCCCTTCCCCAGCGGACTAATATTTATAATATTATCCTCATTAACTATCGCTGGGACGGGGAGTTGATGCTTGAAAGAGGGCGCAGCCCTCTTTCAAACTATTTTC
>DAOUFK010000016.1:0-25154 GCA_034430095.1 Candidatus Mesolinea sp.
GATTCCATCACCGCCGTTAGCTGCTTCCGCTCCATCGATATCGCCCCAGGAGTTGTATTCCGCGTTGACCGTGAAGTCTCGAGCATTAACGCCTAGCCCGGTATTGTTCATGAACAGGTTGCCCTGAATTTCCATGGGCTCGCCGGTTGGCTGAGCAGTGAACTCAATCCCGTCGCCACCCATATTGTGAATGTAGTTGTCCAAAATCTGGAAGTTGGTGATAGTGCCGTTGAAGTGGATACCATCTGCAGTGCCACCTGAGGTGCTGCCGTCGATCTCAATGCCAACGACACGCAAGCCTTCTACATTAGGATCCGTCTCGCTACCCACCACGATGCCATCTGAGCCGCCAGTCGGCACACACTTACTGCCGCCAAGGGTCTCGGAAGTAATGGTGACGTTATCTGCAGTCACCTCAAAGCATGGCGAATTGTTCTGAATGACCACGCCGTCTCCAAGGACGATGGTGAGCGATTTATCGATGATAAAACCGCCAGAAGTGGATGTTGGGCTAGAAGGGACATAGAGTGTATCTCCAGCAGTTGCATCAGTGATTGACCCTTGCAAATTTGCTGGATTAGCACGATAAACCAAGAAGCTGCATTCAGCATCGCCGCACCAGGGAACGGATGTAACTGGACCAGAACCAAGTATCTGCCCGCTTGCTGGCCCTGCCACGCTCCCCCACCAGTTGGGCGAGGCGTCAAGAGTATTCGATGTCGTCAGATTGACAACCTCTCCTAAGATGCTGCTGTTTTCGACCTTGAGAGGGCCCGTGGCGCCTGATCTAATAATGATCGCGCTGTGATAGGTCCCTGGTGCAGCAGTAAAATTATTCTTATCCACAACGAAACTGCTATTTGTGATTGTCAGGTTCCCGCCTGAGGCTGTTGTTCCTCCAGATGCAAACCGCACGCCGTAAGTATCATTGGTTGGCCCCTTGGCAATCACACTAAAATCAGAGTTGTCAATTGTTACGGTATTTCCAGCAGGTCCCTGCACATTAATGCCGCTCTTGACGTTCGTGAATGTTGACTCATTTACTGTCAGATTGTTAACATAGCCTTGAATAGTGACATAGTAGCCATCTTTAAAAGAGCAGTTATCAATGGTCACATGATCGTTAGGAGCAGAATCCATCTGCACAGCCCTGCCACCGGCATCAAATGACATAAATTGGTCGTTTCCGTCAAAGGTACTGTTCTTGATGGTAACGCGGTCAACATTTTTCAACAAAATGCTGTCGTAATCTCCAGCAGCCAAGAAGCTCAAGCTGTCGATAGTTATATTATCCGCTGAAGTGTACCCAGTACTGTCAATTGTTAATTTCCCTTGTATTACTGGTAGCTCGCCATCTGCGTCAGGAATGCCTACGAAATTCAGTGGTTTATTTGTGGTGGTTGGGTTTTCCTCATACGTCCCCGCCGCCACGTTGATGGTGTCGCCCGGTTCGGCAGCATCAATCGCAGCCTGGATGGTGTGGAAATAAGTATCTTGTGTCACATTGTGAACATGACAAGCGTTCACGAGGTTCGACCCCACCACGGCACCTTCTATCTCTCCAACGACGGTAATGCATTCGCCCTCGGAGGGTGCGAAGGTGGTTAATCCAGTTCCTTCATAGCCGGCTTCTTCCTCGCTTTCACCCCCATATATATCACCGTTAAATGTACCGCCCTTTACCTGAACAACAGCATAGTAGTTTAACAGACTGTATGTCTCGTTACCGTTAAATGTTCCGCCATTGATCTCAACCGTGCCATCGACAACACACACCGCGCCATATTCACTTACACCTGAAAAAGTTCCGCCATTGATCACGATATGGTTATATTGTGTGACCCCTGCGGCATATATCGCGCTCCCGGGGTTCGCGGTAACGGTTGTGTCCCCATTAATAGTGAGAGTACCAATATTGGTGCCGAAACTCTGCATCGCTATGCCGGTTTTTCCGGTTATTATGCCGCCGTTGATTGTAATGGATGTGCCATTTACATTGGCAAAGTTGCGCAGCCCATAAGCTCCACTAATGGTTGCGCCGTTAACAGTAACCTGACCGCCGCCTAAGTTATCAATGCCGTATGCAGGATTGAAATTAGGATCTCCCCAAACACCGTGTCCGGTGGCAGGCCCTGCCACTGTCACCCCACTGTTGACCGTCAACACACCCGTGTTACTGATTGCACTTTTCGCAACCTCACCGGCTTCTGTCTGGGTTGTGTTGGTATTGATAATCATTCCGCCTTTGTCAACGCTGTTGTCCAATATGGTCAACGTACCAGCGTTACTAAAGACCCCACCGTTACTGGTATCGGCTGAGATTGTATGCCCGTTCAGGTCAAGCGTGACCGTTCTACCTGATGAGACGGTAAACACGTTACCTGCCACCGAACCTACGGAAATGTCCGCTGTAATCGTGATCTCAGTTACAGTAGTGTCCGCCAAAGCAGCAAGCAAACCAGCTTCTGTCGTAACGACTGTTGCTGCCTGTGCCTTCGCCTGCAGCGGCAATGCTGCCGCCAGCAGCACCACGACTAAAAGCAAGCCAAAGACTTTCAAAAACTTTTTAGTACACATATTTTGTCTCTCCTTAAAAATATCTAGTTGTAAAAAAAATCGAACGAAAATCTGTGCTTCCAGCTGTTTCCCCCAAGGAAAAGAAATAAGCTACCCTTAGGATCGCAGCGGAAGATACCTTCCCCACAGCCGGCAGGTTACCCCGCCGCTTGAGGTGACGATGCTTTCACCCATTGCTCCTCGATAGTCCCTCCTTTCTGGTTATCCAACCACGTGCCTCCTTTTACTCACATAACCGCGTATGCAGCATGTGAAAACAGGTGAGCTACATACTAGGAGCGGCTATTAATTTCAGCTGCCCCGCTTCAAACTCTATTTATCTTATTTTACACCAAAAAGACAAAATTTCAAGGGTTTTACCACGATTATTTTCACGAATTTCAGCGCAGCACCAAAGGCAAATAAAGCGGATAAGCGCCAATATGCACGCGCCCATGCTGCGGGCTGCAAGGGATGACGAAACCGTTATGATCAGAAAGCGTCACCTCGCTCAGCACGATATCTGCGTCCGTGCGGTCTCCTAACGCCTGGAAGGTAATCACTACCAACCTGCCGCTGCCTGTTTGGGGCTCAGTTGGGTTTTGCTGGGAGACAATAGCAGTTACCGTACCAGCATCATTATCCCACGTGATTAAGCCTAAGAACGGTCCTTCTAAAAAGTCACCGTGGCTGGCGCTGACTACTTCGAGTTTATCCGGCGGGAAGCTGACCAAAATTTCAAACGCATACAAGTTGACCACGTCGTCGATCTGAATGGTGAGCGTAAACGTCGCTCCGGGCGCCACCTGCTGGAAAGCTGGATCCACGCGCACGATCGTCCCCGTCTGGGCAGCCGCCGGCGCAACCGCAGCGAGCAGCACGGCTATGCTGATGAGGGCTAAGCGGAAAATGGTTTTTCTCATGGGACCTCCGACGCAAGCATCATTATACACGTATTCCGCCATGGTTGCCCCGACGCAGCTCCTGAGGGTTCATGGGGGTACCAAGCACTCTCCACTCATGCAGGAACTGGCTTCAGCGTGGTGAAGAGGGGCGTGGTGCGCGTTTTCAGCTATAATTGCTCCCGAGAGGTACCCTACGAGCCAAGGTAACCCCGTAGGAGCAGGCAATTAGAATCGGTTCGTGCAGGTCAGACCCGTAAAGTGAGCGAGAAAGGGACGATGGACACCGAACAAGAGCAGGTAATCCGCAGCTCTCAACCCAAGCGTACTCTTGAAGTGCTTGGATTGGCTGCGCTTTTTGCGCTGGGCTTGCTGGCAAGGCTGTTTACCAGGAAGATCACTGGGGATATGTCCAAATTCTATTTCGTCTGGTATCAAAACATCTTGGATAACGGCATTGCCACTTCATTCCGAGAGCACTTAATCGGCTACACGCCGGCGTTTTGGTACCTTTTTGCTGGCACAACCCTGCTTGACCCCATCCTCCCCAGGGTAACCGCGATCAAACTGCTCCCGATCCTCTTCGATTGCATCGCTACCTTTTTTGTGTACCGCATCGTGCGCATAAAGTATCCCACAGGGAATAAGCCCTATTGGGCGGCTGGGTTGTTCTTCGTGCTGCCCACGATTTTTATCAACAGCGCCCACTGGGGTCAGATGGATGCCCTGTATACCACCTTCCTCATCATCAGCCTGTTCTTCTTTCTGAAAGAAAAGCCCTTGCAAGGAATGCTCGCGTTTGCGCTTTCCTTCTCCATCAAATTTCAAGCTATCTTTTTCGTACCCTTTTTAGTCGTTCTTTTGCTCAAGAAAAAGGTCCGCTGGTGGCAGTTCCTCTTGGTTCCAGCGGTGTACGTTATAACCTGCATTCCGGCGGTTCTTTTAGGGAGCAGCTGGCTGGATGTGCTCACGATCTATCTACGGCAGACGGCGCTCTTCTCACAGCTTACGGTCAATGCACCTAACTTGTATATTTTCGTGCCCTGGGAGGTTGCTGAGCCGGCGTTGAGGATTGGCTTCATCGTGGCGTTTAGTACTCTCACCGCCTGGATCATCTGCACGGCTCTGGATAAGCGCGAAATCACGCCGGAAAGAATGGTGCTCCTTGCTCTGATCTCCGTGAGCCTCACCCCGTTCGTGCTTCCGCGGATGCACGAGCGCTACTTCTACCCCGCCGACGCGCTTGCGCTGATTGCGGCTTTCTTTAATCCGGAGTTATGGATTGTGCCCTTCGCGTTCCAGTTATCTTCCGGTCTCGCTTCGGCTGTCTATCTCAAAGGGAAACCCCCCGAGCCGGTGATGTATGGGGCGATCATCAATACGGTTATCCTCATCGTCTTGATCGTCTATCAATTCTCGCGGCACACTAAGCCAATTAATGCAGCGATTGATAAAAGGATTGTGGAGCAGGAAGAATGAGTTCGGTGATGAGCTTTGTTCTATCCACGCATAGGTCGGATTTGACAAGCTAATATGCCTATGTTAAAATCTCAGTCGCTTCGAACAATGTAAAGCACGATAATTTGCGGGTGTAGTTCAATTGGTAGAACGTCTCCTTGCCAAGGAGAAGGTCGTGGGTTCGAGCCCCATCGCCCGCTTATGGCTCAAAAACTGATATAATGTCTATATCAGTTTTTTATTAGGGCGACGTGGCCAAGCGGCAAGGCAAGAGTCTGCAAAACTCTCATCATGGGTTCGATTCCCATCGTCGCCTCCTTTTCTTCCCCTTTCTGATGCTCCGCAGTATATCGCGGGGCATTTTTTATTTTCCTCACTGTAATGCTGCAAATTTCATACGAGAAACCACTATTCTCTTCTATATTAATAGAAACATGCATTTATCCGTTGGCAAACTGCATGTATAGTTTCAGCAATTGACTTACACTGAATTCATCCTAAAATAACATACAAGAAAGGTAAAATTTATCTAAGGTGAGAATGATGACAAGAAAAACTTATCTTATCCCCAATATCAGTTGCGCGCATTGCATTATGCATATCACCCAGCGCTTGAATGAAATCGAAGGCGTCGAAAACGTGGAAGGCGATGTAACATCCAAAGAAGTTACGGTTGAATTCTCCGAACCTGCCAACGATGAAATGATCATCGCAGCTTTAGAAGAAATCAACTATCCCCCCAGGAGATAAAAATGGCTGAAAAACACCAGGTCACCCTGCCCATATTAGGGATGACTTGTGCAAACTGTGTGGCAACGGTTGAGCGCAGCCTTTCTAAAACGGAAGGCGTGGAAGAGGCTAATGTCAATCTCTCTTCCGAGCGCGCAGCCGTACGCTACGACCCGAGCAAGACTAGCGTCCAGAACTTGGTTGATCAGGTGCGTAAGGTGGGCTATGACGTTGCCGTTGGCGAAGCCGCGCTGCACATTCAAAACCTCAGCGACCAAGCGGATGCCCTGCGCCTAGAAAAGGCACTCAACAGCCTTGAAGGTGTGCTCTACAGCCAGGCGAACTTAGCTACGGAACGCGTTACAGTGCGTTACGTGCCTACCATCATCAGCCAAAGTGAAATCCGCCAAGCTATTGCTAAGGCAGGCTTTACGCTTGCTGAAGAACCCGCCCAAGGCGAAAATGCCGAAGCCGTGGCACGCAAAAAAGAGATCGACCATCAGCGGCGCATGCTGGTCATCGCGCTGATTTTTACCGTGCCGCTGTTTGTCCTCTCCATGAGCCGCGATTTGGGCTTACTGCCAATGGCGATCGCGCACGCCCCCTGGATGGATTGGCTGTTTTTTGGCTTGGCTACGCCTGTGCAGTTTTACGTAGGCGCTTCCTATTATGTGAATGGGTTTAAATCGCTACGCAATAAATCCGCCAATATGGATGTTTTGGTTGCCATGGGCACCTCAGCGGCATACTTCTATTCTATCTTCGTGCTTCTGGGCGCTGTGCCAGGGCATGGTTATTTTGAAACCTCTGCGGTGATTATTACACTCGTGCGCTTAGGCAAATACCTGGAAGCCAAAGCCAAAGGCGGAGCCAGCGAAGCGATCCGCAAGCTGCTTTACCTGCAGCCTAAAAAAGCGACTGTCATCCGAGATGGTATCGAAATCGAGGTCAATACCGAAGATGTTCAGATCGGCGACGTAGTGGTTGTCCGCCCGGGCGAAAAGATTCCGGTCGATGGCGTGGTGATTGAAGGCAGCTCGAGCGTGGATGAATCGATGCTCACCGGCGAATCCTTACCAGTAGAGAAAACCTCTGGCTCGCCAGTTTATGGCGCCACGCTCAATAAAAACGGTAGGCTGATCTTTGAAGCCACCAAAATTGGGCGCGATACGGTCTTGGCGCAAATTATTCAGCTGGTCGAGAACGCCCAAGCCAGCAAAGCCCCCATCCAGCGCTTAGCCGATAAAATTTCGGCTGTGTTTGTGCCCATCGTGATTGGGATTGCCCTGGTGACTTTTGCAGTCTGGTACTTTGTAATCCCACTGCCCGCCAATTCGGAAGTAACCTTGTTGGCACGCGCCCTGATCAATATGGTGGCGGTGTTGGTAATTGCTTGCCCGTGTGCTATGGGTTTAGCCACGCCGACAGCGGTGATGGTGGGCTCTGGTCGTGGCGCTGAGCTGGGCATTCTGATCAAGTCCAGCGAGAGCTTAGAAACCGCCGGTCAGGTGGATACGGTCGTTTTCGATAAAACTGGCACGCTCACCCGCGGTCAACCAATGGTTACAGAGATTATTTCGCTGCTACCAGAGCTCAGTGAAGATGAAATGCTGCAATTTGCAGCCTCAGCTGAGGCTGGCAGCGAGCATCCCTTAGGGGAAGCCATTCAAACAGCAGCAAATGCCCATGCTCTGGAGTTACTGCCTGTTGCCCAATTTAAAGCAGCAGCTGGAGGTGGTGTAAGCGCAGTTGTGGCTGAACATAAAATCCTCATCGGTAACCAAGCTTTTTTAGCCAATCAAGGCATCGATACTTCGGGAGCTGATGATAGTCGCGCTAAGCTCGAAGCCGAAGCCCGAACAGTCGTATTGATGGCGATTGACGGGAAGTTGGCAGGCATCTTCGGAATTATGGATACTTTGAAGGAAAATAGTTCTGAAGCTGTATCAGAACTGCATCGGTTGGGGCTCAAGGTCGCCATGTTGACCGGCGATAACCAAGCGACCGCTGAAGCAATTGCTAAGCAAGCTGGCATCGACGAGGTGTTTGCTAACTTGCTCCCGCGCGATAAGGTCAAGCAGATCGCGGCTCTGCAGGCAGAAGGGCGCAAAGTTGCGATGGTTGGTGATGGCATCAACGACGCTCCAGCCCTGGCACAAGCCGACGTCGGCATTGCGATTGGCACTGGTACAGATGTAGCAATTGCCACAGCGCAAATCGTTTCTATCAGCGGGGATTTGATGGCGGTACCCTTGGCGATCCGCCTCTCCCGCAAGACGTTAGCGACCATCAAGCAAAACTTGTTTTGGGCTTTCTTTTATAACGTGATACTCATTCCAGCTGCTGCTGCAGGGCTGCTCAACCCCATGTTAGCAGCCGGGGCGATGTCTTTCAGCAGCATCTTTGTGGTCACCAACAGCCTGCGCCTCAAGCGCTTCAAATAGATTCAATGAGTGATATGCACAACAGCCTGTCCTGCGCAGGCTGTTTTTTTACGCTTCTATAGCTTAGCATCCGCTCCTTACCAGTATAATAAGCACCATGTGTTACATCAAACCTGATAATTGAAGGTGGTTGCCCAATGGACGTATTAATCAATTTAATGAGCCTGCTCTTATGGACGCTAATTTGGGCTTTGGGGGGTTATTTGATCCTGACAAGTTTGTTTAAGGTACAACGGCACGAAGCGACGCTTTTAGGTTTTGGGCTTGGTTTAGTCTTGCAGGCTTGGGTATCAAATTTGTTAGCTCACTTTTTAGCACCGGTACCAGCTTTTTGGGCTGCCGCTGGCATTATCTTGCTTATCGGTGTGCTGCTGACCACAGTCCTCAAGACTTGGCAATCAGCCCGCAAGCAATTCACTTTCCCGATTGGTTATTGGGTGGCGTTTGTTCTCCTCATCTATATCTTCTTCATGATTGGTCATGGGCTGGCTATCTTTGATGATTACCAAAACTTACCAACGACTTCCTTTTTGGCGGCAGGTTCTATACCACCAGTGTTCCCGCTCAATCCTAACCTCAGCTTTGATTACCACTACCTGATGCTGCTGATTGCCGCCCAGTTTATGCGTTTAGGGGGTCTCTTCCCCTGGACGGCGCTGGACCTCACCCGTGCGGTTTTCTTCGGATTGAGCATGGTATATGTATTTTTCCTTGGCAAGCGGCTGACACGCAGCATGGTCGGAGGTTGGTTAGCAGCGCTTTTCACCGCGTTTGCCGGCGGTCTGCGTTGGCTGTTGCTCTTTCTGCCTGGGCAGGCTCTTGGAGCTATCTCTGAGCAAATCAATATGATTGGTTCCGGATTAGCGACCGATGCCAGCCTTAAGTTAGCACTTTCTAAACCTTGGGCAATCGAGGGCGGTGGTCCTTTAGCTTTCCCTTTCGCTTTTGGCAATGGATTCCATACCGTCAGCGTAATGGAGCATGGCGGCACCGGTATGATGGGCATGACTATTATCCTATTACTCATCCTGACCTTTGGGCGCTGGAAGCACCCTGGAGGTATGGCGGTCATAGCTGCCTTGTTGGCAGCCCAGGCACTCGTAGATGAGATTTGGTTCGGTTATTTCTTAGCTGCCTGTGTGATTATTGCCCTCATTCATTTTACAAAGCAAAAAGACAAACCTCATCAAAAGATCTGGTTAGGCTTGGTGTTCTTCATGCTCATCCCGGCGCTGTTTGCCATGTTTCAAGGGGGTGTGCTCACTGGTACAGCAACCCAGCTGCTGAAGATAGGATCAAAAGCCGGCTCTGAGTCTTATTTTAGTAACGCCTTTTACTTGCGCTGGCCTCCTGCGATCATCTCATCACATTTAGGGGAGCTTTCTTTGCTTAATCCAGCCCAGCTGCTCGTGGCACTACTGGAGGTTGGGCCGATTTTTCTCCTCATTCCGTTGATGTTCGCCTGGGGTAAAAAAGCTTGGCGAAGCAGCCAAGTTATTTATACGATCTTAGCGGTTATGGTGGCTATCAGCCTCTTATCGGTGTTTGTTGGTTACCATGGCGATGCCGGCATCTCTGCGACGAAACGCCTTAGCTTGGTCGGCACTGAACTCTTGACGGTTTTTGCCGTGCCATTGCTATGGCACTGGCTGCGCCATCGCCCGCTCAACCTCAAGCTTTTTGTGGTTGGGATGATGTTGCTCTGCTGTGTCGGCGGGATCGTCTACTTTGCCATTGAAACTACAGCGATGCAGGTGCCGCAAGAAAGCTACTTTCTTAGTAGCTTAGATGCCCAGGTGGAAAGCCAATATTGGGATAAGCTAGATAAAGATGCTATGGTCTTCGACCTAATCCCTCCGCGCGCCGCTACGGTTTTTGCCCGACCGTTAACTTCCCATAGCAGCTGGTATGAGACACTCCCGGAATATTCTCGGCTCGCCAGCTCGCTTGATCCTTACGCCTTACGCGCTGCTGGATATGACTACCTCTACCTTGGTGCCGGGGAGTGGGACGATTTTTCTGAAACCGTCCAGGAGAAGCTTTCCGCGCCTTGTGTGCAGCTCTATTATGAGATTACTGGCGCGAAGGGTGATTTCCGCCGGCTGCTGGACTTACGCGGCTGCGAGTAGTCCGTAACCTTACCGAAGAACTACACAAACTTGAGGCGGACCGCTGCCACCCAAAGCATGCGCAGAAGTAACAAACCATGCTTCCAGCGTTGAATATTCGTGGTGCCATAGGTGCGCTCGCGATAACGAATCGGCAAGTCCACAATTTTTAAGTTCAACTTTGCAGCACCAAAAATGAGATCAAAATCACCAAAGGGATCAAAATCACCAAAGAAAGCACGGTTAGCGGCAATTTTTTCATAATCTTCCCGCCAAAGCACTTTAGTGCCGCATAAGGTATCTTTAATGCTCTGCCCTAACAGCCAGGAGAATGCCGTGCTGAAAAATCTATTCCCAAGTGTATTGAAGGGACGCATGGCTTGCTTTTCCATCGGGTATACCAAACGCACTCCGTTAATAAATTCTCCACGGTTTGAAATAAGCGCGTCATAAAAGCGGGGCAGGTCTTCTGGCGGGACGGTCAAGTCAGCATCCAAGATCATGAGCACATCACCCTGGGCGTGCTGGAACCCAAAGCGGATAGCATCACCTTTACCTGTTCCCTCTTGCTTAAGTAGTTGTACCGGGCGATCGGATTGCGCTGCGAAATCCTCGATGACCTCGTAGGTATTATCCTTCGAGTGACCTTCCACAAAAATAAGCTCCGTACGGCTGCCCATCTCTGGCACGCGCTCGAATATTTGGGCAATGTTACCAGCTTCATTTCGAGCAGCGATTACCACTGAAACGGAAGGTTTATCCTCGCGTGCCCCTCCGCTTGGCCGAGCAATAAGGAAATTTGTCATGCAAAAAAATTTAAACAATGTCAACCGTGCTAAAACACGGTTAAACAGTCCACTAAGCAAGGGAAAGTAGAAGGGAAACAGCACTTCCGACGAGGTACGTACGACCTCGTAATCGCAGAGTTGTAGCAAGTTGCGCATATCCTGCTGAGTAAGCCAGTTTTGATCCAACAGTGGCGTAGCCATATGGATTGCCTGTGCCACCTTGAGCGGAAACTCCCATAAGCGATTATAGAAGTTAATCACCAAGCGCGTTCTCGGCGTGCAAAATGGCTTTAGCTGTGTCAAAACGGTCTGCACATCCCAAACGTCATTGACCAAGTCCGAGAGGACGATAAAGTCAAACTGCCTGCCGAGGTCAGGCAAGGCATGCGCATCCACGCAAATAAATTCGCATTCCGGGTGGGCTTCTTGTGCTGCTGCGATCATACCTTCAGAAAAGTCCACACCCACACCGACCGATGGCTCCAAAAAAGCCAGCAAATCGCCTCTGCCACAACCAACCTCCAGGACAGTACTCCTTGCCGGGATGATAGAGCGATACGTTGCATTCAGCCGGCGGTGGTAATAAGAGCTCCAGCGAACCTTTTTCGCTTCTTTGGCAGCAATGCGATTCCACAGCGCTTGGCGTTCACGCGTGAACCTCTGATAAGCCTCGTCACGAGCATTAAAATAACTATCCAAATTGAAAATCCTAGAATCGTTTGATTAATCAGATAATGCTAAAGTATATCAAAACATGCTAAAAGAGGGGGTCTTTAGAGAATTAATGATGTGGGATTGCAGCCCGTGCCAATTGGTCGACGTACTCATTCAGGGTGTTACCCGCATGCCCGCGCACCCAAACCCATTTCACCTCATGCTCACTTAACGCACGGTCTAACTCCTGCCATAGGTCGATGTTCGCTAACTTGCCTTTCTTACGCTTCCAATTCCGCTGTTTCCATTCAGGCAGCCAAGCGGTCGCACCATTGAGCAGGTAACTGGAATCAGTGTAAAAAGTAATTTGGGATGGCTGTTTGAGTGCTCGTAAGGCATTGAGCGCTGCCAAGACCTCCATGCGGTTGTTGGTTGTCTGCTCCTCTCCACCACTGAGCTCAGTACGCTCGCCATTGATGAGGATTACTGCTGCCCAGCCTCCTGGGCCCGGATTACCGCTGCAAGCGCCATCAGAATAAATCTCCACAACTGGCTTATGGTTCATTCAGGTGCTCTCCTGTCAGTTCCTGCAAAGTGCTATCCAACATCTCCAATACTGTTGGGATGTATTCTTCATCCAGCGCGTACATCCGGCGCACAGCATCCTGCAGAATCAAGCGTCCATAAGCCCAATGCTGAACCTCCGGAGCAAGAGTGAGCTTAACATTATCCAATAAAGCACTTGCCCAAGCTGGGTGCTCTTCGGCATAGTCCGCTGCTACATCTTGCGGGTCGTCCGTCACCGGCCAATAGCCATGAATATGAACCAAGCGATTTTGTGCTTCTTCGGTCAACAGCCAGCGGGCAAAAAGCCAGCTGCCCAACTGCTCCGCCGGCGTCCCTTTTGCAATGCCTATAGAGACTGTCTCCATTGAGAGGCTGCCTGTGCCATCTGGTGTGGGGTAAGGTAAGGAGAGCCAACGGTCCACAGATTCAGCGCGCTGTTGGTAGCCCTCCTGGATGATTATGTCATCCAAGGTACCTTCATAAGCCAGCGCTAAGCGCGTCGCAAAGTACGCATACGGCACCTCCTGCTGCCCAACCCAGGAGCCATCTTCGCTAAACAGCTGCTTGAGGAAAGTAAAGCTTTGGCTGCCAGCTTGATTGTTAAAACTCAGCACAGGCTTGGCTGGATCGAATTTGCCGTAAAAAGCTCGGTACCAACTTAGCGCAGCAATAGGAGAATGGGATACCCACATACCACCCGTGCCGTTATTGTCAATATCGTTATCTTGCAGCTTTTCAGCAGTAGCGGGCAGCATCTGTGCGGCGAGTTCTCCGGGCGAGCGGGGTGCTTGGTCAAATCCTAATTCGCCTGCCCAGCTTTGGTTGTACACCAGTACTCCTGGTTGATAGGCAATTGGTAAGTAACCCCAATACTCTTGATAAGTAGCTAACGGTGAGAGCTGATAAAAAGCTGAATCAGGCGCATATTCGGTACTGATGCCATATTCTGCATCGTACAGGTAAGGCCCCAAGTTAGTTAATTCACCTGTAGGGTTTAGCAAGGCTAAGTCATACCCCTGAGCGATGGCAAGGTTGGTTTGCATTCCATTGCTCACTAACTGATCGCCCACATCCTTGAGCCCGCCCGCGCCAACCGGTGTAATGTTTATTCCCCAGGCATTCGAGTTATTGAACTCCCCCACCAAGCTTTCAAAGCTTGTTTTCGCTTCATTTATCCACGGATGCAAAACCGTGAGTTCCAAGCCTGCCAGCGTACTCTCATCGACTGCCTCAATAGTCGGCCAAGGTGGCGTGGGGGTTGAAGTTAAAGTAGCAGTCGGTGTAGGGATAGCTGGTGTTGCAGTGGATTGCAGCTGAGATGCGACTGCTGTGGGAGTTGGAGATTGTTGTACACCTTGGCAGGCTGCCAAGCTAAAGCTTATCAGCGCTAAAAAAAAGATTTTAGAGAAATGATTTTTACGCATTTTCCTCAACATTTGAATCAAAACGGGAATGGATGGGAGTCGAACCCACCCCGGCTCGCAAGGCGACCCGACACTGATTTTGAAGACCAGGAAGTCCACCGGGACCTAACCATTCCCATTGCTAAGCATATCCGAAATGAAAGAGGCTTGTCAAGCTGGACTTTCATTTAGGTTGGGCAAGAGGCTGTAATGAATGGTCACACTTGAGCTTATCGTTATCCTTTTCCGTGAAAATTCATCCCGAATATCGTATAATGCAAACCCAGAAATTATAGTTATTAAGGAGATTTATGTCAGCAGAACTTAACCATACCCCTGATTGGGTAAAAAATGCTGTTTTTTACCAAATTTTTCCCGATCGTTTTGCTTGGAGTGCGAGTGTGGAAAAACCGGGCAATTTCGAACCATGGGAAAGCGCACCAACTCCAGATGGCTTCAAAGGAGGCGATTTAAATGGCGTTCAGGAGAAACTGGATTATCTTGAAGATTTAGGCGTTGATGCGATCTACTTTAATCCCATCTTTCAAGCGACTTCCAACCATCGCTACAACACCCACGATTACTTCCAGGTGGATCCACTGCTGGGCGGCAATCAAGCTTTTACACAGCTACTGACGGAAGCTCACAAGCGCAACATCCGAGTGATCTTGGATGGCGTGTTCAATCATGTGGGGCGCGGCTTTTATCAATTCAACCACATTTTAGAAGTTGGTCCCAAATCCCCATATATTGACTGGTTCCACATTCACCGTTTTCCGCTCAATGCCTACTCGGCTTCGGCAAATTATGATTGTTGGTGGGGTTATCCGCCGATGCCCCAATTCAACCACGCAAACCCACAGGTGCGTAGGTTTATCTTCAACGTGGCACGCCATTGGCTTGAGCAAGGCGCGGATGGCTGGCGCTTAGATGTTCCATTCGAAATTAAAGATGACGAATTTTGGCGGGAGTTCCGCGAGGTGGTCAAGACAGCCAATCCAGAGGCATACATCGTTGGCGAGATTCCCTCCGAAGCGCAGCATTGGTTAGCAGGCGATATGTTTGATGGCGTCATGAACTATCAACTCACACACGCCTGCGTTTCCTTCTTTGGCGGCAGCCGTATTGACGCCGAACTGGCAAAGGGCATGATGGGTTTACCAACACCCGAAGCTATGGATGCAGCTAAGTTTGCTCAACGCACACAACAACTGCTAACCATCTACCCCAACGAGTTTGCCCAGGCACAGCTCAACCTTCTGGATAGCCACGATATGCCCCGCTTCTTGAGCTTGGTACGTGAGGATATACAACGCCTTTATCTCGCTTATCTTTTTACGCTCACTTACCCCGGTGCGCCTTGCATTTATTATGGCGATGAAATTGGATTGACCGGCGGGCGTGATCCAGATTGCCGTAAAGCCTTCCCCTGGGATAAAAGCGAGTGGAACCAACAGCTTCACGATAAAATCCGCGAGTTGGTTCTGCTGCGCCATGCCATTCCCGCACTGCGCACAGGAACTTATCAACCCTTGCTTGCTAACGGAAATTTACTGGTCTATATGCGCCAAGATGAGCATGATAGCGTAATCGTGGCGATAAATCTGGAAAGCAGCTCACAAACTTTGGATATTGAACTGAAGGAGCTTATTCCCGATGGAACCGTATTACAGGATCAATTAGGCTCCACACAGGTCACCATCCAATCCGGTAAAATTAGCAGCCTTACGCTACCTTCGATGAGCGCAATGATTCTCGCTTAGTTTTATTACTTGAAGATCGATAAAAGGCTTTGCTGTGGGTTAGTTCAGCAAAGCCTTTATGATTTGTGTGAACCATGGGTAAAGCTGCAAAGCAAGCAAACCGCCTGCTATGCCTAACAACCAGCCGCCAACAACATCTAAAAGATAATGCAGCTTGAGCGCAATACGAGAAAGACCCACTAAAAGAGCCCAAAGGATAAAGCCAGCGATCACCCAACCAGAGCCCGATTGCGTTGAGAGCACAGCTAACATCATCGCGCGGGCTGCGTGCCCTGAAGGGAATGAATGCGGATCAGCGATGCGATAGATTTTGCCCCACTCACCTTCAGGCCGCGGACGGTGGAAAAGCGCTTTAATCAAAAATACCACCCCTGCCATTCCCAAGATTGCACAAGCCCAAAAAGCTGCCTGAAGGCGCATTTCTGACTCGCCCAGCAACCCAATCAAGCCTAGACCAATCAGCCAATACCACGAATCACAGGAATGACTGATGAACTTCATCACACTCTGGAGAAGCTTAGCATCGGCTGAGCGCACCAGCCTGGATGTCCATTTTGTATCTACTGTAAGCACGTGCGCCAATAAATCCAACACTTCCTCATCATCAAACTAATCAGCATAATCTCGAGGTGTGATTTTATCATAGCGAGCCGGGTAGTAACCCTATGCAAGTAAAACCAAACCGGTACTAAAAACCGTAATTACAAGCCTGGGTAGTTATAATAGGGCTACTATTTAACCTTGAGGTGAATTTTGGAAATCAGTGATTTAGCAATATTATGGGATATGGATGGAACCATCCTGGACACCTTCGAATTACATTATGAAACCTGGCAAGAGACTTTTGCTGGGCGCGATATTACCTTTAACCAGGAAATCTTTCGCTCCCATTTTGGCGCCAATAATCGCGAGACCGTGCCGATTTACTTAGGATACGAACCTGACGATTCCACTTACACACAGATTGCCAACCATAAAGAAGAGCTTTTTCGTCAGCAGCTGTCCACGAAAGCCCGGCTTTTCCCGGGCGTTAACGATTGGTTCGCCTATTTTGCGGATCACGGTGCCAAGCAAGCTATTGCGTCCTCCGCTAATATGGAAAATATTGAGAAAGTGGTTGATGCTTTTGGAATTCGGCATTACTTTGACACATTGGTTTCAGGCGAGGACCTCCCCAGCAAGCCTGCTCCGGATATCTTCCTGCGTGCAGCAAGAATATTAGGTGTCCCCCTTGAGTGTTGCGTAGTGTTCGAGGATTCCTATCATGGAGTCAATGCGGCTAAAGCTGCCGGCATGGTGAGTGTTGGTTTTGCGAGTACTGCACATTTCAAACCGGGAGACGCTGATTTTATCCTGCATACCTATGCGCAAGACCCTGCCCCCATAATCCAACGCATCCTGCATCTGATCGAAACGCGCAAGCTTATCCAAAGATAAAAGGAATCACAGCAATCAGGCAGAAACCTAAAAAGACAATCACCGTAGCCATTTGAATATCTCGCTTTGCACGCGTGTCCTTCAGTTCGGGCTGGAATTCGGTCCACTCCAATTGCCATTTTGGTCCTGCAAGGAAAGCAAATAAGCCGCCAGCGATTAATCCGCCTAAATGCCCAAAATAATCAATATTTAGTGCCGGATTAAATCCAATAGACAAGTTCAACAACAAGATAAAAATCAGGTTGAAAAGTAAGCCGCGCGAGCGCCCGCCTAAATAACGCTTGTTTTGAACGACAAAGATAATTTCAGCAGCCAGCAATCCGAATATAGCTGTGGACGCTCCTAAAGAGGCTGCCGGCGTAAGCACAAACGAAAGCACGTTCCCACCAAATGCAGCAATAAAAAACAGGAGCAAAAAGCGCTTATGCCCGTAGATACCCTCTAATTGCACCCCTAAAACATAGAGCGCATATAAATTCGAAGCTAAATGCAGCAGCGACCCATGGAGAAAAGCGGGTGTAATCAGGCGCCAAACTTGACCAGCTAAGATGGGTTGCTGAATTTTACCAAGGTATAAGAACAACAGGTCAAAACCAAGGTATCGTTCCGATAATACCTGCAACAGGTAGAAGACCGCAATCACACCCATCAGGATAAAGGTTGCTTTCGGCTTTACTGCATTCAGACGCACAGCCATCGGTGCCGGTTGCGCGGTTGGTGTTGGCGTTTCTGGTGTTTGTTCGTTCATAAGGTTACCTTGCGAGGATGGACACGATGGTGTTCAGCAGTAATAATATCTTGAATTATGTCAACAGTCTGCTCGAGTTTATCTTCGGCATTGACCACGATGTAGTCAAATATATCTAAATGGCTGAATTCCTGCTCTGCTGTGCGTACGCGCAGCTCAAATTCTTCTGGTGATTCGCTGCAGCGTGAAGCTAAACGGTTAATCCATTCTTCACGCGAGCTAGCAGTAAGAAAGATCAAAACCGCTTCTGGGCAAAGTGAGCGAATCGTCATGGCACCTTGTACATCTAAGCGCATGATTACGTCTTTGCCGGATTCGAGCGCTTCCTTAACCTGCCGGCGCGGGATGCCTTTATAGTCCGAGTAGACCTTAGCATGCTCGAGCAGCTCACCCGCAGCAACTAAGCGTTCGAAATCTCCACGAGAGACAAAAAAATAATCAACCCCATTTTTTTCGCAGGGGCGGGGTGGCCGTGAAGTCATGGTAATAACAAAGTGCTGGTTACTATATCTGCTACGCAAAGCCTGTACCACAGCATCCTTACCGATGCCTGAAGGGCCAGAAATGACCAGTAAGAGGGGTGAAAAAGGTACTGATCCAAAATAAGCGCTTTTTTCGGTCATATTGCCATCCAATTAGCTGAAGATTTATGCCATAATTATACCCTTCGGGTACTTTACCCTTCGGGTACTTTACCTTCGGGTACTTTACCCTTCGGTGGGTTGCCACGCGGTCCGGTAAGCCTCGGCTAGCTACGCCGAAGTTGTCTGAATTTCTCGGGTATTATAATTGAGGAAAATCATCATCGAGGTGGTTGTATGCCCTATTATGATTTTCGATGTAACAATTGCCACAAACGCTTTGAAGTCTTTCTAACTTATGCCGAGTTTGACCAGAAAAAAGTCAGCTGCCCGCATTGCAATTCTGAGAATCTGACGCGCCTAATTCGGCGGGTGCGCATCAGCAGGGGCAATTCGATCAGCTTAGATGACTTGGATGACGATCAAATGTTAGAGGATTTGGAGCAAGATCCACGCAAATTGGGGCGGATGATGCGCGAGTTGAGTTATGAAACAGGAGAAGAGCTTGGCCCAGAATTTGATGATGTGGTTGAGCGCTTAGAGCGTGGCGAAAACCCTGAAGAGATTGCCAATTCTCTTCCTGATGAACCCGCTGATTTGGGCGAAGTGTAATCCCTTCGCAAAAGAATCCCTTTAGTCTAGTTAGGCGCCTCCAGGACCTCGAGCAAATCAGCATAAGAGCGCACAGTGCGCACCTTTTCAATAAACTCCTTAAATGTTCGGCTTTCAGCCCAAAGCTTCCGTACTGCCGGTCCAATGGGATCTGCGCCAGCTGCGCCACCACCAGGCTGGTCGTTGTAAGAGCCATAAAAAGCAAAATATGCCTGGTTGATTTTACGAATATGGTAGCCGTGCTCCCAGAAGAATTGCCGGCGCATTTCCATATATTGTTCAGCTTCATTTATCTTACCAGCAGCAAGTAATTCATCGACGCGCAAACGCGTCTGGCGCATCTCTGCGCGAAAATCAAAAACCACAGTAGCTTCCGCGCCAGGCTCTTGCAATTTCGAGCGCATTTTCGGTGCAGCAGGCGGCGGCAGTTTATCGGGAAAGCTTGCCTTCAGCACCGTATTACCAATTTCTGTACCAGCTAAGCTTGCCACGGTTTCATTGATCGTCCGCATTTGAGGACTCACATCATAACGCAAACCTAAGGGGTGGAAGAATAGATAATTGTGCATCCACTCGTGCGCGACGGTTTCAATCAGCCAGCTGAAACTTGTCGTTTGCATCACCATAGTAGGGTAAGCACTCAATCCGCCAATCGGTTCCACCAAGGCAGAATAATCAAATTCTGTATAAATTCCCTCCTCAATCGCTTCCTTTTGCAAAGTATCCAACCCGGGGAGTAAATTAAGGCTCAAGACTGTACTTATTTCTGTGCGGGGTGAGACAATCAAATTGAGCGGCAGATCCGAAATCCTATAAAGCACTGGCGGAAACACTTGACCGCCCCAGCTAAAACCCATTTCCGCTAAAGTACGCTCAGTTTGCGATTGAACTACAGCCTCCACAACCGTTGCCAAATCAGCAAAAAACTGTTTTTCATCAGTAAGTTGTGATTGCAGCTCAGCAACTTTTTCATCTCGATTCGCCATCTCTGGCGCTGAAACCGCTTCGTCTAAGCTGGTGTTCAACTGATTAACAATTTCCACTTGCTGAAGGTAGCCATCGACCAGCATGTTTTGCTGCTCAACCGAAAGAAACTTATCCACTTTGAGTGCAGCAGAGATACCTTTCTCCATCAAGGCTTGCACCGTCCAAGCGCTGAAGTCAAACTCTACACTACGCGAATACTTTCGTAAGGCTTCCAATGTGTCCCAAAGCGCAGCGCTGGAGCTTGTGAGCAGCAAGAGCATGGCAACAACCACTAACTCTAATCGCAGAATTTTGCGGAACGTCCAACCAGTGGCGGCTTCGTAAGGCATGCGAGCATTTTAACACGGAGCTGGTACTCAAAAGGCATGTTACAACCTTTGTGCGAACAAGTGTTTTTTAAAAAAGTTATTACTCTTTCTAACCTAACAAAACACAGCGTTTCACCTCAAGAGCTCGACAGCGCAAAGAAGCCTTCATGCTATAATCCGATCACAAATTTCATTCGGTGGAGAAGATATGGCAGGGCGCGCCAAATCAACTAGTAAAACCAATAAAAAAACAAGCAAAAGTGGTACTAGGTCTTCTAACCGTTCATCAACACGTAAATCCACACCAGCCAAATCCTCCCGCTCCACTTCCCGCAAACCTACATCCTCAACAGCTCGTGCTCCTCAAGCAGTTTTTACACTCACACAGGACCAAAAACAAAGTATTTTAGGAATTATTCTCCTCGTTTCCGCCATTCTGACGCTGGTAAGTTTATTCACCTCCAGCGCTGGGACCTTGCCGAACTGGTGGGCAGGGGTTTTATATAAGGGTATTGGTTGGGGTGCGTACCTCTTCCCCATTTTGTTGCTTTTCGGGAGCGCCTGGTTCCTTTTTCTGCGAAAGCAGAAGAAGTTCTCTAAAATCGCACCTGCCCGCCTCATTGGGGTGACTCTATTCCTCTTCAATCTATTGGCATGGTTTCAGCTGCTTGCCAATAGGCTACCTGGGCAGGATCAAATTGGGGGCGGAGCAATTGGCAGTTTCCTTCTGACGACCCTTACACGCTGGTTTGGAGCACCTGGCGCATTGATTTGGTTAATTGCTTGGCTGCTCATTGCCCTAATTCTGCTCATTGATCTCTCGATGGCAGAGGTAACCAGTGGAGTAAGGAAAGCTTTCAAAGCTATGAACAACCAAATTTCTCGCCTGAAGAGCAAGCAAGCCGCCCGTAAAGCTGCTCAGCAAGCCACGACAGCGCCCGCACCTGAGCCTTCAGAGGAGGTTGCAGCACCCCGAAATGGGAGTAACCACCCTGCCCAATCAGTTCCATCTACCCCCTCGATGCCTGACTCTCAACGCGCTCACCCATGGGTTCTGCCCAATCCTGAAGACATCTTGGCTCCGGTGACCGTCGCCACACCGGATAGCGAAAACGATCACGATCGCGCTCGCGTCATTGAAGAGACCTTGCGTTCGTTCAACACACCTGTCCATGTAGTTGAAATTCGCCGCGGTCCAGCGATTACCCTATTTGGCGTGGAGCCAGACTATATTGAAAGCCGCAACGGCAAAACGCGGGTGCGGGTCAGTAACATCGTGCACTTAGCGGATGACCTTGCTATGGCGCTCAAAGCATCGCGCATCCGCATTCAAGCGCCGGTACCGGGCAAGGGCTACGTCGGCATCGAAGTACCAAACCAAAAAACTGAGCTAGTATCCCTTCTAGAAATTGTGCAAAGTCCTTCGTTTGCTAACAACCCTGACCCACTCAAATTTGCCCTGGGCAAAAACGTCGCCGGTCAGCCTTTTACAGCCAGCTTAGCGGATATGCCGCACCTCCTGATCGCTGGCACCACCAACTCGGGCAAGTCAGTGTGTGTCAATGCCATTTTAGCGAGTTATCTGCTCACACTCACGCCGGACCAAATCCGCTTTGTACTTGTGGATCCTAAGCGCGTGGAGCTTACCGGCTATAACGGCATTCCTCATCTGCTAGCTCCCGTCATCGTAGATGCAGAAAAAGTAGTCGGCGCTTTGCAATGGATGCTGCGCGAAATGGACTTGCGTTACCGCATGTTTGCTGAGACGGGCGTACGCAATCTGGTGGAATACAACCAGCTGAAAGCCGCTGAGGGAGGGAAAACCTTACCCTTCCTATTGGTCGTCATTGATGAGCTGGCTGATTTGATGATGCTCGCCCCTGATGAGACCGAACGTGCGCTTACCCGCCTGGCACAGTTAGCCCGCGCTACAGGCATTCATCTGATTCTTTCAACCCAACGTCCTTCCGCGGATATCATTACCGGCTTGATTAAAGCAAACTTCCCCGCCCGAATTGCCTTTGCTGTCGCTTCCAGCGTGGATAGCCGCGTCATCCTCGACCAACCTGGTGCTGAACGCTTGCTCAGCAAAGGGGATATGCTCTTTTTAGCACCTGATTCTGCTGCTCCCGTGCGATTACAAGGCACTTTTGTTTCCGATGCTGAGATCAGCCGGTTGACTGAATTTTGGCGCCAACAAGCAGCCCAGCTTTCTAGTGAAGAACGTCCAGACATCGCAGTATTCGCGTCTGAAAGCCACCCTCCTTTAGTTAATCCTACACTCGTTCAGCAGCCACTATGGCAGGAGTTAGAAAAGTATACAGATGAAAGCGATGCAGACCCTATTACCAATGAAGCTTTAAAGATCATCCGCAATGAAGGACGCGCTTCTGTATCTATGCTTCAACGTAAATTGCGGATTGGTTATACTCGCGCTGCACGTATCATTGAATCGTTGGAGGAGAAAGCCATCGTTGGACCACCTGACCCACAAACGGGGGTGCGCGAGGTGTTGGATTACGGTAAGTACGGGCCAGTTAATCAAGATTAAAATGTTGCATTTCTCTTTTCAAAGGAGTGAATTTCAGTTGCCGCAATTTACTGGTTTAGGTTGCAAATTTAAGGTGATTAAACTATAATCACCATCAAATTTGACGTGGAGTTATTTGTTCATGAGTGATTATGATGACGAAAGTAAGGCTGAGAATTTAGAAGAGAGCGAATCGCAGTCCATGGATAAAATGGAGGAATTGCTCGATTCTAATTTCATTATCGACTTCCCCAAAGCAGGGGAAATTCGTGATGGTATTATCGCCAGCATCTCCGAGGGCCAAATCTTAGTTAGCGTTGGTGCCAAATCCGAAGGTGTTATTTCTGGAAAAGAGTACGAAGGTATCCCACAAGAAATATTAGAAACATTAGAGGTTGGAAAGGCGATACCGGTTTATGTGGTCAATCCGGAAGGCCAAAACGGTAACCTCGTCCTCTCATTCATCCGTGCCGTTGAAGAGCAAAGTTGGCAAGATGCTGAAGATTTGCTTAAATCCGGTGAAAGCTTTGAATCAGAAATTGTCGGGTACAACAAAGGCGGGCTCATCGTGCCTTTGAGCACTATTCGCGGTTTTATCCCCGCCTCACAGCTTTCCTTAAGCCGTAAGCTCGAAATTACTGGCAGTACCCCTGAAGAGAAGTACAAATCAATGGTTGGCGAGAAAATTGAGTGCTGCGTCATTGAAGTGGATAGAGAACGCCACCGTCTGATTTTAAGTGAACGTGCTGCCAGCGGTGAAACCCGCGATATGATCCGAGATAAAGTTCTTGATAACCTCCAAGAGGGCGATGTTCGCACTGGTCGGGTTACAAGCTTGGCTGATTTCGGCGCCTTCGTCAATATTGGCGGAGCTGATGGCTTGGTGCATATCTCCGAAATCACATATGATCACATCGACAATCCTAAGGAAGTGCTCAAAGTTGGTGATGAAGTCAAAGTCAAAATAATCAGCATTGACCGCGACCGCAAGCGCATTGGTCTCTCGATGCGGCAATTGCAGGAAGACCCCTGGACCAGCCAGGTTTCTCACCTCAAGGTCGGTCAACTGGTTGAAGGTGAAATTACCCGTCTGACGAATTTTGGCGCCTTTGCCCGATTGGACGTCCCAGGTGAGCTGGAAGGCTTAATCCATATCTCTGAAATCAGCGAAAAACGCGTTGAACATCCGAAAGAAGTCTTAAAAGTAGGAGACCATGTCGCCTTGAGGATTCTGCGCATCGAAGAGGACGAACACCGTATCGCTTTAAGCCTGCGCCGCGTGGATTCAGCCCAATATGTTGACCAGGACTGGAAAGCCTTAGCGAAAGACTTGGATGTTTCCACTTCTTCCCAGGAAGAAACTTTAGGGGATATCGTGGGCACAATTCCAGCGGTAGAGGAACAACTCACCGAAGAAGTTGCTGAAAGTGAAGGTGAAGCAGCTCAAGCAGAAAACCAAGAAGTCCAACCGGCTGAAGAAGAAGCACAAACGGAAGAGGCTGCTGATCAACAGGCAGCTGAAACTGACGAAACACAAGAAACCGAAGATAAAGAGGAAGCATAAAACCCAAATTAGCGCTGGAAACAAACCGTTTCCAGCGCTTTTTTTTACCTATGACCTGGTTCATCGATGCCCATGAAGATATCGCCTGGAATATAGTTACATTCCAACGCGACTATATCCGTTCCGCTTTCGAAACCCGCCAATTAGAAGCCAGCACATCCATTCCCGCTTTTAATGGGGATACAATGCTGGGTTTGCCAGAATATAACCAAGCTGAGGTACGGCTCGTATTGAGCACGCTTTTTGCTGGCCCTGCGCGCGCTGGTGCTCAAGAACCTGCACTTGCTCCGGTTTATCACACAGCCCTCGAAGCCAACCAATTCTACTGGAACCAACTAAGGGTATATCACCAGCTCTGTGAGAGTCATCCCCAAGCTTTTCGCTTAGTGCTTTCACGGCAGCAGCTGCAAGCCCACTTACAGGACTGGGAAGATAATGATGGCGCGCATAAATTACATCCAGTCGGGCTGGTACCTTTGATGGAAGGCGCAGAGGGCATCCTCTCTTGTGATGAACTCCCACAATGGTGGGAAGCCGGTTTAAGAATTATCGGACTCGCTTGGAGCGGCAACCGCTATACTGGCGGAACTCATGCCCCTGGGCCGCTTACTGCCGAAGGCAATGATTTACTCGATGCTATGGCTGAAATCGGTTTTATTCTTGACCTTGCTCACATGGATCGGCAAGCTGCTTTCCAAGCGCTGGAACGCTATCCAGGTAGGATTATCACCAGTCACGCTAATGCTAGCCGTCTGGTAGAGAATTACGAGGGCAACCGTTTATTAGAAGATGATCTGATCCAGACGATGCTTGAACGCGACGTGGTAATTGGCGTTGTTCCCTATAATAACTTCCTCAAGTTTGGTTGGAAAGATAGCGGCGGGCGCGAGCGGATAAGCCTACGTATGGTCGCAGAGCAAGCCGATTATATTTGCCAGTTGGCTGGCGATGCTGATCACGTTGGCATCGGCACGGATTTTGACGGCGGTTTTGGCTTGCAATCCACGCCGATCGA
>DAOUFK010000017.1:0-45730 GCA_034430095.1 Candidatus Mesolinea sp.
AGGGTTACCGTGAATCATTATAGACAAGAAGAAATAAGATGGTTAGTTATGAGAAAAATCCCATACTGAGGACTTTATCCACTCATTAGGACATTTCTAAATTGCCCGCGTTAGGACATTTCTATTTAGCCTTGACACTTTAGGCGTCATAGCAGAAAGAGCATCTGTAATTTCATCCATTAAATGAGAAAAGCTATCCTTTATGGATAGCCTTTCCCTACTAATTCAAGGAGATTCTACTTCTTTTTCTCCTCTATGACTTTGACAGACTTAGGTTTGACCTCAATGCGTTTAGGTTGCGCTTCTGGTTTCTTGGGCAGGTGGATTGTCAGAACACCATTGTCAGTCTCCGCGCTTATCTTATTCTGGTCAATCTGTCCGGGCAGCGATACGCTTCGATAGAATGAACCAGCATAGCGTTCGCGGATATGATATCTTCCTTGCTGTTCGTCTTTGTTTTCCTCTTTAATCTCACCTTTGATTGTCAGCGTGTTGTTCTCAAAGGTGATCTCTAACTGTTCAGGATCAAACCCTGCCACACTTGCCCGCACCAGATACTCATTGTCGTTCTCGATCACATCGATCGGGAAGCTGGTAACTGGTAAATCCCATAAGCTTGTGTCCAAATCGAACAGTCTGTCAAGATAAGGCTCAATGCCGAATACATCACGAGGATAGCGACGACGTAACTCAATGTTAGCCATAGTAGACACCTCCTTTTCTTAGTATTTCTTGTTTCTGCCTTTAACCTATCGAGCCTGCGTTAATATTTTGTCTAATTAAGGTTAAAGTTCTATTAGAAACCAGGATTATGCCTCTATTTTGACCTTAAGATAACAGCTAATCTTGGCGCTTCGTGTCCGAATATGCTATACTGACCGTTAGTAAATTTATAAAACGGGTATTTTTAATATCCTTGTGAATTTTTCTTCTCTAACTATGGCTTATGGTTGGGGATTAAATTAAAGATTGAAATTTTTACATGGTTTAAACCATGAGATTAAGGAAGTAACAATTAAATATGAAGTCTAAAACTTTACGCATCATCCCCTTAGGCGGGATTGGTGAAGTAGGGAAAAACATGACCGTCTACGAATACAATGAGGAGATCCTCATTGTTGATGCCGGCATGATGTTCCCTGATAATGATATGATCGGGATTGATTACATCATCCCCGATTTTGAATACGTTAAGCAACACGCTGATAAGGTGCGCGGCATTGTCATCACGCATGGTCACGAAGATCACACTGGCGCAATCAGCCATCTCTTAGAGGCTGTTCATGCCCCGGTTTATGGCACTCCGCTGACCATAGGTTTGATCAAAGCCAAGCTCGGCAGGCGCGGTTTTGTGCAAGACGCCAACCTCAAGACGATCCAAGCGGGCGATGTTCTGCAGATTGGTCCTTTCAAGGTGCATACCTTCCATGTATGCCATTCTATTCCGGATGGGATCGGCTTGGGTATCGAAACATCTGCTGGCTTGGTGGTTCACACAGGTGATTACAAGTTAGACCTTACGCCAGTGGATAACTGGCCAACGGATTACGCTAAATTAGGCGAATTTGCCCAAAAGGGCGTGCTTGCGCTTTTGGCTGATTCTACTAATGCCGAACGCCCAGGTTGGACGCCCTCGGAACAGGTGATCGAGCCCGCTTTCGATAAGGTCTTCCAGCAAGCCAAGGGGCGCATTATTATTGCCACCTTTGCTTCGCTGATTTCCCGCATGCAGCAAGCAATCGACACGGCAGTGCGCTATCACCGCAAAATCGCTTTCGTTGGGTTGAGCATGACCGAAAATGTGCGTATTGCCAAAGAACTTGGTTACATCAATTTTGATGATGACCTCGAAGTGCCGCTAGAAACCGCACTACAACTACCTGATAAACAGGTCTTACTCTTGGTGACTGGTTCGCAAGGCGAGCCCACTTCAATTTTGGGGCGGCTTGCGAATGGCAGCAATAAGCGTTTTGATATTAAACCCGGGGATACGGTGGTGCTTTCTTCACACCCCATCCCAGGTAATGAAGAGTTGGTATCTCGCGCAATCAACCGTTTGCTCGAGCAGGGCGCGGACGTAGTCTATGAAGCTTTAGCGCCCGTACACGTCTCAGGTCACGCTAGCCAAGAAGAGCTTAAGCTCATGCTGCACCTTGTACGACCACGTTACCTGATCCCCATTCATGGCGAATTACGCATGCTCAAACAGCATGCCCGCCTGGGCATAGAAGTGGGCATGGATGAAAGGCAGATTGCCATTGTGGAAAATGGCAGAGTGATCGAGTTCGCCCACGGCGAAATGCGCTTAGGCGAGCGTATTCCTGGGGGTTATGTATTTGTGGATGGCAGCGGCGTAGGCGATGTTGACCGTTCGGTTATGCGCGAACGCGAAATGCTCAGCCAAGATGGCATCGTGCTGCTGAATTTGGTGATAGATCAGCGTAGTGGTGATCTCAAAGATATCGAGATTATCAGCCGCGGATTTATGACGCCGACTGAGTCGGAAGAATTATTTAATGACTTGCAAGCGCGGATTGGAAAGTTAGCCAAGCATGCCAACGGCAGATTGCAGCAAGATGCTTCGAAATTGGCTAAATCATATCTATATGAAGAAACCAAACGCCGACCGGTCGTGTTTGTCAACGTATCCCGCAATTAAAACTAATAGCCAGGGTTCTTTCCCTGGCTATTTTAGTTAATCTGCGCAATTTAATAAAAAGGAGCGATTATTCTCCAGCGTTAGAGCTGTTTGATTTGCTGCCCGATTCCCCAGACGAGCTTTTTTCTGCCGTCTTAGCGGGTTCAGCTTTAGCTGCGCCAGCCGTTTCTTCCTTCGGATGGGTATAGGTCTGACCCGAAGGTGAGCGGTGGTCGGTCGAATAAAAGCCACTACCTTTAAACACAATCCCCACTGGCTGGTAAACCTTGCGCAGCTTGGGCTCATTGCACTCCGGGCAAATCATTAGCGGCGCATCGGTAAACTTTTGTTGTTGGTCGAAGCGGATTCCGCAGTTATCACATTGATATGTATAGATTGGCATAGCTTACTCCATTTCCAAAAAATGATTATATACCATTAAAACGCAGATTCAAGGCTTGCATAATTAATTTAACGAATCTCATACATCCTATATGGAAACAGAGCAGCGCTTGTTCTCTGTAGCTTCCTGAGTTGCGTAGCCTGCCCGTAGGGTACCGAGCCATATCGTTCTCGCTGGTGTCCTCAATGCCGAGCCTCCTGTAAGGACCAGCGAGCGAATTTGACCGTAGGTCTCCTGGTTTCCATGCCTTCATAAACGATTGTGATAATTGGATTATCAGTTTTTTTGAGACCTAAAGGTCAAATGCTTTTCATGGTCAGGAGACCACGAAAGAACCAGATTTTGTTCTCGCCGGTCTCTGAGTGCACAGCCTGCTTGTAGCGTACCATGCAAAAAGGGCTAATTGAATGCATTTCATTCATTACCAAGATAGGTAAAAAAAGCTGTGCTTCTCTGCTTGGTATAATTGGCAGCATGCCGAAAGTAAAGTTTACGCTTTTACTGCTCCTGGCTGGGATTCTGGCGGGTTGCAGCACAAGTTTGCCAACCACATCAACCCCCCGACCACAATTGACGGGTACACTCCGCCCTTTTCCATCGCAAACCTTCACCCCCGAGCATCCACCTACAGCCACGCCAACCCAAACTGCCACGCCAACGCCTACCTCAACACCACTCTATTACAGCGTTGGTGAGGAGGATGATATGTTCGGAATAGCCTTGCGCTATGGCATCAGTTTAGAAGCCCTAAAAACAGCCAACCCGGATGTAAATCCCTATTTTATGGGTGTAGGGACGCAGCTTTTGATCCCAATTACACCCACGCCGATGCTCGCTACTCCAACGCCACAGACGCACCAACCCACAGCCGAAGCCACCAGCACAGCTGTTCTGAGCCTGCAAACGGATTGTTATCGGGATGCAGCTGGCGGGGTGATTTGTTTTGTATTAGCCCAAAACCGTAGCGAAAAGCCAATAGAAAACCCTACTGCCTTAGTAACACTCTCCGGGGTCTCTACGGAATATTCGCAAACGCAAACTGCTATCCTTCCCCTCAACCTCCTCTCAGCTGGGGCTGCGCTACCCTTGGTAACGTACTTCCAAGCGCCCACACCAGAACAATTTACAGCCACAGCTCAGGCGGATTTCTGGTTGCCCGTCCCAGAAGAAGACACGCGCTATCTTGAAATTAGCTTAGCTGATTTGCAAACAGAAATCATGGAAGACAGCCGCTCCGCCGAAATCCGTGGGCAAGTGGCGCTTGCCGACCCGACGAAACAGCCTGGTGCAATATGGCTGCTAGCGACAGCTTTCACGCAAGACGGACGAGTAGCTGGCATCCGCCGCTGGGAAGTCCCACAACCTATCCCTGCCAGCCAGTCTATCCCCTTTAATTTCACTGTTTATAGCATGGGGCCAGAAATTGTGCGCGTAGAAGTAAGCGCCGAAGCGCGTATTCCCTTAGAATGAGGTCTACCCAATGAAGAACCGTTTGCTTCCGCAGATTGGCAGCCGCTTTTATATCATGGGCATCCTGAACCTCACCGCAGATAGCTTCTCTGGCGATGGCTTGCTGCAGCAAACCGATCCCCTCGAGGCGGCGTTGGCACAAGCGCAGCAGTTTGCCGCTGATGGAGCTGACATCCTCGATTTAGGCGCCGAATCGACCCGCCCGGGCGCTATGCCGGTGAGCGCCGACGAGGAATGCACGCGCTTGCTGCCCGTGCTCACGCGCTTGAAGGCTGAACTCCCTGGCATGCTCTTCTCGGTCGATACTTATAAAGCCGCGGTGGCTGAGGCAGCACTGGAAGCTGGCGCGCAGATCATCAATGACATTTGGGGCTTCAAAGCTGACGAGCAGATGGGAGCGGTGGTGGCTCGCTTCGGGGCGGTCGCAGTGCTGATGCATAACGGACGAACCTTAGCGCAGACCGAAATCAACCCCACATTAGGCGGGCGTGATGTTAGTGTGCATTCCGACAATATCACTCGCGAGGTGATAGAGGGGCTAAGGCAATCGGTGACAATCGCGCATGCTGCTGGCTTGCAGGATGACCAAATCATCCTGGACCCAGGGATCGGCTTTGGCAAGGGCACCGAGCAGAACTTGCGCCTGCTCAAGGAGTTGGATCAGCTGAAAGAATTGGGTTATCCGCTGCTTTTGGGTGTTTCACGCAAGTCTTTCATCGGTTATAAGCTCAACCTGCCGCCCGAAGAGCGCTTGGAGGGCAGTTTGGCAGCCAATGCCTATGGGATGCTGCACGGTGCGGATATCGTGCGCGTGCATGACGTACGCCAGACCGTGCGTGTGGCGCGCATGTTGGAAGCCATCCTGCAAGCTTAGAGGGTTAACTTTCTGCCTCGTCTGCTTCGCTGGAGAGAATCTGCTGCGCCAATTCTATGAGCGCCTCTTGTTCTTGCGGGTCCTCATGTAGGTTTGTCCAATACATCCTGAGCAATTCCTCTGGCGTTTTGCGTTCGGTTTCGCTGCTTTCCCCCAAGCGCGCGCGTATATCTGATCGCGGATGGCGGGAGGTGCGGAAGTCAAAAGCCAAATGCGCTTTTTCGCGCAGCGCCCCCTCGTCGATCTGGGCTTCCATATCACTCGGGTAAAAGATATTCAGGCGCACAACGGCAGCGCGCATAGCTTCCTCATCTGGTAAGGCTGCTAACAGCTTTTCGCGCACTGGGTCGCCCTTTTCGAGCGTCACGGTTAAATCTAAAAACGGGCGGATGGCGAGCTTGCGCCAGGTGTAATGTGTTTCCCCTTTAGAAACCTCCGCGATCACGAAGCCTTTTTCCTCTTTCACCTCGCCGAAATCTACGCGTTCGATCGAGCCGGGGTACACTACAGGTGGTTGCGCTCCGGGGTTGAGGTCTTGGAAGCGGTGGATATGCCCCAGAGCCACATAATCAAAATGCGGATTGCACACCAGCCCGGGTGGAAGCGAAACATCCCGCCCGAGTTTGATGGTCTGCTCATTGCCAAACACCGCCCCGATAATGGAAGCATGTGCAGCTAAAATCGTTGGCAGCTCAGGATCAAGTGCTTGGATTGACGTTTGAATGAGATCGCTAATAGCGTTTTCAATGAGCTTATTGGGATCTTTTTCATCGGCAGGGATATTTTCCAATAGTGAGGCAACACCAGAGCGCGTGATCCACGGAATTGCCAGCACCTGTACGGGTAGCCCGTCGATTTCATTTGGACCCAAAAATGTCGGTTTGTAGACCACGTGAACGTAAGGCACCTCAAGCGTGTCGAACTCCTGAATAGCATGCGCGCGTTGCTGCGAAGGGGCAATGTCGTGATTGCCGGTGAGTAAAATCGTGGGGATTTTGGCTCGCGAGAGGCGCATGATACGCTTGCCCCACTCGCGTTGAAAGGTCGGGGCTGGGCTGCGGTCTTTATAGGCATCGCCGGCAAAGATCACCAGGTCTACTTTTTCTTCAATAGCGGTATCGACGATAGTATCCAGCGATTTGAGAAAGTCCATCACGCGCAGCGGCAAACCCGTGCGCGGGTCGTGAGCGCCATAGTTGGCGATATCAATATGGGCATCCGCAAAGTGAAGTAGTTTGATCATGGGATAATTATAATGGAATGGGACATACGTTAAGCTGCTCTGAGCCGCAATCATAGCAGTGGCACCTTAATTCTTAACGAAGACTAAATCTAGCTATTAATTCTGCCACAAGTTGATGTGTCCTGTCCCAACAGGTTAGATCCAATCTTTCTTCATCAGTGTGTTCATCAAAGTAGCCAACGGATAAGTTAACACAAGGTCGAGTATCTTTTTCACTCCAAACGCGCAAGTCCGATATACCGCCCTGACATGGTACAAATATGTTTTCCTCAGAAAAAATCCGACTTGACACTCTCGCCACCCTTTCCGCAAATTCTAGATTTGAATATTCTTTGGAATTGGATTTATATACAATGTCTTTACTATTTTTTCGGTCCAAGCTTATGCCAAAGGATACATCCTCAAAAAAATCAGGATCGATCGATTCTGCTCCGTATTGCCTGTCTTCCTCGCCAACCGTAAAGATAAATTTTAGAGGTGGGACTTCTCTGTAGTTCCCCACTTCTTTAAGCAAGTTCAATATGATGGCTACGCCTGCCCGGTCATCTGCCCCCAAGATTCCCTTTTCTCTCGAGACAATATTGTTTCTTTCAATAAGCTGATCTGACGAAGAAAATTCATACTTCACATCAAGATGAGCAGCTAACAACATTTTTTTACCGGAATCTTCAGTGGATCTTCCGGGAATTCTTCTTCTCGTTCGTAATGCAATGGTAGAGCCTAAGATATTTCCCGCATTGTCGACTCTGAAATCCAGGTAATTACCTAAAGAGTTAATCTTTTCCAGTTCACTCAGGACATATTCCCTGACAGCCTCTTCGTTACCTGTCTCGCCTGGAATTCGAAGTAATTCTAAGAGGGTTTGTTTTCTCGTCTCAAATATGCTATTCGTAATATGATCTATGTTGCGAATTTCATTTAGTTTAAGGGATAACTGGTATAGCTCATCTCTTTCAGCACTCAATTCGATGCCATGCAAAAAATGATATTGGACCGGTATTGAAAAAGACTTAAAGAGCTCAAGAGCTACCTGTGCGTCCTTCATGGTACAAAACGACAACCACGGCAGAGTTCTTCGATTTTGCCGAATATGACCAGCACAAGAACCTGATGTTTTAAGACCCAAGCGGTTGATCTGGACAACAATACCACGCATGGGTGGCTCGACCAATTCGATATTGCTGGTAATATTTTCCTCTCCGCTCTCGACTCCTCCCTCATAAGTTTGTTGCAAGAGTTTGTCGACTTCATCCAAATCCAACATCGGGTCCAGGATAATAATAGACTCATAATTGGATATGAAGTTGATTCCCAAGCTTTCTAAGTGGTTTTCCACTCTATGTTTTTCATCATCATATTTCCAATTAATTACGTTCTCTTTCACGCTGGGAACGACTGAGCCACTAATTAATCCGGACATAATCAAAAAATCATACCAAGAAATAGACATAACAAGCTACCTTTTCTAACTATTTTGTAGATGTTCTGATAATTTATTAACAAATTCTCTTAATGAGGCTACATCATACATTCCTGTCCAATATTGCCCTTCTCGATGAGAGTCAGGCTGGGAAAAGCTACGAAAACGTATACCTATAATCTCATTTCCGTCATTTACCAATTCAATATTAAAATGCGCAACAGCATTCCTCATGTTTTTGATCAACTGTTTTAAATCTGAAACATGTGCATTATCTCCTGACGGGAGAGGCCATCCCTCCTTGACCATCATATCCCATCTTTTGGGTTGAATCTTTTCAAAGAATCTTTCCTTCGGGAAAATTAACAGACCTAACATTGAATTTAATAGCTGAGTAACTTCATAAACCTCACCGCCTTTTTCCTTTAAACATTCAATTGCTTTTAGGTTTTTTTGGGTTCTTTCGATAAACTCATCTTCCAACTCAAAACCGCTCATTTCTCCTCCTATGTTTTATTATTATAGAGCAACAATAATTTTAGCCGATACAGGTGGAACAATCCAGACAAGCTGCAAGAAAGGCAGCTTGTTAATTATTTCATAATGATGATTTACGCTTCGTGGAATTCACCTTCCACGACGTCTTCATCATTGCCTCCCGGCTGACCGGGTTGGGGACCGGGCTGACTGCCAAATCCAGCGCCGGGCTGACCGCAATCAGTATATCAAAAATAAAAATCTACGTTCTTAACGACCTTTGTTAATCAGCCTTCGAATTCTCTTGCTTCGAAGTATAGGGCTTGCTTTGCCAATTCTATGAGCGCCTCTTGTTCTTGCGGGTCGTGCGCGCCATAGTTGGCGATGTCGATATGGGCATCAGCAAAATGAAGCAATTTGATCATGCCGCAAGTATATCCGATGCCCTGGCAAGTAGGAGTATGTTATGGTGTTACGCCCATGGCTGCTAATTCGTTTTCAGCCACCCACCAATCGGGGTGCCACTCCAAGGCAGACTTGAAATCGCTCACAGCTGCATCCCAGTTGCCGAGCATCTTATTGGCACGCCCCCGCCACACCCAGGTCTCCGGTATGGCATCCTCCGGGGTGATCTCCAGCACATAATTAGCCAGGTTGAGCACGTCCTGATAGCGGGCTGTGTTGTAATAGGCAAAATAGGGACCCGTTTGATACCAAAACACACGCCAGGGGCGCTGATCGGTGGGCAGCTGGTCATAAACTGCAAAAGCTTGATCGTAGGCTACGGCTGCTCCGGCATAATCTTGCAGTTCCACCAAAATCGAGCCGCGGCTATACCAAGCAAAGAAGAGGTCCATACCTTCCAGTTGATCGATGCGCGCTGTGGTTTGCTCGAGGGCAAAACGCAGGTTGTATTCTTGGTCCCACTGCGGCCCGAGGATGCTGACTACCTCTTCGGTTTTATCATAGGGGTAAACGACCAGGTAAATATCATCAAATTGATCCCAATAGCGGCTGATCTCATCATAGGACATGGTGATATCCCCCAGGTAAGAATCGGGAATACGCACTTGCTGTTTGGCGTCATCATAACCCGTGATGATGCCATAGTGCCCCATCCAACCTTCCTTGGTGGTAACCAAGCCGCGCTCGATGAGAACAGGGTAGCCGGCTGCCACAAGCTTCTTCACGAGGTCAATATTGCCCCCGTAGCGCACCACGCCGGTAAATTCTGTCTGAGAATTGACGTAATCGAGCATTTCGTAGGGCATCACGTTGCGGTCTTCACGGCGTGGCTTGAGCACTGCTGCTGTAACTGTTTGATCACCTTCCCACCCCCAATAGGAAAGCAGCATGGCTAAGTTCGTTGGCCCACAGTTATTGAACTTTTGCATCTCCTGCTTAACGCCTGTGAGCACTTTGGATGCCGGAATGGGGGTTGGCGTAGGTGTCGGGGTAGAAGTGATTGTGGGGGTAAAGGTAGGCGCTTCCGTAGGCATCGCCGTTGGTGTAGGTGAGGGCAGCAGCGTAGGTGTGGCTGTAGGTGCCATTGCCGTCAGGGTCGCGACCACTTCCGGCAGCAAAGTGCCCTGCCCTTGCGGGTTGAAGGAAGCTTCCGCCGGCGGACGAAAGAGATATTGAACCTTCGCACGGGCATTCGCCACATAATAGTATGCTCGATCCCCCACAGCCGGGATCTGATAGAGCCCAATGCCAGCCAAGATCAACACCGCAATGATTACAAGGTAAAACCAGGGCTTTTGCCACAAGCTCTTCTTGTTTAATTTTTGTTTTAAGGTGTGCGTCTTATTTTTTTCCATATCGCTGCGCATTATAACAGCATTGGAATATCAGGGTTTTTACAGCTTATTCATTAAATGATGGATGGAGTTTTATCCATCCATCATTTACAGTAAAAGATACACCAGATCTCTAATGGGTATTACTTAACTTTCCTGGTCTATCGGGCGATCAAAGGCATGTATACCTTTGTCGGTTGCTGCAGTGAATAAACCCCGCCCCCAACAGTTCCAGCATAAATGAGAGTAGGCATATGCGGGTTTACTTCGAGGGAAGAAATATAATAGGCAGGCAATCCATCATTCAGCTCACTCCAATTTTCGCCGCTATCAGTGCTCTTGAATACGCCCTGATCTTGTGTTCCAACATAAAGGATTGTAGGCATTTTGGGATCTATTACCAAAGTAGTAGTAAATAAATTAGTCAAGCCCGTATTGACCGCACTCCAATTATTACCACCATCAGTTGTCTTGTACACTCCACCATCGTATGTCGCTGCATATAGGGTATTGGTTAAGTAAGGATTAATTGCAAGGGCTAAAATCATATCGGATATTAATCCTTGATTGATTGCAATCCAACTTTCACCACCGTCCTCGCTCTTGAATATACCACTCACTGAGCCAGCATAAATAGTGGAAGGCGTTTTAGGATTAATGACAATATCACGAACATTATGTATGATAGGCGAAGCGGTGCCGATTCTAATCCAGGTCTCTCCAAAATCAATGCTCTTGTACATGTATACATCGGTCCCCGCATACAAGATAGAGGAATTTTCGGGGTTGATGGCGATAGTAAACACATTTTCATCAGATATCATTCCCGAGATACCTCTCCAGTTTTCGCCACCATCAGTACTCTTGTAGAAGCCAGAACTATCCGTACCAGCATAAAGTGTGTTGGGTGTTTTCGGATCTATAGCAATGCAGTTAATGTATAATGCCGTCAAACCATTATTGATAGCATTCCAACTCGTGCCACTGTCTATAGTTTTATAAATACCTTCGCCGATTATGGCAGTATATAGCGTGGATGGCGTTTTTGGATCAATCGCCATTGCCGCAATATAGGTATTGTGTAAACCCTGATTGGTTTCATCCCATTGGGTGCCGCCGTTTGTGCTTTTAAATACACCCCTATTTAATGTTCCAGCATAAATGGTACTCGACACCTGGGGATGGATAGCTAATGAATAAACAAAATGGGCAGTTAGACCTTCGTTTAATACGCTCCAACTATCGCCCCCATCAGTGCTCTTGAACACACCGCCTCTCGTGCCGGCGTAAAGGGTCGTTGATGGATCAATGGCTACTGCATGAATATTTAGATCATCTAAACCACTATTGACCAGATTCCAACTCACACCACCATCTATACTCTTAAATATACCTGCCCCTTCTGTCCCTGCGTATAGTATGTTTGAAACCTGCGGATCAATGACGATTGCTCGCACATCTAAGTTGGTCAATCCTGAATTAATTCCAATCCAACTATCACCGCTATTACTACTCTTAAACACACCGCCCCCGTATGTGCCTGCATAGAGCGTAGTTGAATTATCTGGATCAAGAGCGAAAGCAGAAATACAGGTATTTGTTAAACCATTGTTTTTTGCATTCCAGTTTTCCCCGGCATTCGTGGACTTGTATAAGCCATCAGACGTGCCGGCATAAAGAGTTGCTGGTGCATTTGGCGTAATAGCTATGACATTTATGGATTCCTCAGGCAAGCCCTCATTAATCGCATTCCAACTTTCACCCCCATCCGCACTTTTAAAGACGCCATTTTCCTCCGTCCCAACATAAAGAGTTTGGGAAGAGATTGGGTCGATCGCAATGGTATATACAATTTGTTGGCCAAGACCATTAATTTTTTGTTGCCAGCTCTCACCCCCATCATTGCTCTTATATACACCACCATATAAAGTCCCGGCATAAACGGTCGTTGGTGTAAATGGGTCAATAGCAAGCGTGAAGATCCTTCCCCCTTCTGGCCCAAGGCTCGTCCATTCATTGCTCCCAGCGGAAACAAGACTAAATGGATTGAGGCTCAAGATAATAATTGAAAGAAAAGCAAGACTGATTTTCCTAATCACGGTACGGCGTTCCACTTCACATCTCCTTTTTGGTTGTTTAAGAACATCTCGTCCAAATGCCACTATTACCCCCTTTGTGGTATAAAAATTATACTATCAATTAATAATAAAACCCTTAAGACCATATTTCCTTAGATTAAAAAAGGCTGCCTCACGGCAGCCTCACCATTTTTTTACTTACCTAAGATTATGCTTCGTGGAATTCTCCATCCACGACGTCATCTCCACCTTGGTCAGTCCCGCCCTGTTGCGGTCCGCTTTGCGCTTCACCTTGTGCCGGACCGGATTGGGTCTGCTGATAGGCAGTCGATCCGATCGCTTGCATCAGGTTCTGCACAGCTTGTGTAGCATTCTGGATAACCGTCAGGTTATCCCCAGCAATGGCATCACGCAGTTCCTTGATCTTACCTTCCAATTCGGAGCGCTTAGCGGGGTCGACTTTATCGCCCATATCGCGCAGCAATTTTTCTGCCTGATAAGCAGTGCTATCCCCGATATTGCGGGCTTCGATCAGCTGCTTGCGGCGTTCATCTTCGGCTTTGTGCTGTTCAGCCTCGCGCACCATGCGCTCCACGTCAGCCTTATTCAGGTTCGTTGAAGCGGTAATGGTTACCTTTTGCTCTTTGCCCGTGGCTTTATCCTTAGCGGTCACGCTCAGGATGCCGTTGGCATCGATATCAAAGGTTACTTCAATCTGCGGAATACCACGCGGCGCCGGCGGAATTCCATCCAAGCGGAAGCGACCTAAGGTCATGTTATCCGCAGCCAGCGGGCGCTCGCCCTGCAGCACGTGGATATCGACCGAGGTCTGATTATCTTCTGCCGTGGAGAACACTTCCGTCTTTTTCACCGGAATGGTGGTGTTGCGCTCGATCAGCTTGGTCATCACGCCGCCTAAGGTTTCCACACCTAACGAGAGCGGAGTCACATCCAAGAGCAAAACGTCTTTCACTTCGCCCGAGAGCACACCACCCTGAATGGCTGCACCAACAGACACCACCTCATCTGGGTTTACGCCCTTATTAGGCTCTTTGCCGTTGGTTAGCTTACGCACCAAATCTTGCACCATAGGCATGCGGGTGGCACCACCAACCAATACGACTTCATTAATCTTATCAATTGTCAGATTGGCATCTTTCAACACTGCGTTGAATGGAATCTTGCAGCGTTCCAGCAGGTGCTCTGTCATTTGCTCAAATTTCGCCCGCGTCAGCTTGAGCAGCAAGTGCTTTGGACCATTGGCGTCTGCGGTAATATAGGGCAGGTTGATTTCGGTCTCCATCACGGAGCTTAATTCGATTTTCGCCTTTTCAGCAGCTTCGCGTAAGCGTTGCAATGCCTGGCGGTCTTTGCGCAGGTCTATGCCTTGTTCTTTCTTGAACTCATCCGCCGCCCAGTTGACGATGACTTCATCCCAGTCATCACCACCAAGGTGGGTATCGCCATTGGTGGCTTTCACTTCCACAACGCCGCCGCCCACTTCCAGCAAGCTCACGTCAAAAGTACCGCCACCCAAGTCAAAGACCAAGATGATTTCGTTTTCACGTTTATCCAATCCATAAGCCAAAGCGGAAGCCGTCGGCTCGTTGATGATGCGCAGCACTTCCAGCCCGGCAATCTTGCCTGCATCTTTGGTCGCTTGGCGCTGGCTATCGTTGAAGTAAGCCGGCACAGTGATAACCGCTTGGGTAACCTTTTCGCCTAAATATGCCTCTGCATCGCTCTTGAGTTTGCCCAAGATCATGGCAGATATTTCCTGCGGTGTATAAGTCTGGCCTGTAACGGGAATCTCCACGCGGACATCTCCGCTTGGCCCAGGGACCACCTTATACGAAACCATTTTGCGTTCGGTTTCGACTTCATCATAGCGCCGTCCCATAAAGCGCTTAATTGAATAAACAGTATTTTCCGGGTTGACAATTGCCTGCCGTTTTGCAGGAATGCCGACAAGCCGTTCACCATTTTTATTAAAAGCTACAACTGAAGGCAGCAAATGTGAACCTTCTGAGGTTGGAATCACGGTTGCGGAACCGCCTTCCATGACGGAAACGACACTGTTGGTTGTACCCAGATCTATACCTATTATCTTTCCCATAGTAAATCTCCTTTACGATTATTCATAACACCTACACTATAATTGCCAAACGATAGAGAAATGTTAACGTTTCCTTTGTTTTATATATGCATCTGTTTGTAAGAACATAGTGATAATTTCATAAAGTAGCAAAATTGTAATGTCCTGTTTATGATGTAAAGATCCTTTGTCAAGCATGGTACCTACGGGAAGGCTGCGCACTCGAAGACCGGTGAGAAAAAGGAGACCTGCGGTCAAGTTACTCGCTCGGTCAGAGACCGGCGAGAACTGAGATTGTGGAGACCAGCGAGAACAAAGATTGGGAAGATTTATACGAGTATTTCAGTCACTGACCAATTACTGTCATCGCGAGGAGGGCGCTCTTTGCCCGATGAAGCATTTTTTCTAACGTGGCAAAAGATTGCTTCACCCCTACGGGGTTCGCAATGACAAAAGAAGTAATGACAAAATAGCGTGACTCGGAGCTGGGAGGGGGCAGGTTGAGGGCAAGTCGAGATTATTTAGATTGAAGAGGTGGGAGTGATCAATGGACAAACGTTTTTCAATGTCCTCAAACAACAGAAGGTTAAATTTCGAATAAAAATCATACTAGAGGACTTATCCACTGAACAACAGTACATTTCACAATTGCCAACATTAGGACATTTCTATGTGGCTTATGCATTGGTTATAGGTAATCAGTCTCAATGCAGGTAAAATTCTATTGATTTGTTCATCCCCTCAGCCTGAAATGCTAAAATACCGTATAATTTTAGTACCGTTCCATTAAGGAGGTTGTGATGAGCAAAATTTGTAGTTTTCTAAAAGGTGCAATTCTAGGGGGCATAATTGGCAGTATCCTGGTGCTGCTCTTTACGCCCTTTACTGGTGAGGAATGCCGCAGCAGCATTTGTGGATATATTCACAACATCCAGGATGAAGTGCGCCGAGCCGGCGAAGAAAAGCGCCTTGAACTTGAACGCGAGTTAGAGGCTTTACGCTCCGGCCAGAAATAAACCCTTTCTCCACTAATTGGGGGTTCAGCTTGTAGGAACTCTTAGGGGTATGGGGTTGGTGGTGTAGGTGATGTTGGTGTTGTGACGGGGTATGTGCCCTGCGTCGGCGTGGGCATAGGCGTGTAAATGGATGTAGGCGTAGCCGTTGGCCGGGCGGTGGGCACTTGCGTGGGGGTTGTCTGCACAATTTCCGGTTCCGGCGTGGAAAGCAAATCCCCGATACCTGGTGCTTCCACCACAATCATATTAGCAATATCATCCACATAAGCCACACCTGCTTGGCAAGCAGGCTCTAAGTATTGCACAACGTTTTGCCAGGTGAGCGCTTGTTTGCTACCTACCGTTTGGCGGACGGCTTGAGAGAGGCATCCTGGACCCGCGTTGTAGTTGAGCAAGGTAAATTTCCATAAATCTTCGTAGAGCGCTAACTGCCCGGCTGTTCTACCAGTGCTGTTATAAACAATCTGCCCCACTTGCTCGCAATTCGCCAGCAAACTGCGCGCAAAGATGCTGATACTAAAATTAGCTTGGGTCAGGTCAATCCCTGAGGGGCAATCTGGGCAAGCTGCACTCACTTTTTGCACCAGTGCACCGCGCAGCATTTCCTGTTGGGTGAGATCTAAATTGCCAAATCCGCGTTGACATGTCTCGTTGGAAAGCACCAGCGGACAAAACTGCGTGAAAAAGGTAGGGTTCCACAGCAGCACGGCGTCCGCGCCCAGGTCAGTGAGCTGACCGAGCCCGGCTTCTTGCATGCCTTGGTAGATGCCTGGCCAAAACTGACTTTCGCGGCTAAAGATGTTCTTCATTAGCTGGGCTGGAACGCCGGTTTCATTGGCTACTTGCAGGATTTGGGCATTAAACTGGTTCTGCCATTCATTGACTGCCGGGCGGGCAAGTTCCATCCCGCATACATTCGCTGCACCGTTTTCCTCCAGCCCGCCGTTCTCGCAAGAGCTGGCATCCACTAAGCCTTGCTGAATGAGCGAACCAGCCAGCAAGTAATATTCATTGGTAGAAATGAGTTCTTCAGATAAGCTCGGCGTCCTGAGCCACGCTGGAGCGCCATCTACGGGCAGGAAAGCCTGCCAGATATTTGAACAGGTGGAAGTAGCCGCGCTCTTCCATTGGGAACTGAGCACATCGACATAATAGCTGGGGGTATCCGCAGCGGGAGCATCCGGATTGGCAAATTCCCCCCAAGGGATCACGCGTACCTGAGCCTTGTATCTTTCGCTGGCATCGCCAAAGCTGGATTCTGCCCAAAAGATAATTTCAGCACCATTCATACCCGTTGGCGCCAAAGGGAGATGACATATATCGCCTGGGCAGGTGAAGGGCAGCCCGTTAACAGTGCCTGCAATCTGAATGATTTGTTCGTTAGGCAGCGGTTCCTGTGCTTCCAGACGCATATAAGGCAGCGAGCTGCAGCGATTGGTGCCGGCTAAGTTATCACACCCCGTAAGAGAAACAAACACTTCCGCTGGCGGCAGAGTAACTTCCATCTGACGCGTGGACGGAGTCACATATGCCAAGTGCAAGTAAAGCCCAGGGCATTGCTGCGGGTTGGTGACGCTATCATCGTAGAAACAAGCTTTGGTGTTGATCCAACGCGTCTGGATATCCTTGCCGCAGTAGTATAAAACTTCGCTGTTATCTGGCCATGATTCGTGTTCGGTGTAAATTTGGCAAACTACCTGCGAAGTCTGCCAAGAGAGCAGCCACCACTCATAGATGGTATAGTCCACATCCAAGATGACGACACGCTGTGGACCTTCAGAGGGCAAAGGCAAGGAGAAACCTGGCTGTGGGTTGAGAACAATCAGCAGCAAGGCACAGGTCAGAAATATTCTGATTGCTGTGATGTGTTTATTTTTGCCTGTTGTTCTCATCTTTAATACTATGTCAGCCTAATGTTTAAGGATAAAGCGGCGGGTTGGTTGGTTGCGGCGTCGTAATCGGGTAAGGCGTCGGGAAAATGGCGGTTGGCACCGGGGTGCGCGTAGGCGTTGCGGTAGCACCTGGCTGTGGTGTGCCTGTAGGCGTCCCAGTAAAAACCGTGGTTGCAGTCCGCGTTGCAAAAGGCGTTTGGGGCAAGCCAGTTTGTGTGGCAGCGGCTGCCTGGGTGAGCTGAGCCTCATAGGTGAGCACAATTTCACTCAGTGGGCTTGGCTCCAACACGTCTGCTAAGGCTTGGGCAAAAACTGCGGTTACAGCTTCGGGCTTGGGCAGGAGAACTGTGGCTTGAGTCGCATCTGGTAATTGCCACTTCTCCAGCTCATTCCAGCCTAACAAGTAATAAGTGAGCCGTGCTGGATCGCCCAAACGCAAGAACATGGGCACATGCAAGAGCAACTCCGCCAGCGAAAAATTGGTATCCAGATGCTCTTGGTAGGAAGCATAAAGCACGGGTAGCTGCACCAACCTGCCATTTTGGACTAATTTGGTAAAGAGCAGTTGTAAAATTTGTTGCTGCCTGCGGGTGCGATCCACCTCATCCTCCGCAGAAAGATACGATACATAGCATAGGGCTTTCTCGCCATTCATGCTATGCAAGCCAGCCGCTAAGCCATTGCAGCCATCCCGGATGGGCAGGATAACGCTGACGTCCAGCCCGCCCAAGTCATCCACCAGCCAAGTGAAGCTTTGTGGGTCTGCGACGATGAAACGATCAACGTCAATACCAAAATTATAAGCTAAAGTTTCCCTCACCAAACTCATCCCGCCTAAGGCATAAGCTGTATTCAGGCGCTGCATGGTATAGCCAGGCAGATAAACAAACAGGCTGCTCGGGATGGAAACCAAGCTGGCTTTAGCTAAGCGCGGGTTGACGAAAGCTAAGTGGAATGCTGGCGTGCGTCCAGCATAAGGTGCCGGCTGATCGCTGCCTAAAAAGAGCCAGATTTGAACTTCTTCTGGGATGTTCATCTGAGGAGCAGGCAGAGGCACTGCAGTAACTGCCGGCAGGCTGGAGGGTTCAAAAGTGTACCAAGGCTTGGGGGTCGGCGTCAGCGTGGGAGTGGGGGTGGGGGTGGTTAATTGCTGCTGGTTATCTGCAACAAGCAGGGTATGTTCTTGGGTTTGGGTTGCGCTCTGGCAGCCGGAAAGGAAGAGCAGTACAGCGATAAACGCAAGCCCGCCGCGATGTAGGTTTGTTAAGGTGCACGCGGTTTTCATCGGATCAACGACCATGCAAAGGGCTGCTTACTCCCCTAAGGATTTTATTATAGCATGGGAAGACGAAATTTCGGATCACAATATTTCCACTTAGCAAATTCATAACTTCCATTTAGAGAGCCATGATTAACATAGCAGCTGCTAAGAGTAGCGCTAAAAAGCTAGGCATTCCCCATAAGAGATAAACCATCGGCTTTTCCAAAGCTTCCTGCAAGTAAAAGACAGCCCCAGCACATGCATCCATCAACCAGGCGAGCAAACCGAGCAGCGGCAAGAGCAGCAAGCGTTGCGATGGCACCGTTTCCAACGTCGCCCAAATGACATTGGGCTGCAGGCTCGCCAGCACCAGAGCTAAGACCAAGAGTACAACATTGGCTGCCAAGCTGCCCAGGATGAGGCGGCGGGCGGTCAAATCGCGCCACACGCTATTCCACAGCGTGGCAAAGCCCTCCGAGAGCGGGGCGAAGCTCTCCAGGCTGCCCAGCTCGGTCAGGCGCTCGACTAAGTCCAAAAATTCCTGCTCTACTTGCGGAGAGATCACAAAGTAGCGCTCATGGCAGGCAACCAAAAGAAATTTGCGGCGGTCTGTGGCTGCGAATTCGACCGTGCCCAACCCCAGCACCTGCTTTTTACCAAAATATACGCCCGGCAGGCTGAACGCTGGCAATGGCAGCTTGGATCTAAAATCAGAAACCGGGCGGATCCATTCAATTTCTAGCATCGGGATAACCTCACGGCGCAAGCCCCAACGCAGCTCCAAGCCCCCACGCGAGAGCGTGTAGTGCGTGGTGAGCAGCGTGTGCATCCGCAGGAGCAGCCATATTCCGACAGCTATCAAGACAACCGCAGCCAAAAGGTTAGCCATAAAAACCGTCTGCTGCGCCGCTAGCGATGCAGCGCTCAGTACGTAAAGGATGCCCGCAATGACACCCAACAGAAGGACGAGCAACACCCAAATACCGGTACGCTTAGGGGGAAGGAATTCTTTTTCCATAGCTGATGGCGCTAATTATACTGATTCTTGGTGTGCAAGTAGCGCTCCAAGGAACATTTTTCTGCCCAAGAGATAAAGAAAAGCTGCCCGGATGATTCCAGGCAGCTTCTGTTATTTATTCGATAAATCACAATTTAGGCTGCGCGGTATTCTGCACCTCGGCGCAGGGCTTGAATGTTCATCTCCACAAATTTCTGCATTCGCCAAGTACGTTGTAGTCCATTGGCGTCTTTTCTGGGGCCATTGGTAAGCTCTGTTTATCACAAGAAATAACGTTCCCTAGATCGCAGCAAAAGAACGCTCACCACAATAAAAACCAGGCCAATACCACCCAATGCCAATTTATTCAATATAAAATTTTCTATCTCTATATCTTCTCTTAAACTAAACCATAAGCAAAAAAGATAGAATCTGGGCCCCAAAATAACGTATGCGTTCCTGTGACTTATTAAACAGAATGCCCACCATAAAGTTCCAATAAGATAGCCTGCATTTATCTCTTTCAACAAAAGACTTACAAAATTAGAAATACCAACAAGGGCTAAGGTTGTAGATAAGGAAGTTAAAATCATCATTCCTAAGGATAAAGGAAGGTAAAAAAAGTGGTAGATGAGCAATAAAATGCATAGCCATACTGTCCCAACTATCAATAACACTACTAGACGACGCATATAAAGGACTGCTAAGGATGAGCGCGTGCCTAAAAGATCAAGTTGATTTTCTTCTTGCTCTCGCAATATCAATCCATTCGCTACAAACATAATTACCAAAGGAAAAATAATTTCGATCACAATGGAAATCTGGAACAGCTTTTCTGCTGGCTCAGTAGAAATGTTATCCGACAACAGTAATAACAGCCCTCCTGCTGTCAATAAAGGTAGAAGCCAAATTGCTGAAGGAGAAGCAATTTTGAATTCAATCCACAAGAACTTTAGTCTATCCCTGAGTGAGACTGCAGGTCTATTCATCATAATCTTTGCAGAGAACTGAACGTCCGGCGATGCTGAGTTCATTCATGACCTCCATCATTCAAAATTCATGCCTGTTACCTGCTCAACAAACCGGGAAAATTCATCTTCCGAAGGCGATGAAATTCCATAAGTGCTCCGGTAATCGCGAACCAATTGCCAGAACTCTTCTGGGCCAATCTGCTGCCACAGTGCATCCAACCGAATTATTAGACTGTCTACAGTGAGTGAATCAATCATAGGCAGTTCAATAAACATGGCTCTCTCCATATATCTCATGGGATCATTTACCATGCTCTGGCGCGACGCAATTTCTTCATCTACAAAATCTTGGCCTGTCAAAGGCTCTGATAGCCGAAGGGAGCTATAAGTAAGCAATGCGTTAAGAACAGCTTGATTTTCCACCCAATCTTTCTCATAATGCCATATATCAAAAACATTAGCCTGCACTCGGGGACATGCATTTGAGCTGCACCACCATGCCCGTATCATTTGTTCAGCAACCCATCGTGGATATAAAAGTTCTGGATTGGATATCAATTTTTGCGAATTAGCTGATAATTTTAAGAGGAATCTATCATCTAACCTGCGTTTTTCCGGCAAGAAATACACACCAGAAGATGAATCATAGCTGTCATAAGAGATAAGGGGAACTATCGCGATCTGGTCCATTCGCTTATTTCCAGCATCCTTTTCCTCGAGATGGGCATTAATTTCTGATAGCAATACTGAATAAGGACTATAAACTGTATTTATTTGATCTTCTGGGATACTATTTGGAGCCATAAATAATGTAACAGTAGTATCTATCTGACTGCTCTGATAGTTTTGGGAAGCAGCAAGCAGAGCTTGTGGAGGGGGTTCTGTCCACATTAGTGTTGTTCTCCCATCAGAGCTCTCGATACCATCCGCAGTATGTAGCATTGGTCCAAAATCCCCAGCCAGCTCCACTTTCAGAGTCTCTGGAACGCAATTGGGAAATGGATGCCAGTTCCCATCACGCTCTAGAAACACCGTACTCTTGTCTAAATATCCTCCTGGTGGGAAAGGTCCAATTACAAGTTTCTCGGTGCGAAATAAATTGTCATAGAGGTAACGAGGGATCCGAATGTCTCCCGAGTAATTTATGGTGAGAGATGCTGTCGTTCCAATACTTTCTGCTGGGAAGTTTAGCGTAAAGCCATCCTCAAGCAGTTCAACTTTGGTTTCTGGCGGGGTAGCTTCAACCTGTAAAACCTGGAGGCCGCTGTTCAATCCGAGAGTCAATTGCAGGAGGGTGTCAGTTATTGGCAGCTCAATAATAGCTCTTCCAGAAACTTGCTTGGAATCTTGGTCTAGTAAAACGTCTAAATTAAAAGAGTTCAATAATGCGCAATCTATTGTCTCGTTTGCAAAAGGGTCAGCGGGAGGCTCCTCAAAAGCAAAATGACTCTCCTTCTTGAAGATTGTTGCTGTACGGATTAACCCAGCCAAAAGGCCAGCGGCTAGCAAAGTAAAGATCGCTATTTGGATATAACTAATTTTTTGTTCACGCCTTGGTGCAGAAATGCGGACTATTAATAACCCCATTAATAATAGAAGCGCCGACAGTGCTAAGTAAAAAATTCGGTTAAGCAAAATCATCCCACTGTCGGGTCCATACCCAATCAGTGGCGATGCATAAGGGTCAACTATGTCAAATGCTGCGGTCCGAGTAAAGTTTTGGTTAAATATCATCACTCCACCCAAAAATAACACCATGAACAGAGTTGTCCAAAGTCCACGGCGGAAAAGAGAACCAACTAAGAAGGTTACAGCAATGATAAATAAATAAGTGGGACCAAGATTAATGAGCCACAATCTAATTTGAATGAGAATTGTTTCGAAACCATGCAAAGTACCCATTAAATAGGCAGCCAATAACCCACTGGGTAGAAGGGCGGTGATAATAGTTAATACAACCCCGAGATACTTCCCTATGAAATAAGCGGTTGTAGAAAATGAATGCGTCCAAATTAAATCGTAACCAGGCTGAATTTCACGTAAGAGCGCTGTTGACGCCAAAATGGCTACGAAAAAGGTTCCAAACGCTCCTAATCCGTCGGCTATATTAATTGCAATCCCCATTGCTGACCTTAGAGGCAGTGACCCTTGTTCAAGAAATGCCCAACCGACTAAAAAAAACAAACCAGCGATTAGCCAAGTTGTGCGTTGGCGAATCTGAATGATCCATTCTTTATAGGCAACGTTAAATAATGTTCTCAGATTGTTTTTCATCAGCATTTCCTGTGGGGATTAGCAATAGATAAGCATCTTCTATAGTAGGTGTAACTGGTTCTGATTCAAAAGGTGGTTGGCTTTCCTTGGTAAGAAACTTTATTTCTATAAGTCCCGGTTGGCTGGTAGGGCGCGAATAAACAATAGTATGGGCACTTTGCACGCTTTCGAATTGTTCTGGAGAAACCCACGCTTTCCATACCTTTCCTTGAGCAGAAGAGACTAACTTTTCAATCTCCCCTGAAAAAGCAACTTTCCCTTCATTCAGTATAGTTGCTTGCCTGCAAGTGGCAGTGATGTCTTCTACGATATGGGTTGAAAGCAACACAGTCCTTTCCCTCCCTAACTCTGACAAAAGATTGCGAAACCTAACCCTTTCAGCAGGGTCAAGGCCAGCGGTAGGTTCATCTACCAATAAAACGGGTGGATCGTGTAATAAGGCTTGGGCGATTACTACCCGCTGTTTCATCCCTCCTGAAAAAGATTTCAGACGCTGATTAGCGACTGACGCTAACCCAACCTGATCAATAACCCGCTCAATCTGTGCATGAGGCTTTTGCAAGCCGCTCAAAGTCCCCATGTAGTGCAAAAACTCCTTGGCTGTTAGACTGGGATATAAGGTATATTCCTGAGGAACATACCCGATAATCGGGCGAACTTTTTGAGGTTGTTCCAACACGTTAAACCCTTGAATTGTTGCAGAGCCCGAGGTCGGCGTAATCAAGGTAGCAAGAATGCGTATTAAAGTTGTCTTACCAGCTCCGTTGGGACCTAATAGTCCAAAAACTCCCTTATTGCAATTCAGAGAAACATGGTTTAGGGCATTAATCTGTGCCCCTTTATATCGCTTTGTGATGTCCTCAACAAGAATAGACATAATTTATCTCCTTCAAAGCAGTTAGTGGAAATAAATCAGCCAACAATCAAGAATTCTTTATAAGTTCGCGCGGTATTCTGCACCTCGGCGCAGGGCTTGAATGTTCATCTCCACAAATTTTTGCAAACGTTGTGCCGTGTGGTTCTTGAGTGCTTTTTCCAAAGCTTCGATCGGCAGAATGTCCATATTAGCAAGCAAAGCGCCTAGCATAACCATATTGGTGGCGCGTTCATTGCCGATTTCTCGCGCAATCTCGTTGGCAGGCAGGAGCACCACCCGAATATCCGTGCGCTCCGGTTTGCGGTTGACCATGGATTCATTCACAACCAAGCAGCCACCGGGTGCAATCATATTCTCATATTTATCCAATGAAGGCAGGTTGAGCGCCAGCACCGCCTTAGGGTGCTTAACGGTAGGTGAGCCAATTTCTTCATCAGAAACGACCACGGTACAGTTGGCGGTGCCGCCGCGCATCTCTGGACCGTAAGAAGGGATCCAGGTAACCTGCTTGCCTTCGTCCATGGCTGCGTATGCCAGCACTTGGCCGGCATAAAGCGTCCCTTGGCCACCAAAGCCAGAAATAATCACTTCGGTTTGCATTAGTCCCCTCCTTTGGGCTTATCGTAGGCAATGGAAGATGAAACTTTAAAATCTCCAATTGGATAATAAGGGACCATGTGTTCGGCTAACCAAATGCGCGCGTTGGTAGGTGTCATGCCCCAGTTAGTAGGGCAGGTGGAAAGCAATTCCACCATGGAGAAGCCCAAGCCTTGTTTTTGGACTTCGAAAGCAGTACGGATCGCTTTCTTAGCCATGCGAATATTTTTGGCATCATGCAGGCTGCGGCGCACCACATAAGCTGCGCCATCCAATGAGGAAAGCAGCTCAGCCGTGCGGATGGGATAGCCCTGGCGCTCCACATCCCGCCCCATCGGCGAGGAGGTAGTTACCTGGCCGGGCAAGGTGGTGGGCGCCATCTGCCCGCCGGTCATGCCGTAATTCGTGTTATTGATAAAGATCACGGTGATCAGCTCGCCGCGGGAAGCAGCGGCGACAATCTCGCCCATACCAATCGAGGCTAAGTCGCCATCGCCTTGATAGGTGAAAACGGTAGCATCTGGCAAAGAGCGCTTAATGCCGGTTGCCATGGCTGGCGCGCGCCCATGCGGCGCCTCAACGAAATCAAAAGCAAAGTAGTTATAGGCAAAAACCGCGCACCCTACGGGTGCGACACCAATCGTGTGCTCGAGCTCACCCATTTCTTCTAAGACTTCAGCAATCAAGCGGTGTGCAACGCCGTGAGTGCAACCTGGGCAATAATGTGTAGGTCTCTCCTCAAAACCCCTCGGTCGCTGATAGACCACTTTTACATCGGTGTCCAACATATTAAGCTCCTATTCCAAACTCTTCGCGCATTTTAGCCAGCCAACGGTCACGCGGGTGCTCTTCCTGGCATAGAGGGCCGGCAGCTAAAGCTTCAATCTCTTGAAGCACATCATCAGCAAAAGGCACCATGCCACCCATGCGACCGTAGAAAGCAATTGGCTTACGGTTAGCCACAGCTAAGCGCACATCTTCTAACATCTGGCCGTTATTCATTTCCACCACCAGTAATGCTTTCACTTGTTCTGTCAGGTCCTCTACGACCTTGTAGGGGAAGGGGGCTAAAGAAATTGGGCGCAGCAAGCCAACTTTGATGCCTTTTTCGCGCGCCGCACGCACCGCTGAGAGCGAAATCCTGCCGGCTGTGCCATAGCCCACCACCAGGTATTCTGCATCTTCAAGGTAATAGCCCTTATAGCGAACCTCGTTGGCTTCAATCTCCTGCCAGCGGGTCATCAGGCGGATGTTGGTGCGCTCCTGAGCTGGCGGATCGATATTAATCGAGGTCAGCACGTGTTTACCGCGCCCGGGAATGCCGCGCACAGCCCAGTCAGGGATCTCGGTCTTAATCGGCTGGAATGGCGGCAATTCTGCCGGCTCCATCATCTGGCCTAAGCTGCCGTCCATCAGCACCATAACGACGCTGCGATATTTCTCGGCTAAGTCGAAAGCTAACGTGGTCAGGTCAATCGCTTCCTGCACGGAAGCCGGGGCTAAGACGATCTGGTGGTATTCTCCATGCCCGCCGCCCCGTGTGGCTTGGTTGTAGTCGGCTTGAGAGGGGGCAATGTTCCCCAAGCCAGGTCCGCCGCGGACCACATCCACGACGACCACAGGCAGTTCCGTGCAGGAGATATACGATAAACCTTCCTGCATCAGGCTGACCCCGGGGCTGGAGCTGGAGGTCATCGTGCGCCTGCCGGTGCAAGCTGCGCCATATACCATATTGATGGCGCCGAGTTCACTCTCAGCCTGCACGAAAGCGCGGTTAAGCTCCGGCATGCGTGCCGATAAATATTCCAGTAATTCTGTCTGAGGCGTGATGGGATATCCAAAGTAGGAGACTAACCCTGCTCTTACAGCTGCTTCTGCCACAGCCACATTTCCTTTAATAAGCTCAAGCGCCATGACTTACCTCCTGTTCTTGCTTCACAGCCGGCCGTTCGCCGCGGAAAACGGTGATAGCAGCATCGGGGCAAACCACCGCGCAGATGCCACAGCCGGTGCAGGCTTCTGGTTTCACCATCATCGCAGGGTGATAACCAGCGGGGCTGAGACGCTGAATATTCAGTGCCAAAACCTCAAACGGGCAGTCTGTAATGCAGAGCTCACAGGCTTTACAATATTTTTCGTTGATTTCTACCCATCCCTTAGCGGGCATGCAGATCCTCCTTTTGTTGAGATAGATTAGATGTTTTCTGCTTGTTTCTGGTGAGATTAGCAGTTTTCGTTCCTTAGTATACCTTAGAATCGAATAAACGAAAGATGAAAATTATCATATATTTAATATCGTCTTGCTCTTCTTTCTCTTAATAAAAAGTTTGAATCGCTTTTTGTAAAGAACCTGCAATGATTTCTACGAATACAATCTTGCTTACTTTTCCATCAGGTAAAATATAGCCATCATGTATGCAAGGAGCAATGCTATGAGCGAAGCCGTTTTGATCGATGCTATCCGGACTCCCATTGGAAACCTCAACGGTGCCTTAGCGGCTGTGCGTCCAGACGACCTGGCTGCTTTAGTGATTGAAGCTATTGTGGAGCGCAATCATCTCGATCCTCACATTATTGATGAGGTATATATGGGTTGTGCCAACCAAGCCGGCGAGGATAACCGCAACGTAGCGCGTATGGCAGCGTTGCTCGCTGGCTTACCTCCTGAAATACCCGCCCTGACGGTCAACCGCCTGTGTGCTTCCGGGTTAGCTGCGGTCAACTGTGCTGTGCGGGCTATTCGCGCTGGCGATGGCGAAGTTTACATCGCCGGAGGCGTGGAGAGTATGAGCCGCGCGCCCTATGCCTTTTCCAAGAATACTGGGGGCGGCAACTTAATTGCTTACGATACCGCGTTGGGCTGGCGTTTTGTCAACCCACGCATGGAAGCGCTGTATGGCACCGACCCCATGGGCGTAACTGCTGAAAATATCGCCGAGATGACAGGCATCACACGCTTGGAGCAGGATGAATTCGCTCTTGCCAGTCACCAGCGAGCGGTGGCAGCGCAGGATAGCGGCAAATTTGCTGAAGAAATCATGCCGGTCAGCATCCCTCAGCGCAAAGGTGACCCAGTGGTCATTTCCCAAGATGAACGTCCGCGGCGGGATACGAGCTTGGAAGCGCTCAGCCGCCTCAAGCCGGCTTTCAAGCCCAATGGCACTGTCACCGCCGGTAACTCTTCCGGGTTGAATGACGGGGCAGCAGTCCTGCTGGTAATGAGCGCGGAAAGGGCGCGCGCCTTAGGGCTCAAACCGATGGCGCGCTTTATTAGCAGCGGCGTTTCAGGGATCGAGCCGCGCATCATGGGCTTAGGACCTATTGAAGCCACCCGCCGAGCGCTTGCACGTGCTGGCTTGCAGATTGGCGATATATCTCTGGCTGAGATCAACGAAGCTTTTGCCGTGCAGACTTTAGCAGTAATGCGTGAGCTGGGCTTGCCGCATACGATCACCAACGTCAACGGCGGGGCAGTTGCGCTCGGGCACCCCTTAGGCTGCTCTGGTGCGCGCATCCTCACCACGCTGCTTTATGAGATGCGCCGGCGTGCTCCCCAGGAGAAACGCCCGTTTTATGGGCTGGCAACACTGTGTGTAGGTGTTGGGCAAGGCGAAGCTACCATTGTGGAATGGTTGGATTGATCCTCAGCAATTAGGGTTTGCCATAGTAGGGGGGGTTTAAGCTTTGGCATATATATTGCACCGTTGGTTGTAAGTCATTCTTTTGATAATAGGCTTTTCAACCAATGAAAAATCAGACCTTCACGCCCGAAAGCGAACCAGAGCAGCACCCCAAAGTCAAATTTACACTTTTATATCTCACCGCAGTCGTCCTGCTTGGCATCTCTTTATATCTCATCATTGCCGGGGGTTCTAACACTGAACCCACCCCGCATACATCATCGCCAACCCCTAGCAGAGTTTCTACCTTAGAATCCTTGCTCTATGCAGAGCTGCCTAAGGCACTCGCAGAGCGAGAGCAAAGTGAGCTTACGCTGGATAATATACAATTTAACCAGATGAAGACACAAGCCTTACTTTGGATGACGGCAAGCGATGCAGAGACAGGCGAAGTTTTAGCACGCGAACCACAGGCTATCCTCGCTCTGTGGAATGAAGAAACTCAGCAATGGGAACTGATCTTTGCAAAGGAAGCGGGTTTCGAGGAGCTTTTAGCTGCCTCAGATTTTAAGGATACAGAAATAGGCGCTCGTTTCTTGGACTACGATCCGAAGGCGATCACCACCGGCGTCACCTACGGTGGCTATTACCTACCCTGGCAGGCTGGGCTCACCAAACGCCTGACTTGGTCGGTAGGGCATACTTCCTGTGCGAATGAGTATTGCTTACATGCCTTTGACTTTGCTGATGGGACCATGTTCCCGATTGCAGCAGCCAAAGCCGGTTTTGTTTATCATTTTAAAGATTCTTGTGCTAATGGGAATACCTCTTGCACCAATAGCATTACCATCCAAGACCGTACAACGTCGCCTTATACCTACAATATCTACCTGCATATCGCGCAAGGAAGCGTTCCAGCCAATATTCGCCAGATTGGTACTTATGTGTTTCAAGGGCAAATAATCGCGAAGGTAGATGATACCGGTTACAGCACCGGCAATCATGTACATTTTATGGTGGTAGAACAAGGCACCTTGAACGGCTGCGCAAATTATTGTTGGGGGAAATCTGTCGATATCACCTTTCGGGACGTAAGCATCAATTGGGATCCGGCAACGCGCGGCGGCCGTCCGCGCCTGCCCGATGAAGCTTCATGGTATGGCGGCCAAGGGCAGATATACTACACCAGCGGAAATATCAATCTTTCGCTCCGATATCGGCTCAACCTGCCCATAATCAGACGGTAGAACGCAAAGTTAATCTGCTAACGTGCTTAATAAATTTGGGGGAAAAACAAATTAGCACGCCTCTGCAAGAATTACTTTATAATTGCCTTACCTGCAATCGTGGGTGAGCTAACAATTATGGAAAATGTGCCCCTCAGCGAACGTGAAATTGAAATCTTAGAGCTCGTCTCTCAAGGTAAGAGCAATAAAGAAATAGCAGCAGAGCTCTTTATTAGCGTAAATACGGTCAAAGTACATTTGGCGAACATCTTTACAAAAATTGATGTTTCTTCCCGAACCGAAGCGACTCTCTATGCTATTGAGCATGGGATCGTCGTCTCCCCAGCCAACACCTCAGCAGAGCCAGGGACTAACAACCAGAGTCAAGCTGAGGCAGTTGAGCCCAACCGTTTTCAGCTTTTTATGCAAAAGTACTGGTGGAGCGTTGCCCTGGCGGCACTGGTCCTTATTCTTGGGCTTTCTTCATTATTAGCCAACACCCCCTTGTTTGCCGCTCCAACGCAGACGCCCAACCCTTATCTTTCTGAGCTCTATCAGCAGCGCTGGCAGGAGCTCGCTTCAATGTCTGTTCCGCGTGCCGGGTTGGCAGCAGCTAGCTACGGCAACGCCATCTACGCGATTGCCGGTCAAACCTCCGAGGGACCCACCAACCTCGTGGAGCGCTACGACCCTCAAACCGATACGTGGACAAAGCTGGCAGATAAACCTACAGCGGTGAGTGAAGTCTCAGCCGTGCTGTTGGGGGAAAAGATTTACGTCCCAGGCGGCAAGCTTGCTGATGGTAAAGTAACCAATCGCTTGGAGGTCTTTGACCCTCGCAAGGGCACCTGGGAGAGCAAAGCGGAACTGCCGCTGGCTGTGAGTGGTTATGCCTTAGCAGCCTACGAAGGACAAATGTACCTTTTTGGCGGCTGGGATGGCGAGCAGGTGGTGGACCAAGCCTGGCGCTATGACCCCTTCAACGATGTCTGGCATGCAGCTTCGAACCTGCCCTCTGCCCGGGCTTATGCCACAGCAGCGGAGGTGAGCGGTAAGATTTATGTGCTGGGCGGTTGGGATGGCATCCAAGAATTACAGGAGAGCCTGAGTTTTGACCCGGCGCGCGACCTGGAAGGTGAGCCGGCTTGGCAGAAGCAGACTGACCTGCCTGAGGCATGCTCAGATTGTAGTGCTGAGAGCATTTCGGGGATGCTGTTCGTGGTTGGGACAAATGGTATCTGGCAGATTAACTACCCCTACCTGGAGTGGATTCAGATCCCTTTCAACACTATTCCCACTGGTCAGCATGGTTTTTCATCTGTTATTAGTCCTGATGGTTATCTGTATTTTGTGGGCGGATGGGACGAGAAATCAATGCCCTTAGTTACTTTATATCGGTTCAGGGTTGTGTATATGATCTCAGTTCCGAATGTGGTTAAGTGAAAGACTGCAAGCACACTTTACTATGCAACGCCTTTTCGGTGTATTCAACTCAGAAGTTGCTATTTTTTAAACAATTCAAAGTACTACTCCCATAATAATGTCTTCTGAGTTGCCATTGCGCATCTGTCTTTATCAATAAACCAGCGAGCAATCTGAGAAATGATGCTCATTCGGCAACACACTTACCTCTCTGGTATCCCTGCGAATCTCTTGATTTGTCCGCTCTAAGTTGTTAGTGGTGCGAATCATCGCCTATACTGTAGATAAAAGACCTGATTCTTCTCTATAAGTTCTGCTTATGCCGCATATTTACAGTAAATAACTATTATAAGCACTTTCTTTTTCATTTTATCCTCCGCTTACTTCCTCACGAATAAAAGGATAAGCCTTGGAGTAAGCTCTAAGTCAAGGGCATTTCGATATTTTAATTAATTTACCTGGGATTTTGCCAGCGAGAAGTCTCAGCGCATCAATTGTATGCAAGAAAATTATGGAACAAAAAATTATCCAATCAGACCAAAATGGATTTTTATCGTAATTTTGGCTCTACTATTCACCCGAAAGGACGATAATTTCAAATGCGGAGTAAACTGTAGGGTCTGGGTCCAGCAAATGCCAATCTTTGAGTAAAATGCTGACGCTTTGGCCTATTGCCAAGTCCTTGACATCAATAGGGTGATAACCATCGGGAGTTTCCTGCCAAATTAGGGCTGAATTCTGGATAGAAAATGATGCCTCTTTCACATCAGGGTAAATAGGCGAGAAAGTTACCGAGATTTCTGTCCTGTAAAGGGGATAACTTGTTTTTAGCTCTTCAATTGAGGTAATCACGCCTTCAAATTCGGGGTCGAGAAATGTTGAAACTGGCTTTAGACTGACTTGTGGATCGGGTGAAGTGATGACAATCTTGGAAATTGTGGACTGCCAAGGGTAGGACTCCAAGATTTCAGTCACATAGATATCTGCTGTTTGGCCTACTGCCAAATCGTCACTGCTGGCTTCTTCCTCTTGCCCATCTATATTGATAAGAAATTCGCAATCATCGGCAAACGAAACCCTGCCAACGCTATTGATGTGCTTTCCTCCTTCAACAATTTCTCCAAAATCAATGACGGTTTTGCCGTTTTGATGATGTTCAACGTAAAGGATCACGCCCTTCATCAATACACAACTGGAGTCCGCATCGGGAGAAAACGGCTGAGCTGTAAAGGCGGGCGGTGTGTAAAGGATCTCTGGGGCAACTGGTAGTCCCTCGGGAATATGACCTGGGCTGGTAAAATGTCCATGCTCCTCAAGCACCTGATTGACATAGTCGATTACTTCTTGCGGGACTTCGATAATTCTGCCTGTGTTGGTAATCCCGACAGCCTGATCGGTGGGGATGACCAAAGTGCTTGCTGCCGTTGGAGGTGGTTCCAGCGGATAAGTTTGAGATAAGTCCTCGCCTTCATCTGGGGCTGGCGCAATAGGGTAAGTTTGGGAACTCGGACTTTCTAAGTTAGCAGGAAGAACACTCTTAGCTTGTGCCCTAGCCCAAATACATACACTCACGATGCATAAGCACCCGATCCCTATAGCGAGTGTAGCTTTAACCCAGGGGTTTGTTGAGGTTTTCATCTTCACCTCTTACCTACAGTATATAACTATTACGCTAAAAAACAAAACACCGGAAGGTTTTAGGTTCCGGTGCTTGAAATAGTCTATAAAGCCGCTGCTATCTCTGCAGGTTCATCGGCATGATGATGTGCTGGAAGCTTTCATCGCCCACAGGGCGCAGCATCGCCGGCGAATTGGCGGCGTTGGTCTCGAGGACCACGTTGGGGGTCTTGATCACTTCGAGCACTTCTCGCAGGAAGCGCACGTTGAAGGCAATCAACAGCGGCGTGCCGTCGATGGAGGCATCGACCATCACCTCGGAGGACCCAGTCTGCTCGGAGCTTGCGGATATCTCTAACTGTGAGGGTTTCTCGGTGCCGCTTTCGGGCTGAATATCCAGCCGGGCGATATAACTGCCTTCGCGCGCGATAATCTCGGTCTGGCGGCAGGCTTTGAGCAGCTCTGCCGTGGAAAGCACGGTTCGTGTCTTGAACGAGGGCGGAATAATGGCAGCGTAATTGGGGAAGTTGCCTTCGATCAGCTGGGAGACGAGCTCTACATCGTGCAGGTGGAAGATGACCTGCCCGCGCCCGGCTGGGAAAGCCATTTGCAAGGTTTCATCGCCGTTAACCGCAATGCGGGCTAACTCCGCTAATGCGCGCGCTGGAATGAGCGCTTCGATCTTCTGCGCCGGCTTTTGCGCCATGATAGCTTTGGCAATCGAGATGCGGTAGCCATCAGTGGCAGCCAAGACGAGGTAATCCCCCTCAAAGGAAAGGTGCACACCCGTCAGATTGGGGCGGGATTCTTCGCGGGAGGCAGCAAAGACAACTTCTTGGATCATCTCCTTGAAGTTAGCAACATTCAATGGGATGCTGGCGCTCAGGTCTGGTTCCGGCATGGGTGGGAACTCGTCTGCGCTGATGCCTTTGATATCAGTATTAAGCGTTCCACAGCGAACATTGAGGGTATGCGTGCGCTCATCAACAGTCAGCGTGACGTCGTCACTGGGCAGGTTGCTGACCAGGTCCACAAAGGTGCGGGAGGGAACCGTCAGGCTGCCGGGCTGCTCCACCTTGGCGCCAATCCAGGCGCTGATGCCCATTTCCAGGTTGGTCGCGGAGAGCTTCAGGCGTCCGTCATCGGTTTGCAGCAAAATGTTGGCTAAAACAGGTAGCGGACTGCGCGTTGAGACTGCGCGGGAAACGATGCCAACGCCTTGGGCAAGCTGATCTTGTTTGACAATCACTTTCATGGGTTCCTCCCGTGAATGAAGCTGTTTTAAGAATACATAAAGTATACCGTGAAGACTCAATTTTTGCCATATTTACAGGAAAAAACGGGGACGTTCGCGTGTTTTAGAGCTATGTTTTCGCACGCTGCCCTGAGAGCAGGCTACGCACTCTGATCACTGTCATTGCGAAGAGGGCGCTCTTTGCCCGACGAAGCAATCTTTTCTACCGTGGCAGAAGATTGCCTCGCCCCTTTGGGGTTCGCCCCTGCGGGGCTCGCCCATCGGGGCTCGCAATGACAAAATGGCGTGACTTGTTCATGCATGGTACCATGTGGGCAGGCTACGCACTCAGAGACCGGCGAGAACTAGGATTTTTTCGAGCCTGAACGGTAAATTGGGCGGAAATATTTGCGCTCAGAGAGCTTTGCCCAGCGCCACGATGTTATAATGACCTCACCGTCAGTGGGTTGATTTCCTTATTAAATAGAGAAGATAATGCCAGCCGATGAACGCGCTCTGAGAAAAAACATCCTGCTCTTTAGCTTGTTCTTCCTGCTCTTTTTTGCTGGATTAGGATTGATGATGCCTTTTCTCAGCTTGCAGTTTAAGGCTGTAGGCTACAACGGCGTGCAGATCAGCCTGCTCAATATGCTCAGCGCGCTGGCAGTCATCCTCACAGCACCCCAATATGGGCTGATCTTCGACCGCAGCAAAGATAAACGCCTCATCTTGCTCATCTCCCTCGCCATCGCGACGGTAACGCTTTTCCTCATTCCTTATTTGCGCGCCTTTGGGGCAATGCTGGTAATCTACATCATTAACCGCGTCATCATTAGCTCCAGCATAACCGCCAGCGAAAACCTCTCTTATCAGGTCTCAGCCGATAAAAACGGTGAGGAGAAAGCCGCCTTTGGCAGCCTGCGCATGTGGGGTTCGCTGGGCTTTGCGCTGACTGCTTTACTCGGCGGCAAGATATTCCAAGATTATGGCTTATTACTCAACGACCAAATTTTCTTAGGGTTTATGGCAGCCGCATTTGTGGTTTTATTACTAATGCCTGAAAGTATTTTCCGTGAACGCCGCACCGCGGAAACCATAGAAACCTCACTAAGCACGCGTGGGGTTATTAAATTGATCGCGAAGGACCGGTACTTGCTGCTGACTGTGGTGGCTTTAGCCTTGACCGATCCGCTTTTTGATGGCGTGCGTTCATTTGAGCCGATTTTTATGGAAGAATTAGGGTTGCCGGTGAGTGTGATCGGGCTGGCAGCCACGCTCAGCGCGCTGCTTGAGGTGCCCATGATGCTCAGCGCTGATGGGCTTATCCATCGCTTTGGCGTGCAGCGCATCGTGATGTTTGTCTTAACGTTTGACTTAATCCGCCGGCTGCTGGTGTGGTTTGTTCCCAACGGCTGGGTTGTTTTTGGGCTGAACATTCTCACAGCGGTCAGTTTTACTCTGCGCTTAGTTTCAACCGTGCACCTGGTAAACCTGAGGATGCCCAAGCAATACACCACCACAGCGGTCACTTTCATCTTTAATACGCTAAATGGTGTGATGTATATGGTCTCCAATGCGATTAGCGGCGTGGTCTATGACACATACGGAGCGCGGCAAATTTACTTGGTGAGTGCTACCCTGTGCGTGATCGCTTTGGGCTGCGCGCTGGCTGCCCGCCATGTATCTTCCGAAAAGGAGCCCGTTTAAGCGGCTGCCAGTATTATTAGCAAGTCTGCTACTATTGCTTGGCTGATAGATTAAGTTGGTATATTTTTAGACCAGATAATATAAGTGGAATTGAAATTGCATCGAGATAAGGATAATATTAAACGTGGAAAGGAGAAATATGATTACCATCTCAGAGTATGCTGCCGTTCTTGGGCAGCTTCAGGAAATTGTACACGAACAAACTGCCGGCTTAAACGACGATGAGTTGATCATCCAACCCCCTCATGGCGGGAACTGCATGGCGTGGGTACTGGGGCATTTAGCGAATAACTTAGTCACCATCCAGCAAAAGGTGCTCGGTGGGCAGCTGCCAGCTGGGATGCCCGATTTCAGCCGCTTTGGCTATGGTTCTGAGCCAGTTTTGGGTAAAGAAGAAGAGCTGCCTTCGCTTGAAACCTTTTTAAATAGCATCGACCAGCTCCACGCAGCGATTACAACTCAGCTAAAAAGCATGCGCGAGGAAGATTTTGACGAAGAAATCCCCGTGATCCGTGAACAAATGCAGCGCCGTGGTTATTGGGCGCTCTTCTTCTTTTTTCACCACTCTTATCACACGGGTCAACTGGAATTTCTGCGCAATTTGGCTGGGCACACAGAGCATATTATTTAATTTAGCATTGGCTTAAGGTATTTTGGAAGGGTTTATAAATCGACCCTCTTTTTTCACCTGCGTGCGATTAGGATTTGGGGTAAGATTAGGGTAACTAAATACCTGGAGTAACTATGATAAAAATAATCACCGATAGCACCTGCGATATTAATGCTGAGCTGCTCGAGCAATATGATATTGCCGTTGTCCCTTGCTATATCATTTGGGGAAAAGAACAATATCTTGACCGCGTTACGATGACCCCTGAAGAATTCTACGAGCGCATTGAGAGTGATCCCCAACAACCGACGACCTCTCAGCCCACCATCGAAGATTTCTGCCGGGCTTACGAGAAAGCCATTGAAAAAAGTGCCACAGAAATTGTCTGTATTACCATTAGCAGCGCGATGAGCGGCACTTTTCAGATGGCTAGCACGGCAGCAAAAATGGTTGGTGTGCCAGTGCATGTGGTCGACTCTAAAGGGAACACGATGATGTTAGGCTGGCAGGTGATTGCAGCGGCGCGCGCCGTCGAGGCTGGCAAATCGGTGCAGGAAGTGTTGCAAGCCGTTGAAGCGGTGCGTCAACGCATATACCTTTACGTCGGTTTGGATACGATTTCCTACTTGGCTAAAGGCGGTCGTATCGGGGATGCGATTAACTGGCTGAGCAATACCCTCTCGATCAAACCGCTGGTTGCGGTCAGTCGGGAATCGGGGAAGGTAACCCCGGTCGCACTGTACCGTACCCATAAGGCTGTGGTCGAGGGTTTGTACAAGAAGTTCACCAACGCCATTGGGCAGCAAATAGGCAAGCTGCATATCGCTGTGATGCATGGCAACGCGCTTGAAGAAGCTGAAAAGTTAGCCGCTCGTTTGCGGGAGGAACTGAAACCGGTTGAGCTTTTCATCAATATTACTGGACCAGTGCTTGGTTTGCACACCGGTCCAGGTGCGCTGGCACTGTGTGGATACGTGGAAGCCTAACTCTTACCCATGAGCCAAGCACAACATAACGTTTCTAAAAGCAGTGTAAATGCGCGACCGGCAGGTCTTATCCTGCTGATATTCGTCGCGTTTATTGCCTTAGGCATGCCAGATGGTCTGCTTGGTGTAGGTTGGCCTTCTATCCGTGCCAGCTTCAACGTACCTATTGACGCATTAGGTGCGTTGCTTTTTGTTTCCATGATTGGTTACCTAACCTCCAGCTTCCTTTCAGGCGAGCTCACCCGCCGCTGGGGTGTGGGGCGCTTATTGATCGTGAGCTGCGCGCTTACCGGCGCAGGCTTGATTGGCTACACCCTGGTCCCGCAGTGGTGGATGATGGTGGCGCTCGGCTTAGCTGCTGGTATGGGCGCCGGGGGGATAGATAGCAGCCTCAATGCATACGTGGCGCGGCATTACAGCGCCGGCTTAATGCAATGGCTGCACGCCAGCTATGGTGTGGGGATTACTGCTGGTCCACTCATTATGACAGCTGCCCTGACCAACTTCCAAAATTGGCGCTTAGGCTACTTGTTGGTGGGCACTGTGCAAATCGTGCTCGCCATCACTTTCTGGATCACCCTGCCCATTTGGCAGCAGAATAATAACGCCCCAGCCGAGAGCCCAGCAGAGCCACAAAAAGAAGTGAACTTGGGGCAGACGCTCAAGCGCCGGCGCGTTTGGCTGAGTATGCTCCTCTTTTTCTTCTATGTGGGCTCTGAAGTCACCATGGGCACCTGGGTTTACTCCTTGCTCACCGAAGGGCGAGGGGTTGATCCACAGTTAGCAGGCTATTTTGCCGGCAGCTATTGGTTTACGTTTACGATTGGGCGCATCTTAGCCGGTTTAGTGACGCGGAAGATCAATATCCAATCGCTGGTCAAAGTCTGCATCATAGCAGCCATACTGGCAGGTGTGGTCCTCGGGTTAAACCTAAGTACCTGGGTCAACTTAGCCGCAGTAGCGGTGATCGGCTTTGCATTTGCACCCATCTTCCCTGGGCTGATATCTGGCACTCCCGAACGGGTTGGGCAGCAGCACAGCAACAACACGATTGGTATGCAAACCGCCGCTGGCGCCCTGGGCGGCACGGCACTGACAAGCTTAGTGGGCGTACTAGCGCGGACTTATGGGCTGGAAGTGGTGCCTTCGGCAATGGTTGCCTTTTTAGCCTGCTTACTGGCAGGATACATTATCTTTGAACGCAAGGGGGCAGCAGCTGGTTAAGCTGGCGTTTTTACGCTTCCGCTGTATACCCTCGAGTATAATTGCCGAAGGGGATGAGAACCCCAAAAAGTTTAGATTACACTCACCCATAGAAGAAAGGAGCTTATATGCCTGAACCGTTAGCTTGGATCGATGAAGAACTACAATCCCTCAAAAAAACTGGTCTATATAACACCATTCGCACATTGGACTCCCCCCAAGGGGCTTGGCTGGTCGTGGATGGGAAAAAGGTGCTCAACTTTTGCTCGAATAACTATTTAGGCTTAGCTAACCACCCGCATATTGTGCAAGCGGCTACCCAAGCCATGCAGAATTATGGCGTTGGACCAGGTGCTGTGCGCAGCATTGCCGGCACCATGTCATTGCATATCCGCCTGGAAGAGCGCTTGGCTGCGTTTAAAAAAGTGCCCGCCGCGATCACCTTTCAATCCGGTTTTTCTGCTAACTTAGCCGCCATTCCAGCGCTGGTGGGCAAAGAGGATGTCATCTTCTCAGATGAGCTCAACCACGCTAGCATTATCGATGGCTCGCGCCTGTCGGGTGCTAAGATCATCCGTTTTGCCCATTGCGACCCCGCCGATATGGAACAGAAAATCCAGGAGGCAGCCGGCACTTACCGCCGTGGCATTGTCATCAGCGATGGTGTTTTCTCCATGGATGGTGACATTGCCCCCTTGGATAAGCTTGTAGAAATTGCCAAAAAGTATGACTTGATGACTTTGGTGGATGACGCCCATGGCGAAGGCGTTTTGGGCGAGGGCGGACGCGGCATCGTGGATCATTTCCATCTGCATGGCAAGGTGGATGTGGAAGTGGGCACTTTCTCCAAGGCTTTTGGCGTGGTGGGCGGAGCAGTAGCGGGAGATGCTCGTGTGGCAGAATGGCTGCGCCAACGCGGCAGACCGTTTTTGTTCTCTTCCGCTGTCACTGTGCCGGATACCGCTGCCACATTGGCTGCGATCGACCTGCTCGAGGAATCCACCCAGCTTGTGGACCGCCTTTGGGAGAATGCGCGCACCTTCCAGCAAGAAATGCGCACCTTAGGGTTCGATACCGGCAAGACCCAAACGCCCATCACCCCAGTGATGCTGGGCGATGTGCAATTGGCACGCGAATTCAGCCGGCGGTTGTTCGAGGAAGGCGTCTTTGCCCAGGCTATCGGCTATCCAACTGTTCCGCAGGGTAAGGCGCGCATACGCGTGATGCTTTCCGCTACCCATAGCCGGCAGGACTTAGACCAAGCCTTGGAGATCTTCCACACAGTAGGCAAGCAACTCGGCGTTTTGCAGGGCTAACCGTCAGTTTATTGAATAAGGAATGCAAAAGCTCCTCAGATTTGAGGAGCTTTTTGTGCCGAAGGTGGGAATCGAACCCACATACCCGAGGGTACACGATTTTGAGTCGTGCGCGTCTGCCTATTCCGCCACTTCGGCTGGCAAATTAAGTATACCAAAGCCTGCATGCGGGTCAAGGAAATGTGTTAGTGTCTCTCAAACTCTTGTTCTTTTATGGTACCCTACGGGTAGGCTACGCACTCAGAGACCGGCGGGAACAAAGAATAAGGGAGACCTTTGGTCAAGCACTCTCGCACGGTAATCTACAGGTAGGCTACGCACTCAGAGACCGGCGAGAACAAGGACAACGCCCCCCGTCATCTCTAAGCGGGTATAATTCGTTTAGGATAATAATCTTTTAGGAGCACAGCATGCAGTTAGGAATTATCGGCTTGCCGCAATCGGGCAAAACCACGCTCTTTAAAGCCCTCACGCACGTGGACGTGCCCACCGAAATCTCTTCCGGGCAGCTCGAGGTGCATACCGCCGTAGTAGATGTGCCCGACCCGCGGGTGGACCAGCTCGTGGAGCTCTACAAGCCCAAAAAGATTGTGCGCGCTAAGGTAACTTATGCCGATATCGCCGGCTTGGATGGCAGCGCCGGTAAGAACGGTCTATCCGGTGCGCTCTTCAATCAATTAGCGCAAATGGATGGCTTTGTGCATGTGGTGCGTCAGTTCGAAAACGCCAGCGTGCCGCATCAGGCTGGCAGCATCGACCCGGTACGCGATATTCAAACCATGGATACCGAATTTATCCTCAATGACTTGGTAATGGTGGAGCGCCGGTTGGAACGCCTGAGGGAAGAGCACCGCCGCGGCGTGACGCGCGATCGTGCCCTCATTCAGCAGGATATTGACCTCTTCGAGCGCCTCCAGGCAGTTTTGGAGCAGGAGCTGCCCTTACGGCATTATGACTTCACCCCCGAAGAAGATAAAATCCTGGCCAGCTTCCAGTTCCTCAGCCGCAAGCCGCAAATTGTCGTCTTCAACCAATCTGAAGATCAGCCTGTCATCCCGTACGAAAGCCCGCATCCGCATACGCGCGTCATCAGCGTGCCAGCCAAGCTGGAAATGGAAATTGCTGAGCTGGATCCGGAAGATGCAGCACTCTTTATGCAGGAATATGGCATCAGCGAGCCGAGCCTATCGCGCCTGATCCGCCTTTCCTATGACCTATTAGGGTTGCAGTCGTTTTTTACCGCAGGCGAAAAAGAAGTGCATGCCTGGACGCTGCGCAAGGGCTCCAATGCGCGCGAAGCCGCCGGCGTGATCCACACGGATATGGAAAAGGGCTTTATCCGCGCGGAGGTGGTCTCCTTTGAGGATATTATCACCTATGGCAGCACAGCCGAAGCGCGCGCCAAGGGTCGCCTGCGCGTGGAAGGGAAAAACTACATCGTCCAGGACGGCGATATCCTCGAGATCCGCTTCAATATATAGATTTCAAAACTTGGCGTTACGATTGTCTTAAGATTTTGCCCAGATCGTCCAAATCAACGCGCGAAGTTAGGTCAAAACTGAGCGGGGTTACCGAAACTTTATGAGCAATAATGACAGCATGCAGGTCACTATCTTCCTCCGGAGCACCTTCTTCCAAGTTAATCGTATAGCTGATCCTGCGGGCACCGTCCGCCGCATTTGTTTCAACGGGCATGGGGAAATAGTAGCGTAAACGCGATTGGCGCGTCACCACCCAGGGTGTTTGCGGCGTGGCATCATGAGGAACATCCACTTTGAGCACGCTCACGTCAAAGGGCAGCTCTAAGCGCAGCATACGCTCGGCAAAATAGCGGGTGAAGTAAGCCGCTGCTGAAAAATCAACCTCCGGAGAAAGGTCCAAATGCCGTTGAACAGGGGTTTGCAATGAAACCGCCAGCGCTGGGATGCCAAAGGTAGCCGCTTCAAGCGCAGCGCCTACTGTTCCGCTGATGGTTACACCCGAAGCCACATTTTCGCCATAATTGATGCCGGATACAACTAAATCCGGTTTGAAACCTAACACTTCGTAGTAGCCATGCAGAAAAGCCTGCGCTGGCGAGCCGCCCACAGCATAAACCTGCCACTCTTGCCCGCGTACCGTCATGGTGCGTGGTTCAATGTGACCGTCGGATTCGCGTGGGAGCGCCCTGCCCATGGATGTTTGCTGCACACGCGGCGCCACCACATGCACAAAGCCGATTGGCGCTAAGGCTTCCGCCGCCGCCCATAAGCCCGGCGAGTCAATGCTATCGTCGTTGGTGAGCAAGATTTGAGGTTTGTTATTCGGTTTCATCGGCTTTATTGTACTCAGGAGCTTAGCGTGATGCAACGCCGTTGTGCAGATCTCATGGACGCCCTGAAAACTTGGGGTGCCCGCTCGGTCACATCTTTTCTGGGTAGTTTTTAAGCAATTCCTGCCCGGGCATGAGGATAGCTTTGGGTTCACATACGCTTTTGCAGAAGCAGCAGCCTACCAAGCAGAGGAACGGCTCTGCCACCCAAACACTGCCGTCCTCATCACGTTCATACACTTCGCGCGCGCAGATTTCCAGACAGGCTCCACAGTTATTACAAAGCTCCTCAGAAATAGTGGGGAACCATGGGATTTGTTCCCTGGGATAACCGCGCCAGGTGCCGTAGTCCCGCGCCACAATGGCTTTGCCTTGCTGCTTGCGCTTGTAGTAGCGGGTGTATTCCATGCGCAGCGCGCTGGCATAGTCCTTCTCAGCTACTTTTGGGACGTAATTGTGCCTGCGCACACCCGCAAGCAGTAAATCAGCTAATTTTTCATCAGTGGGCGTGACGCCTTGGGTAAAAAGCTCGGCAAACAGCTCCTCCAAGCCCAGCATCCCAGCTGGCGCTGAGCCGATATTGAGCATCCGATAGCTAAGTTCTGGCATGCCGCCTCACTTTTCAAGCCTTCGCCTGGGCACATTCAGCTGCTGCTGCCCTTAAATGGGCTACCATGGCAGTCAACCCATTGCTGCGCTGAGATGAAAGATGGCGCCAGAAGCCTAAGGTTTCGAAAAGGTTCAGGTTCAGGTCAGCAAATGCCTCAGCTGGCTGCCCGTTGAGCAGCTGATGTAGGATGGCAACTAGACCCTTGACAATCAGCGAGTCGCTATCCGCGTCAAAATAGAGCTTGCCATCTTGGCAGGTGATATCAAACCACACGCTGGATTGACAGCCCTTCACGCGATTTTTCTCAGTCTTTTGGGCTGGATCCATGGGCGGCAATTCCTGACCTAACTCAATCAGATAGTCATATTTCTCCTCCCAAGTTTCCAAAAGGTCAAAGTTCTCAATTAATTCAGCTTCGAGCTCCGCAACGGTTTTCATCGTTCACCTTTTCAACAATTTCACTACGCGTTGGATACCCTGCACTAAGGCATCGATATCCTCCCGTGAATTATACAAAGCTAAGGACGCCCGCACGGTACCAGATATATGAAGTGCGTCCATGATCGGCTGGGTGCAGTGCTGCCCCGTGCGCACGGCAACGCCATAATTATCAAGGAGGATGCCCATATCATAATGTTGGATGCCTTCCACATTGAAAGGCAAGATGCTTGAGCGCTTATGCGGATTACCATAAAGCGTCAACCCTGGGATAGTGCTTAGCTGCTCCACCCCGTAGGCGAGCAGCTGCTCCTCATAGGCTTGCAGCTCGTAGGAGTCGAACTGGCTCAGATAATCAATCGCAGTGCCCAAGCCAATCGTATCGGCAACGTTAGGCGTGCCAGCTTCGAACTTGTATGGCAGCGCAGCAAAAGTGATGCGATGGCTCGTCACCTGATCGATCATTTCTCCGCCAGATTGATACGGCGGCATTTGCTCTAACCACTTTTCCTTGCCATAGAGCACGCCAATACCCATCGGAGCGTACATTTTATGCCCGGAAAAGACATAAAAATCGGCATCCAGCGTCTGCACATCATGCTCTGGCAGGTGCTGCACGGCTTGGGCAGCATCTACCAGCACCGGTACGCCAGCAGCATGCACCAATGGGATAATTTCATCCAGCGGGTTGACTGTGCCCAAAGAATTGGAAACTTGGTTGAGCGCTACCAAGCGGGTATTTTCATTGAGCATCCCTTTCAGAGCTTCCAAGTCCAGCTCGCCATTGGAATTGAAGGGCACCACGCGGAAGTGTGCCCCTTTGCGCTGGCAGAGCTGATACCAGGGCACATAATTGCTATGGTGCTCCAGCTCCGTAACAATAATTTCATCGCCGGCGTGTACGAAGGCTTCGCCAAAAGAGAAAGCCACCAGATTGATCGACTCGGTGGTGCCACGCGTGAAAATGACCTCGTAGGCATTGGCAGCGTTGATATAGTGCGCCACTTTGTTACGCGCTTCTTCAAACGCATCCGTGGCACGCACAGCCAAAGTGTGGTTACCGCGATGCACATTGCTGTTTAGGTTAGTGTAATAGTTAGTTAGGGCATCCAAAACTACCTGAGGCTTTTGCGTGGTAGCGGCGTTATCCAAATAAATTAATGGATGATCATTTATCTTGGAGGAAAGTATGGGGAAGTCATCACGAGCGGAGGTAATTGATTTTGACATAAAGCCCTTTCAACTATAAACGCTAACATTTTACCATCAGGTGACTGACTATCAGAACCTTGCACAAGACCAACAACCTGTAAGAGCAAAGTGATAATGCCCTAAAGTGGCAATATAGAAATGTCCTAATTATGATTAGGAGCTATGAAATCGCCGTTCGATTATTCCAATTTTTTATTCAAAGGAACGATAAAATCATGACGAACAGCATAATAGCAGCCTTTCCCCTCTTACTCCCCTTCCTGTTACTGTACAATCTGGCATAAGGCACGGAAATGGGGTAGAAATGAAGTTGAATGTCCCTTTCTACCCCATCCGGACCCCGTCTGGGAAATAGGACCCACCCCTTCCTGCGCTGAGAGCGCCACGCTGGGACAGTCCCCCAGACTTGCCAGAACCCATCGTCACAAACGTGTTGCACCAAGAGTGCCATAACAGGAAAACGCGGGCTGGTGGGGTCTGATGCGCCTCTGTAGAGCCAAGGAGGTTCTTATGTTAGTATACCTTGGAATTGACTGGAGTGAACAAAAACATGACCTTTCGTTTCAAAATGAGCTGGGTGCAGAAATCCTACACTTGCGGATACCCCACAGCGAAAATGGATTTCTGGCACTCAACCAGAGTGTAGCCAATCTGGGCGCTTCACCGGCTGAGTGCATGGTGGGGTTGGAAACCGCGCACAACCTGCTGATCGACTTTCTGTGGGCGCACGGTTATACCCAGATTTATGTTCTGCCGCCCAACTTGGTCAAAAGCAATCAGGGGCGTCACCGTCAGAGTGGCGCCAAAGATGACCGTTGCGATGCCACATTGATTGCCGAGCTCGTTCGCACTGACCGTTCGCATCTGTATCCCTGGCGGCCGGGCAGCCTCCTGTTGCAGCAGATGCGCGCCAAAGTTAGCTACCTCTACTTCCTGACCCGCGATATCGTGCAGCACACCAATCGTTTGCGCTCCATATTGCTGCGTTATTACCCGGCAGCCACGCAAGTGTTTAGCGCGCTGGACACCAAAATTTGTCTGGATTTCATCCAGGCCTTTCCGACCCCTCAGCAGGCTGCTCAGCTTGACTTCGAAACTTTCTCCGCCTTTGCCCGCTCCCATCACTATCCTCAACCCAAGCGGCTGCTGCTCAATTACGCGCGCTTACAACAACCTCAGCCCATTCCCGCCGCTGAGACGGTACAGGCCTTTCAAGACGAGGTTGTCCAGCTGTGTCAACTGGTCAAGATGCTCGTCCAGCGCAAGGAAGAAACCCTTCAGGAGTTGGACAGGCTCTACCAGCAGCACCCGGATCACGTTATTTTCGCATCCCTGCCTGGGTTGGGAGCGCGTCTGGCTCCAGCCATACTGGTCAAATTTGGCGAAGACCGGCAGCGTTTTCCACAGCCCGAACTGGTGCAAGCGCTGGCGGGAACCTGCCCCATCACGGTTCAGAGCGGTAAAAGCAAGTATGTGCGCTTCCGCCAATCCTGTGATCACGAATTTCGCCACTACGTGCAGCAATGGGCTTGGCACAGTCTGCAGCACTCCTCCTGGGCAGAGGCCTACTATCTCCGTGTTCGTCCGAATTGCCGTTCTGACAGCCACGCCCTGCGCTGTCTGGGCAACCGCTGGCTCGCGATTGCCTGGAAATTGTGGGTTAGTGAGACCCCTTACGACGAAACCTACCACCTGCGGCAACACGCCTTACGGCTGCGCCCGCGTGCCTAAACACCGATCTTAATCGAACTTTCAATCTGAATATAGGCTCTGCATGAAGGGTTAAGGTAAGAAAGGAACATTCACCTTCAAACAGCTTGCTCGCCCAGTCCGAAT
>DAOUFK010000018.1:0-42101 GCA_034430095.1 Candidatus Mesolinea sp.
AACTATCGCTGGGACGGGGAGTTGATGCTTGAAAGAGGGCGCAGCCCTCTTTCAAACTATTTTCCCTTCCCCAGCGGCTCATCCGAGGCACAAAAAACAGCTTGCCGCTGGGGAAGGGTCAGGGTTAGGGTTACAGTGGATCATTATAGACAAGAAGAAATAAGATGGTTAGTTGTGAGAAAAAACCCATACTGAGGACTTTATCCACTGATTAGGACATTTCTAAATTGCCCGCGTTAGGACATTTCTATTTAGCCTTGACGCGTTTTAGCGATGTTTTTTGAGATGTTAAAAGGAAAGACATGGTTAATCATTCATCTCTCGGTAAAAACTCATGTTAAAATAAACGCATGCAAACAACAACCTCACTCAAGCAAGACAAATCCAACATCGACCTGCAGCGAATGCACCGCCAACAGCGCTTTTGGCAAATCATATTTCCAGTCAGCATCGTAGGCGTAGCCTTAGTTGGTGGCATGGTTTACTTGCTCCTAACAGCTGGCATTGCTAGTGAAGATGTGGCTGGTTTAGCACAAACCGCCACGGTGATATTAACGCTGCCCTTACTCTTGATGTTGCTGCCCATTCTGGTGATAACCATCGCGCTGATCATTTTACTGGGCAAGCTGGCTGGCTGGCTGCCAAAAGCGGGGGGGAATGTTTTTGAGTTTAGCGAAAATGTGCGCCGTTCTGTTCGAAAGAGTACATCAGCTGCTGTTACCCCCCTTTTCTTTATCCAACAAAAAAATGCCGAGCTCCAACAGTTAGTCCGCAGCATCCATCCCAAAAGTAAAGGTGAAAGAGGATTATGAAACCTTCGATAAAAACGATTACTATCGTCATTGGCACACTCTTAGGAGCCTTTTTAGGCTTTAGCATAGCTTCAACTTTAGTGAAGGAAGCCGAAGAGCGTGGACAGAAAGTGCCGATAAATACTCAGCAGGGGTTCAAACTTGGTATAGGCTTGTGGCGATTATTCCACGATTTTGATAAGCTTGTGAAATAACCTTACTCAGGAAGAAGCACTTTTACCTTGTTTGAACTAATCTTTTTAGGCACGTCTGCCTCTGCTCCGTCAATCAAGCGTGGTTTATCCGCCATGGTGGTCAAGCACGAGGAATATCGCTTTTTGATTGATTGCGGAGAGGGCACGCAGCGTCAAATTCTTAAATCCGGTATTGGATTCAAGCGCCTCAACACGATTTTGCTTACCCATGGTCACTTAGATCATATTCTGGGCTTAGCTGGTTTGGTTTCAACCTTTATGCGCTGGGAGGCGATTGATGAGATCAACATTTTAGGCAGCAAGCACACCATGGAACGGGTCAGCGATTTGATCAATGGTGTGGTGCTGCGCGGCACTCAACCTCCGATGCCGATCAACTTGTTGGATATCAAGCCGGGAGTAATTTTAGAAGCCGAAAACTTTCGCGTAACTGCTTTTCCGGTTGATCATCGCGGCTCTTCTTCATTAGGCTTTCGCTTTGAAGAACTACCCCGAAGACCATTCTTACCCGAAAAAGCCGAAGCATTGGGGATTCCGCCTGGACCATGGCGAAAAGATTTGGTCGCTGGCAAAGCAATCACCCTTGCTGATGGGCGCGTCATCCAGCCTGATGAAGTGCTGGGTGAGGAAAAACCGGGGGCTAAATTAGCCATCGTTGGGGATGTGGGCAGACCGGAAAAACTGCTGCCTTACATCCAAGGGGTAGATGCCTTAGTGGTGGAGGCTACTTACCTCAATGAAGAAGCTGAAATGGCGGAAGATTTTGGTCATACTACCGCTGAGGCTGTGGCTAAGCTGGCAAATGAAGCTGGCGTAGGACAGTTGATCCTCACGCATGTTTCCCGCCGCTATCGGGATGATGACATTCTTAATGAGGCAACCGCTATATTTCCCAATACAATCTTGGCACACGATTTCGATACTTTTCAGGTGAAACACAAGGATTAATGCTCTCGCCCAATACGTGCATACCTCCCACTGAGTGACTTTGGCTTTTATGTTAGAATTTGAATTCAAATGTACCAAGAAGAAATCATTCTCGCTTCTGCCTCCCCGCGCCGCAGGGAGCTTTTTGCCTTGTTCAAGTTGCCTTATCGTTGCGTTAGTACGGACATAAACGAAAATCAGCTTCCTGATGAAAATCCGATTGATTATGTCACTCGGTTAGCACTACAGAAGGGTGAAGCAATCAACGCTGAAAATCTAGTGCTCTCAGCGGATACAATCGTCGTCTGTGAAGGCGAGGTTTTAGGCAAGCCGACGAATGATTATGAGGCGCGGGAGATGCTAAGGCGGATGCGTGGAAAATCGCATAGCGTCCTTACTGCCCTTGCCTTACGCCAGAAAAGTACTGGGCTGCTCTTACAAGACATTTGCCATACGCAAGTTCTTATGCGCAGTTATAGCGATGTAGAAATCGAAAGCTATATCCAAAGTGGCGATTACCGCGATAAAGCCGGCGGCTACGCCATCCAACACAAAGTTTTTCATCCGGTTGCCGCTGTGCAAGGCTGTTATGCGAATGTGATGGGGCTGCCGCTCTGTAACCTTACCTGCTTGCTGCAACATGCGGGAATCGCAGTGAAAGTCGATATTCCTCAGGTTTGCCAACAGCACTTGGGAATTACTTGCGAGGTTTACCCTCAGATCTTGGCAAGCTGCATGCCAGTCAGCCAAGCGAGTCGGTGGGATTCGAGATGACGAAGAAAATCCTTATTTGTTTGTGTTTAGTTCTATTGATCGGCGCTTGTAACTCTGAAACAGCGCCAAGCTCAACGGTAACCCCCACTTCCGGCTTGCCTACACCGATGATTGATGTTGCTCCCGCGCCCGATGTGGAGGAAGGGGCGCAAGCTTACTTAGAGGCTTGGAAAGCAGAGGACTATGAGGGGATGTACGCCCTCCTCAGCCGGTTGAGCCAGGACGCGATGACCTTAGAAGAATTCCAGAAGGAACATAAAGACGCAGCGATCGCTCTCACCATGCAGAATATGGACTATGCGATTCTTTCGAATATGGTTAAGCCTTCTTCAGCGCAGGTTAATTACGAAATTAGCTATACAACCACGCTCTTAGGAACGATTTCGCGCAGTACGATTATGAATCTAACCTTGGAAGAGAACGTCTGGCATGTGCAATGGGATGCTTCAATGATTTTGCCAGAGCTCGCGGGAGGAAACCGCCTGGAACTGACTTACGAGATCCCTGCGCGTGGCAACATTTACGATGAATTTGGTTATCCCCTTGTTGCGCAGGATGATGCCGTGGCAATTGGGATCGTACCAGGCAAAATCGATCCTGAAAATGAAGATGGCATGGTGAGCTTTCTGGCAGACTTACTGGATGTGAGCGAAGATTCCATCCGTGAGAAATATGCTTATGCCCAAGCCGATTGGTATGTAGCGATTGGGGATGTCTCTGCAGCAGTTGCCCAGCAATATAGCGACCGTTTTGAGCGCTATCCTGGGATTGTGCTTTCCCCCTTCCGCTCGCGCTATTACTATGATGGTGGGATTGCACCCCACGTTACCGGTTATGTGCTTTCGATTTCGCCAGAAGAATTGGAGGAATATCAGCGCAAAGGATATCGAGGCGATGAAAAAGTCGGCGCCGCTGGCTTGGAAGCTTGGGGCGAGAGTTACTTAGCTGGCAAGCATGGTGCTTCCTTATATATCAAGGATTCGCAAGGGCAGGTAGTAACGAAGTTAGCGTCTGCACCAGCTGAACCCGCGAATTCGATTTACACTACCATCGATAGTACCCTGCAATATAACCTCCAACACAGCATGGATGATTACCTTGGTGCGATCGTCGTTATGGAAAGAGATACGGGGAGGGTGTTGGCAATGGTTTCTAACCCCGGTTATAACCCTAACCTTTTTGAACCGGTTAACTTCAACAGCATGATGTTAGAGTCGGTGCTCAACGATCCTAAATTGCCTCTATATAATCGTGCAGCGCAGGGAGTTTACCCCTTAGGTTCAGTATTCAAGATTATTACCATGGCTGCAGCGCTCGAGACCGGCGTGTTCACGCCCGATTACCCCTATTATTGTGCCTCCACATGGACGGAACTGCAGGGCGTCACGCTGTACGACTGGACTTATGAGCGTGATTTACCTGCCTCGGGTGAGTTAACTCTGCAAGAAGGCTTGATGCGCTCTTGCAACCCTTGGTTTTGGCATATTGGCTATACTCTTTGGAATGAAGGTTACACTACAGCGATCGCGGACGTTGCCTCTGGGTTTGGCTTGGGCAAAAAAACTGGGATCGAGATTCAAGAATTTGAGGGTCGGTTAGAACAACCGACGAGTGTTTCTGAGAATGTGCAGTTGGCGATTGGTCAAGGCACCTTGCAGGTAAGCCCACTGCAAGTGGCAGCTTTTGTGGCTGCGGTTGGCAATGGGGGGACACTTTACCGCCCTACCGTTGTGGATAAAATTGTACCGGTCAGTGGTGGCGATCCGGTGTACCAATTTGAGCCAGATGAAATATCCAAACTGCCGGTCACAGAGGAAAACTTAGCTGCTATACAAGAAGCTATGGTCATGGTGGTACGGAATCCACGCGGTACTGCGACCAATCAATTGAGCAGCGTGAGCGTCAATATTGCCGGCAAGACGGGCACAGCCGAGAACCCTATTGGTGATTCGCATGCTTGGTTTGCAGGTTATACCTTTAATAATGACCCCAACAAACCGGATATTGCCGTCGCAATTATTTTGGAGAATGCCGGCGAAGGTTCAGAAATGGCAGCACCGCTTTTCCGCCGTGTGGTCCAACTATATTTCTCCAATAATGAGAATCCAGGCGGCACTATGCCTTGGGAAGAATCCCCTTACGTGACCGCAACCGAAACCCCAGAAGCTACACCTGAATGATAGTGCCTAACCAAATCGGTCCTGAACAAAGCGCTAACCTGATCAAAGGCTTGGTGATTCGCTCTCAGGCAGGCTTTTTGACCGTGCGCACGCCGAGAGGGGATATTCTCTGCCGTTTACGTGGGCGTTTCCGTAAAGGTAAACTCCAGGGAGATCTGGTGGCGGTGGGGGATCAGGTGCTCATCACGGTCCATCCCGATGGCAGCGGAACTATTGAGCAAGTCCTGCCGCGTAAAAGTGTACTCTCCCGCCAACTCACCGGTGTAAATTATGAATACCAACAGATTTTAATTGCTAATCCAGATCAACTCGTTTTGGTATTTGCCTGTGCCCAACCCGAACCACGCTTGCGCATGCTGGATCGTTTTTTGGTGGTAGCCGAGCGCGAACAAATCCCCGCCTTGATTGTGGCGAATAAAATCGATCTGGTACCACGAGAGAAAGCAAAAGAGCTTTTTGGGTTATATGAAGATATTGGTTATACTGTCATTTATTCCTCGGCAAAGACTGGCGAAGGCATCGAGGAGTTGCGCAGCCTGCTCATAGGCAAGCTGAGCTCCTTAGCCGGTCCTTCGGGAGTGGGCAAGACCAGCCTGCTCAACCGTATTCAACCTGAGTTGGCACAAGAAATTGGCGTAATCAGCCAAGCTGGGCGCGATGGCAAAGGGACTCATAAGACGCGTGTGCGCCAATTATTCGAGTTGGAAGGCGGCGGATATTTGGCAGATGTTCCCGGCTTGCGCACGCTTGCGCTCTGGGATATTCAAGGTGAAGAACTGGATGCTTACTTTCGGGAGATAGCGCCGCTGGTACCGGAGTGCCAATTTAACGATTGCACTCATAGCCATGAACCAGGTTGCGCGGTGCGCAAAGCTGTTGAGGAAGGGCGCATTGACCCTCGGCGTTATGATTCGTATTTACGGCTGCGCTTCGGCGGCAAACTGATTCAGGATGAAGACGAAGCTATTCTTTTTGAGGATATGGAATAATATGCACACTTTTCGCCTGAGGAGCCGCATTTTGGGCATATTATTATTGGCAGCTTTTTTGGCGGGTTGCAATATTCAAGCGACTGCACTGCCCAGCCCCACCAAGACGGAAAACTGGCAGCCAACCTCCACATCAACTTCTACGGCGACGCTGCCACCCCCTAAAGTTTTGAATATTTGCATTGCCGAGGAACCAGTTAGCCTTTACCGTTACTCTGGGCAAAACAACCGCGCTTCTGAGAGCATTTTTGCCGCGCTCTATGATGGACCTTTTACCTGGGACGCCAAGCAAGGCACTTATGCACCTTCGATCCTCAGCCAGTACCCAAATTTGGAAAATGGCTTGATCAGCTTGAACCCCGTAGCAGTTGAACCTGGAGACCTAGTAGTGGATGCAACAGGTGAGGTGGTGGTGTTCAAGCCGGGTGTACTCGTGCGACCTGCGGGTTGCCAAGAGAGCGCTTGCGCGGTGGAGTGGGAGAGCGGCGCGTTTAGTATGGACCAAATGTCCATAATGTATACCCTGCTCCCTGATTTGCAATGGTCTGACGGTGAAGCCCTGTTGGCAGAAGACCTCGAGCTTTCTTATACACTTGCCCAACAAGCCAACTTGCCAGCGGATGCTTGGGCACTGGAACGGACGATAAGCTTTCAAGCGCAGGATGACCAAACAGTCAGGTGGCAAGGTCTGCCAGGCTTCACCACCGGCAACCTGCGGGTGTTCTTCTGGATGCCGCTGCCAGCGCATTTACTGGCAGGCTTGGAAGCAGAGCAAGTTGCAGCGGCGCCGGCTGCGGCGCAAACCCCGCCCGGCTGGGGAGCATACCGCCTGCTGAATTGGGAGCCAGGCAACGCACTGCACTTGGAGAAAAACCCATATTATTTCGCTGGAGGAGATGGCTTGCCTGCTTTTGACCTGCTTAATTTCCTCATAGTTCCCGATGTTACTCAAGCGATGCAAATGCTCTCCACGGGGGAGTGCGACCTATTGGATAGCAGTTATGGGTTGGAAAGCCTCACCAAGTCAGCACTGGAAGATTTAACTCGGACAGCGAATCTGCACATTGAGTTCTTGGAGAGCTTCGAACAGTTAGTCTTTGGGATTAACCCTGCTGCGTATGATGATGGTTATTCTGTCTGGGCTGGCGATCGCCCCGACTATTTTAGTGACTTGCGCGTGCGGAAGGCTGTGGCAGCCTGCCTACAGCCGACTGCTTTGGCAAATACCGTGCTGTCGGAAAAATTACCGGCTGAGCTGCTCCCCCAGTGGGAAGATTGGACAGCCGGCTTGGATGCGGAAGCTATGCTGGATCAAGCAGGCTGGGTTGACGCTGATGACGACCCGACGACTCCACGGGTGGCGCAAGGCATCAACGGTGTTTTTGATATGACCCCGCTGAGCCTCAGCCTTCTGACTAGTCAGGCAGAGCTCGATCAGCAAATTGGTACGTGGATTGTGACACGCTTAGGCAATTGCGGCATAGAAGTTCATTGGGAATCTTTACCAACTGAGGAGCTTTATGCGCCGGGACCGGATGGTGTGCTTTTTGGCAGGCAATTTGACTTAGCGCTGCTGAGCTGGCAAACAGCCGGGCAAGACCCCTGCCGCTTGTATCTGAGCAAGGCGGTACCTTCAGCCGATAACGCCTGGATTGGGACTAATGTAGCCGGTTGGGCTGACCCTGCTTTTGACTTGGCGTGTGGTGAAAAGCAAATGAGGTTCGATCCGCCAGAATCCCAAGACGCATGGGAGCTCCTGAAAGCCACCTTACCTGCGATCCCCTTGCTGCAGCACCCTGTGGTTTGGGCAAGTTCTCTGGATGTGGTCATAGCAGAAGGCGCCACTTGGCAGCAAATTGAGAGGTTTGGAACGCCGAATCCATAAGAAGGCGGTTGAGAGGAATTTGATGGAATCCGCTAAGTTACTTGTGATAGGATGCGAATATGGCAGCTAAGAAATACGCTGATGATTACGAAAACGTCATTATGACGGATGAAAAAGGGCAAGAACGCAAGAAAGCCGTCTACAAAGGTGAATATTATGAGGTGGCTCTGGATGCTCGGCAAATCAAAACTTTCAGAAATCAGAGCCTTGCTCTAGCAATAGCGATCCTAATCTTGCACGTCGTGGGGGGTTTTATTGGGAACTTGGGGATGTATGAATTCTATGTTTCTTTGCCTTATGTCTTTGCGTTTTTACCGCTTTATTTTATTTTTTCAGGAGCATTACGAATCCCGAAGGAGCAACGCAAATATCACCGTGATGAAATTGGCCTTTCCTACAATCACATGAAAAATGCAGGCACCGCCTTGGTAATTCTGTTGCTCATTGTGGTGGTTGGTGAAGGCGTGTTCATGCTGCTTACGGAGCAGACCTTGGAAGGTGGTATGGAGTATCTTTTCTTAAGCTTAGAAGGCGCAGCTGCGGTTTTGGCGTTCCTTTTCTTTCGTTTACAGAAAAGCGTTACTCCGCAGAAAGGCGGGGATTCTCAAGAAAGTGCGGTTGGTTCAAGCTGAGGTTTGCTATGCAAACCAGAATAAATTACAAGAAATGCAATCAATTTCCGATATAGGGGCTAAATTCGGGGTTTTAGCCTAAATTTTCGCCCATGTTCATTGACAGTTTATTATAAGTCCCATTATAATGAACAAAATAGTTCAAGGAGAATAGGAGAATATCTATGAACAAAAAGTACACGAAAGTCCTTTCCTTAGTCCTAGCATGCACAATGCTACTTGGTGTGCTGGCGGCTTGCGTTTCTGAGACGCCAGTAGCCACAACCGAGCCCGCGCCAACGGAAACTGAGGCGCCCGAACCAACGGAGACCACTGAAGTCACACCTGAAGAGACTGAAGTTGTCTTCGAAGAGGAACCTTTTGGTGAGAATTTGCCCACTGCCCCCACGATCGATACCCCCCTCGTAGTGGCTTATGATCAGTTCTCACAAAAGTTCAGCCCGTTCTTTGCAGATACGGCTTATGATGTAGATGTCGCCACCATGACGCAGATTACTTTGCTCACGACTGATCGCACGGGTGGCATCATTTTCAATGCCATTGAAGGCGAGACGGTTCCTTATAATGGCGTTGACTATGAGTATAAAGGTCCTGCAAATGTGAGTGTCGATTATGACGAAGCAACGGATACCACCAAATACACCGCACGGTTACGTGTCGGTATGAAGTTCTCCGATGGCACTCCGGTAACGGCTGACGATATAATCTTCACTTACTACACTTTCCTTGATCCGTCATATGTTGGTTCCACCACCCTGTCATCCTATGACATCGTTGGCTTGAAAGACTATCAAACCCAGACCACAAGTGAAGTGTATGACAAATATGCTGCAATGGTTGAAGCCATTTACGCTGCCGGCCCCGATCACGTATGGTCTGCAGAAGATGCATGGACCGAAGAACAGCAGACTGATTTCTGGAACAGATTGACTGAAGCCTGGAAGGCTGACGTTCAGGGTATTGTGGATTATGTTATCGCCAATTATCTGAACGAGGACTATGCGAGCCAGGTCTTAAATAAGACTGTTGATGAAATTTCTGCGAATGATGGCCTCAAAGTGGCTTTCGCTATGGCTATGTGGGGTTTTGGTGAGCTGAATGATGCAGGCGAATTTGTTGCCCCCTCCGGCGCCACTTGGGATCTCGTGGAAACCTTCCCAACTGTTGAAGATTTCTATAATGAGACCTACGCTGCTTACGAAGGTGATGTGGTTGAATATGCTTCCATTGAGTCTGCGGTTGGTGCAGATATTTATGGAAATGTAAAATCTGCATTCATCGGCTATTGGGGCCCATTAGATGAATCTATGGGTGGCCAAGGTGTTCCGAATATTTCCGGCATCAAGAAACTCGACGATTATACTGTTGAAGTAACCCTAAATGGTTTCTCAGCTCCGGCTGTGTACTCTATTCTGGGTATTAATGTCACCCCATTGCATTACTACGGTGACGCTGCCAAATACGATTACGAAAACAATAAATTTGGCTTTGACTTTGGCGATCTTTCCAAACAGCAAAGCTTATCAGCCACGCCGATGGGCGCTGGGCCATATAAGTTTGTCAAATATGACAATAAGGTCGTCTATTTCGAAGCGAATGAAAATTACTATCGTGGATGCCCCAAGATTCGCGAGATTCAATTCAGAGAGACTGCAACAGCAGAGGTTGCTTCTGGCGTTATGACTGGTACCGTCGATATGGGCACGTTGACTGGTTCACGTGCTCGCTTCGAGGAAGTTAGGTCTTACAACTCCAATGGCGAACTTACTGGTGATGTCATTACCACCAGCTTAGTGGACAACTTAGGTTACGGTTACATCGGCATCAATGCTGAAACCGTTAAAGTTGGTGACGATCCTGGATCTGAGGCATCGAAGAACTTGCGCAAGGGCATTGCTACCATCTTAGCGGTGCATCGTGATGTGGCTATTGACAGTTACTACGGTGATGCTGCGGTAGTGATTAATTACCCAATTTCCAACACATCTTGGGCTGCACCTCAACCGACCGATCCTGATTACAAGGTGGCTTACTCTACTGGTGTTGATGGCGAACCGATTTACACGCCAGAAATGACACTAGAAGAGAAATATGCTGCGGCTGAACAAGCAGCGTTAGCCTACTTTGAAGCTGCCGGCTTTACGGTCGAAAATGGCAAGTTAACTGCTGCACCGGAAGGCGCCAAACTGAGTTACGAAGTGATCGTTCCTGGTGAGGGCACGGGTGACCACCCGGCTTTCGCAATCTTGACTGCTGCACAGGAATCCTTAGGTAAACTCGGCATGGAACTTAAGATCAACGACCCGTCAGACAGCAATATCCTCTGGGATGCTTTGGATGCTGGTACCCAAGAACTCTGGGCAGCAGCCTGGCAGGTTACCATTGATCCAGATATGTATCAGGTCTATCACAGCAATAACATTGTTGGTAAAGAAGGATCATCAGAATCCAACCATTACCATATTCAGGATCCTGAGCTGGATCAGCTGATTATCGATGCTCGCAAGAGTGATGACCAGAACTACCGCAAGGCACTATACAAACAGGCTCTCGAGATCATTCTCGACTGGGCTGTTGAAATCCCGACCTATCAGCGGCAGAACTGCGTTATCTTCAGCACGCAGCGCATCAATATTGATACCATTACCCCCGATATCACGACCTACTGGGGCTGGATGAATGACATCGAATTACTTGAAATGCGGTAATATTGATGTTTGAATAGTTAGTTCTGGTGAGCCCACCTATGGGTGGGCTCACCAATTAATATAAAATGGATATATAAAAGCACCAAGATCAAAAAATAGAATGAGGGATCGCAATGCGTAATTTTATTATCAGAAGGGTTGCCCTGGGGATATTCATAACTTTCTTTGGCGCTATGGTAGTTTATGCTATCATTCGCAGTTTGCCTTCGTCTTATGTTGAAACTGTAGCCAGGGAGCGGGCTAGTAATCCACTGAGTACAAAAACCTATCAGGAATGGCTAGATCAACTCAATGAAGTTTACAAACTCGATGTGGGTATTATCCCGGGTTATTTTGGCTGGCTAGGAAACGCAATCAAAGGGGATTTTGGAGAATCCTGGCATTACGCCATACCCGTAACTGAGAAATTTAACCAGGTCGTCTGGTATTCCGTTATTATTAATATCATTACCTTTTTTGTGCAGATGTTTATTGCGATTCCATTAGGCATTACTGCCGCTCGGAATCAATATAGTAAAACAGATTACGCAATTTCGATCTTTGCTCTAATGGGTATCTCTTTACCCACATTTTTCTTGGCTACAATTCTTAAGTATGTGTTTTCAATTAAATTAGGCTGGTTTGACCTTTATGGCTTAACAGGCAGGTTTTTTTCGACCATGACCCCGTGGCAGCAATTTTGGGATATGGCTTACCACATGGTATTGCCTGTTGTAACCCTTACCATGCTTTCCATCGGTGGGCTGATGCGTTATACCCGCACCAATATGCTCGAAGTGCTGAATTCCGATTATATTCGCACGGCACGGGCAAAAGGTCTGCCTGAAAAAACAGTTATCAATAAACACGCCTTCCGGAATACACTCATCCCATTGGTCTCGTATATGAGTTTCCTTTTACCGAGCATGTTTAGCGGTGCCTTGATTACCGAGACACTTTATCAGATCCCCGGTATTGGGTATATCTCATATCAAGCTATGGTTCGCGGTGATATACCTTTTGCTATGTTCTACACAACATTTTTACTCATCCTTACGCAGATCAGTCTAATCCTCGCAGACATCATGTATGCGGTGGTTGATCCACGCGTTCGAGTGAATTAACGGTGGTGGTCAATGTCTGATCAAGCAGAAAATAAACCCAACTTTATCCCCACAGAAACAGAAGTCATTGAGGCAGGCTTCGACGACGAAATGGCGTTGGATGATGCACGCCGCGTCAAAGTACTGTCGCCGGGAATGCTTGTATTCAAGCGTTTTATCCGCAACAAGTTGGCTGTAGTCGGGCTGGTCATTATCGTATTTATGTTTCTATTTGCTTTTGTGGGACCTATATTTTCGCCCTATGGACAGGCTCAGGTTTTTACCGGCGAAGCAATAATTCCCAAAGAATATGCAGCCGCTATCTACAACCAAGAATTGCGCTATACCGTTGTTGAAGGAGAAGAATTTACACTTGGTGATAGAGCCCAATTCTTTCTTGCTTTAGGCAAAGGAAACAATAGCTTCACTTCTGGGGATGCTACCTACTACTTTACGCAAGAAGGTGAAAATGCTTACCGCATTATGCAATTGGAGCCGATCGCTGAAGTAATGGTGGGTATTGTGACCCCTCTGAATGGTGCGAAGGTTCCAAAGACAGTTATTACGGCTTATGAAGCGGCAAAAGCAGCCAAAGAAAATAGCTTTGTTGTTGATGGCACAATCTACCACATTACCAAAAAAGATAAAGGCGAACGGATCTCTACCGAGCGTGATGTCGCCTTAGCGATTATGGACACCTTTGATGCTTATCGCCAGGAATATCAACCGATTGTTGACTCCTATGATTTCAAGCTAGCTTGTGTGAGGGCGATTACTCAAGGTGAGGATAAATTTATTGTAAATAAGAAGACGTATTCGATAGATTCAGAAAATGGGCAATACACCATTTATGATGCATCCGGAAACGAATTTGCAGCAATCTCCAACATCATCGTTAATCCGATTAATCAATCTGAGTTTCTATCGGTAGAATTTAAATCGGCTGCACGGCAAGCTATTGAAGAAAGACAAACTCGGTTTACTTTCCCAGATCCGGAAGGAAACTTAATTACCTACGAAATTGGGCGCGTGTTAAATACATTCAACATCAAACGAGATACACGGGCGCAATTAATCCGCATGTTCGAATTCCCTTCAAGGGAGCACCCGCTTGGACTAGATAACAACGGCATGGATGTAATGACGCGCCTGATGTATGGCGGCCAAGTTTCTTTGATGGTTGGCTTCATCGTTGTTTTCTTCGAGATTATCTTGGGCGTTATCGTTGGCGGTTTATCTGGTTACTTTGGCGGAGCCGTGGATACCATATTGATGCGTGTGGTTGACCTGTTTAATAGTATTCCCTTCTATCCGGTTGTCATCATTATCGGTTCAGTGATGGATACGCTGCAGATTGAACCCCGTCAACGCCTCTATATATTAATGGTGGTTCTGGGCGTTCTTGGTTGGACTGGTGTGGCTCGTGTGGTGCGTGGTCAGATTCTTTCACTCCGAGAGCAAGATTTTATGGTAGCTGCCGAAGCGACAGGTATTCCTACGAGTCGGCGAATTTTTAGGCACTTGGTCCCGAATGTGATGCCACTTTTGATTGTGCAAGCAACGGGATCGTTAGGCGGGATTATCATCACCGAAGCGACCTTAGGCTTTTTAGGTTTAGGTGTGAAATACCCAGAAGCTTCTTGGGGAAGCATTATCAATGTGGCTTCAGATGCGTTTGTGATGACAAACTACTGGTTCATGTGGATCCCTGCCGGTATGCTTATTTTACTGACTGTGTTAGGTTTCAATTTTATTGGTGATGGATTGCGGGACGCATTTGACCCTAAGATGAAGAGGTAGTTGGAGACAATGTCTGATAACAATAACGCTAAATTAAATAACAACCATAAGAAATCCAAAGCAAGGAATTCGAATTACATTTCAGCTAAGGAATCGGCTCGGATTTCCCGAGAGAACCGAAAGATCACGGATGCTCTCGAAAAGCAACGCAAACGGAAGAATGTCCCGGAGAGTGAATACCTTACGACTATGAAGGATCCGAATAACGTGGCAGAATTTGATAATCTGCACACCTATTTCTTTACAGATGTCGGCACGGTCAAGGCTGTGGATGGGGTAACATTTGATATTCCTCAAGGCAAAACCGTTGGCGTGGTAGGGGAATCTGGCTGTGGTAAGTCTGTGACTGCCCTTTCCTTAATGCAGCTGGTGCAAAGACCTCAAGGGCAAATTGTCGAAGGCACGATTCGCTTTAACACTGGTGATAAAGTATATGACATCGCTAAAACTCCTATTGAAGTCATGGAAAAAATTCGTGGTGCCAAAGTTTCTATGATTTTCCAGGAACCCATGACCTGTCTCAATCCTGTCTTTAAAGTTGGGGATCAGATCGACGAGGTTATTGAGCTACACAACCCAGAAATGACGGATGAACAAGTAAAGCAGCAATCTTTGCACATGATTGATATGGTTGGGATTGCGAATAATACCGGCGTCTATAATATGTACCCGCACGAGCTTTCTGGTGGAATGCGCCAGCGTATTATGATTGCCATGGCGTTAGCTTGTAATCCTCGCTTGATTATTGCAGATGAGCCCACCACCGCTTTGGATGTAACGATTGAAGCCCAAATTCTCGACTTGCTGCGCCGCTTAAAGGACGAAATTAATTCCAGCATTATGTTGATCACGCACGACTTGGGTGTAATCGCCGAAATGGCAGACTATGTGGTGGTTATGTATGCAGGCAGAATTGTGGAAAAAGGCACAGCTCTGGAAGTTTTTCTAAATCCGCTTCATCCCTATACCGTCGGTTTGATGGCTTCAAAGCCAGTGGTTAACCGCCCCACAGAGAGGCTATACAGCATTCCTGGAAGCGTTCCTAACCCGATCAACATGCCGAACTACTGTTATTTCCGAGATCGCTGTAATAAACGCTTTGCGCCTTGCAGTGGAGCATACCCAAAAGAAACTTATGTTACCGCAACGCACATGGTTACCTGTTATCAATATTCCGAAGCACAAGCAGAGGTTGAAGCATGATTGCAACTGAACAATTAACGCGAGAATCTATCTCTCAGCCTGATGGTCCTGTTCTTGAAGTAAGAAACCTTAAACAATACTTCCCAATCAAAGCCGGCTTGATGCAGCGTGTTGTTGGCTATGTAAAAGCCGTTGATGGCATTAGTTTTACTGTTGAGCGAGGTCGGACATTAGGTTTGGTGGGCGAATCGGGCTGTGGAAAAACAACGACAGGCAAGACGATTTTACGATTGAACAATAAGACCAGCGGAGATGTGCTCTTTAATGGTATCGATGTATTTTCGCTCGATCACCGAGCGTTGACCGCACTTCGACCGAAGATGCAAATCATTTTTCAGGACCCTTACGCTAGCCTCTCACCACGTATGCCTGTCAGTGAGATTATTGGCGAAGCAGTTCGCGAGCATCACCTCGTGGAACCAGAGGAATTTGATGACTATATTGATAGTGTGATGATAGCTTGTGGTTTACCGCCATATTACAAAGAGCGCTACCCGCACGAATTTTCCGGTGGCCAACGCCAACGTATTGGCATTGCGCGTGCTTTGGCGTTAAACCCTGATTTTGTGGTTTGTGACGAACCCGTTTCCGCTCTAGACGTTTCTATTCAGGCACAAATTATCAATTTGCTCATGGATTTGCAAAAAGAGCGTAAGCTTTCTTACCTGTTTATCTCTCACGACCTTTCTGTTGTCGAGCATATCTCTGATGATGTTGGCGTGATGTATTTGGGCAATTTGGTCGAGCTCTCCACTAAAAAAGAGATCTTTCTTAACCCATTGCATCCTTATACCCAGGCTTTGCTAAGTGCAGTACCAATCCCAGACCCGACAGTAAAGGTGAAGCGAATCATTTTGGAAGGGAGCATTCCTTCGCCGGCAAATCCGCCTTCAGGCTGCAAATTCCATACACGCTGCCGAGAATGCATGGAAATTTGCAAACATGAAGCACCGGAATTCAGAGAGGTTATTCCTGGTCATAAGGTAGCTTGCCACCTTTATAATTAAGGCGAGGTGCAGGATGGCAGCAAGAACCAAGCAATATGATGATGACGACGGACGTGTGATTTGTAGCATGGACGTAGACGGTATGCCCTGGCATGACAAACGCATCCGCCGGGAGAAGAAAGAGCAAAAGCGAGCGATTGCCGCTGGCCAGACTGACCGCGAGCAAATGACTAAAGCTGAAGCACGTCAGTTTACCTTCCATGCTATTCTGGCTGGAATGCTGATTGCTCTTGTTTTTTCTGTAGCATGGGTGTTGTTCATCCTCTTTTGCACGCAGGTTTGGTTCCGGTAAATCCAACTAATTTTTCTGGGGAGCAGCAACAGGTTTAGTTGCTTTGGCTCTTGAAAGACCGAAAGATAAAAAAAGTGAACCCATTTCGATGGGTTCATTTTTTCGGTTATGAATCTGTGTTGTAACCCAAAAGAGAGTTAATACAAAAGAGATTAGTGTTTTACGTTTATTATTAAAGAAGACAAAATCATTTACAATCAATGTCTGTCTCGTAAACTTTAGGCTAAATGCTAGAAAACGAATAGAAGGAGATTATTATGAAATGTCCACGTTGTGGTTCAACCGATGTGAATGTTCAAATTGTTTCGGAAACAGAAATTAGAACGAAAAAGAAGAGTGTCTGGTATTGGATTTTTGTGGGCTGGTACTTGGAACCACTCCTTTGGATATTCCTAACGTTGCCTAAGTTGATATGGGAGCTTGTTAAACCCAGGCGCTATATGGTACAAGCCAAAACGCGGGAAATTGCCGTCTGCCAAAATTGTGGTAAGACTTGGACTGTGTAATGCTTGCATTCCCAGGATTTATCGTTTTTCCCCTGCAATGATCTAATGTTGCAGCAGTATGAATTTATGTTAAAATAAGGGTCACATACTGGGGCATGGTGCAATGGCAGCACACCGGACTTTGAATCCGTGGATCTAGGTTCGAATCCTGGTGCCCCAGCCTGAAAACCGTGAAAGCTGATTCTGACCCTTATCATTCATCCTTTCCGGCGTGCAGCCGAAGAAAATGGCTTGCTCGCTGGTTTTTCCTTGGGAGTAACTTATGAAAATCGCATCCATCCTTTTGGCGGCTGGCCAGGGAACGCGCATGCATTCCAAAATCCCGAAAGTCCTTCATCCTGTAGTTGGCAGACCTATGATTTTTTATGCCATTGAGGCTGTCCAGAGGTTAGTAAATTTGCCGCCAGTGGTGATTGTTGGCTATGGGAGTGATGCTGTGCAGCAAGCTCTCAGCGGTGCTGGTTATGAGGTGCAGTTTGCCCTGCAAGAGCAGCAATTAGGGACGGCTCATGCCATCAGCTGTGCCCAACCACTTCTGGAAAAGCAGGCAGATCAGGTTTTAGTAACTTGTGCCGATATGCCTTTATTACAGGAAGAAACGATTCAGCGCCTCGTAACCTTACATGCCCAAAGTGGGGGCGTGATGACCATGACGAGCGTGATTGGCGAGGTGCCGCGAGGGTTTGGGCGAGTTATACGCGACGAAAACGGAGGTGTAAGCGCCATTGTGGAGGAAGCTGTTGCTACCCCGGAGCAGCTTACCATCCGCGAGTATAACGTCTCTGCATATTGCTTTGAGGCAGCCTGGCTATGGGAAAATTTGACGCGGATTCAACTCTCTGCAAAGAAGGAATATTTCCTCACTGACTTGGTTGAAATTGCTGTTAAACAGGGGTATAAGGTGGAGACGCTCGTTGTGCCAGACCCTACTGAAGCTTTGGGTATCAACACCCGGGTAGATTTAGCCGCAGCGGAACATGCCATGCGCCAGCGTATCAATCAGCGCTGGATGTTAGCCGGGGTAACCTTGCTGGACCCAGCCACGACAACGATCGAGGTGGGTGTTACTATCGGGCAGGATACGACAATCTACCCGAATACAGCTTTGCGTGGCAGCACGGTTATTGGGGAGGATTGCCACATTGGGCCTGACACTACTCTGGTGGATACCAAGGTGGGTAACGCTACTCTTATTCAGAATTCGGTGGCGGAATACGCCCGCGTGGGAAATCATGTCTCCATTGGTCCCTTCTGTCATCTCCGCAAAGGAGCCATTCTGATGGATGGCGTACACATGGGCAATTTTGGCGAGGTGAAGGCATCTACCTTAGGGGAAAACGTCAAAATGGGGCATTATTCCTATATAGGTGATGCGAAAGTGGGAGCAAATGTAAATATCGGGGCGGGTACGATTACCTGCAATTTTGACGGCGAGAAGAAAAACCTAACCGAAATTGGTGAAAATGCTTTTATTGGGAGCGACACAATGCTGGTTGCACCGGTAAAGATTGGAAAAAATGCCAGAACCGGTGCAGGTTCTGTGGTTACCCATGACGTACCGGACAATAAGTTGGTATATGGGGTACCTGCAAGAGAGGCGAAAGAGAAGAAATGAACTTAGAAGTTTGGCTGTGGATCGCGTTTGCTGTGGCGTTGGGGCTGGAATTGTTGAATTCGGCAGCATTTTCGGCTTTTAAACATGCCCGCTTACCGTATTTAATTAGCCTGCGTGAGAAAGAACCAGGCAGCGTGGATAAAACTATTGCGTTGATGGAGCAGCCCGGATTACACACTGCGCTGCGCATAGGATTAACATTAACGCACTTTTTAACTGCAGGGATCTTGGCTTACAACCTGATTCTCGTTGAGGAGCTAGGCTCTGATTGGGTACGCGTAGGCATTTGGTTGTTCGCACTGCTTCTAATCTTGATTGTAGAGTTTATGATTGAGCGCAACATCTTAAAATCCCCCGAAGAAGCAACCGTGAATCTCACAGGGACGGCTGGGTTAATTGCTGCTTTCCTTTCCCCACTTTCAAAGCTTATGTTAAACATCTTGGGTGAACATGCGGAGAAAATGAAGCTCTCGGTGACGGATGACGTTTTACGGGACTGGGTGGAAGTTGGCGAACCAGAGAGCAACTTGGAAAAGGGCGAGCGCGAGATGATCTATTCAATATTTCGCTTTGGCGAGACCTTAGCCAAGGATGTGATGGTGCCTCGTATTGACGTTTTAGCCTTGGATATCAACACGACGATTAGTGAAGCCCGGCAGGAATTCATCAAGGCGGGGCACTCGCGCGTACCAGTTTATGAGGATACCATCGATAATGTGGTTGGGCTGCTCTATGCTAAGGATTTACTCAGCGTTGTGGACGGCAACGACACCATTGCCCAGCAGCGCAGGCTATTACGCCCGGCTTATTTTATCCCAGAGACTAAGAAAGTGGATGAGCTGCTTACCGAGATGCAATCCCGTGGGGTGCATATGGCTGTGGTTGTGGATGAATATGGCGGCATGGCGGGTGTGGTCACGCTTGAGGATATTATGGAAGAGATTGTAGGCGAGATTCGCGATGAATATGACCAAAGCGAAGAGCAAATTGTAGAGAAAATCAGCGAAGATGAGTTTCTCTTTTTAGGACGTGCCACCATTGATGAAGTCAATGAGATTACAGGTTTGCATCTCTCTAAAGAACATGCCGATACATTAGGCGGATTGATTTACAGCCGATTAGGACGCGTGCCGCAGCCAGGTGAGGTCGTTTATGAAAGTGGCGCCGAGATCACCGTAGAAAAAGTGGTCGCTCGGCGCATCCTTAAAGTACGCGTGCACCTGCTGCCATCGGGAGAATTGACACAAGAAATTGAGGCAGATAATGCTAACATCCACTGAAAAACAAAATTTGATTAAGCAAGCAATAGCAGCTCGCGAGGAAGCTTATGCCCCATATTCGCAGTATACCGTAGGCACCGCAGTTCTCACTGCGGAAGGCATTGTTTACAGGGGCTGTAACATTGAGAATGCAGCCTATCCCTCTTCGATGTGCGGTGAACGTGTGGCGATATTCAAAGCCGTCTCGGAAGGACACCGCAATATTGTCGCTATCGCAGTCGTAACGCGGAATGGCGGTTCACCATGTGGTGGCTGCCGGCAGGTGATGCGCGAGTTTGGTGGCGATGGGATGGCTGTGCTCATTGCCGATGCGCATGGAAACTTGCTTGATGAAATGACTCTGGCAGAATTGCTGCCACGCTCCTTTGGCCCGGAGGACCTTGAGCAAGGATAAGCTGAGGATTTACGGGTGGACAGATGGCTGAGCAGCGCAACCGCACCTTTCACGCCCAAGCGGTGGTTTTACGCCACGTTGCGTATGGCGAAGCCGACCGCATCCTGACGCTTTTTTCGCTCGAGCGGGGGAAATTCCAAGCAATTGCCAAGGGTGTCCGCAAAATAAAATCGCGCAAAGCGGGACACTTGGAACCTATCACGTATGTTTCTCTTTTTCTGGCTGAAGGGCGAAACTTAGCCATCATCACCCAAGCCGAAACAATACGCAACTTCGCTGGCATCAAAGCAGACCTTAAATTGACTGGTTATGCAGCTTATGCAATTGAGCTGCTGGACCGTTTTACCCAGGAAGAAGGCCGCAACCCGGAGCTTTTTCAGCTGCTGGTGGAGACTCTACAGCACCTCGAGGATGATCCCGAACCGCTCACCAGCTTACACTATTACGAGGTGCAACTTTTGGCTGTGCTTGGCTTTCGACCAGAGCTGAATAAGTGCGTGGCGTGCGGCAAAAAGATCGAGCCGGTAGACCAATATTTTTCAGCTAAACTCGGTGGTGCGCTTTGCCCAAATTGCAACGCCAAAGATGCACAGGCTTGGCGTGTCTCTATGCCGGTGCTTAAGTATTTTCGCTTCTTCCAGCGCTCAGCTTATAGTCAGGTGCGTGGATGTGTCATCCCACCGCAAGTAGAGCCGGAACTCAAAGCTCTATTGGAGCGCTATTTTACCTATCTATTAGAGTATGGGCTGCGCACTCCCAAGTTCATCCAGGCAGTTTCATAAAAAGGAAATGAAATTCTATTGCAAAAAGATAGCAATTATGCTAACATAATGCAATGGAATTTAATGATTTACTCGATTTGGTTGGCGAGGAACCAGTTTTTAACAGTGCGTTGTTAATGGCTGGTGACGTAAATCCGCGTTTAATGAGGCAGCAGCTCTCGCGCTGGGTGAAGAGCGGTAAGGTTTATCAACTTCGCCGCGGGTTGTATGCCCTTGCACCTCCGTATCAAAAGTGCAAACCACATCCCTTTTTAGTTGCTAATTACTTGCAAAAGGGATCTTATGTGAGTTTGCAATCTGCTTTGGCGCATTATAGCCTAATCCCCGAAGTTACTTACGTTACGACGAGCGTCTCGCATGGCCGCCCTGAGAGGATCGAGACGCCATTAGGCGTTTTTGAATTTCGCCATGTCAAGCAGGGGTTGCTCTTTGGCTATGAACTGCAAGATTTGGGTGGACAAAGCGCTTTTATTGCCACACCAGAGAAAGCGCTGCTAGATCTGATTTACCTGCAGCCCGGTGGAAACGCAGAGGCGTACCTGGCAGAGCTGCGCCTTCAAAACCTCGACCAGTTAAAATCGGAACGTCTCCAGGTTTACGCGGAGAGGTTTAATATGCTCAAGATGCGCAAGGCAGCAGAGAGATTAGTAGACATGATTGAGCGCGAAAAGTCGATGTATGAGGAAGTATGAAAGAATATCTTGCCAGCTTAGTTAAACAGACAGCAGCTCCAGTCGAAGGCAAAAATCTGGTGCGAGAATACATGCAAGCGCGTATTTTACAATCCTTGCAACGTGCTGGAGCCATGATTCCATTAGCCTTTCATGGTGGTACAGCCTTGAGATTTCTCTATGCGTCTCAGAGGTATTCTGAAGACCTGGATTTTTCCCTTGTGGGTGATGAAAGCATCTACGATTTCCATGCTTATTTACGGCAGATTCGTGCAGATCTAACTTTAGAAAATTACGCCCTTAGCTTCAAAATCAATGATCATGCGACCGTTAATAGTGCGTTTATTCGGTTTCCAGGTCTGCTTTATGAAATGGGACTTTCCGCTTTGAAAAGTGAGGTGTTAGCCGTAAAAATCGAGGTGGATACCAATCCCCCTCAAGGCGCAGGATTAGCGACCACTGTTGTCCGTCGCTTTGTAGTGCTCCGACTCCATCACCATGATCAACCGACACTCTTAGCCGGCAAGCTTCACGCTATTTTGCAAAGACCTTACACCAAGGGACGCGACATTTACGATTTATTTTGGTACCTTAGCGATCCAAGTTGGCCCCAGCCAAATTTTACCTTTCTGAATAATGCTCTTGCGCAAACCGGCTGGACTGGCGGGATGGTAACAGCTGAAAATTGGAAAGAACTGGTTTTTTCCCGCCTCCAACAAGTTAATTGGGAAAACATTATTGAAGACGTTCGTCCTTTTGTGGAGCCCAATTTTGATTTAAGCTTGTTAAGCTTGGAAAATTTTGAAAACATGCTTAGTTAATTACATAGAGAATTATTTTGATGTTTATCTCATTTTGGCTATCTAAAGCAGGTGATGAATTTGCTTTTTAGGAATTTACTTACTGGACTTCGATCATTGCAGCGTTTCCGAAAATTGTTTGGATAGGGTGCCAAAGGGGTATAATCTGAACGTTAAATCAATCTTAAGGAATGCTCATGATACCTCCCGCTCAAAAACCGCTTGATTTTCAATCCATCATGTTTGCCTTGCAAACCTATTGGGCTAAGCAAGGCTGCCTGATTTGGCAGCCCTATTACTCCCAGGTAGGTGCTGGCACAATGAACCCAGCAACTTTTTTGCGTGTTCTCGGTCCGGAGCCTTGGAAAGTCGCCTACGTGGAGCCTTCCGTGCGCCCAGATGACGGCCGTTATGGCGTAAACCCAAACCGTCTGCAGCAGCACTACCAATTCCAGGTCATTCTCAAGCCTGATCCTGGTAACCCTCAGGAACTTTACCTCGATTCACTGCGCGCACTCGGCGTGGATCCGTATGAGCACGATATCCGCTTCGTGGAAGATAACTGGGAATCCCCAGCTCTCAGCGCTTGGGGGCTGGGTTGGGAAGTGTGGTTGGACGGGCAGGAGATCACCCAGTTCACTTATTTCCAGCAAGCCGGCGGGGTCAATTTAGAAATCCCTTCAGTTGAAATCACCTATGGGCTGGAGCGCATCGCGATGGCATTGCAAAGAGTGCACGATTTTAAGTTAATCCAGTGGAACCCTGAGCGCACTTATGGCGATGTGAATCAGGTGGCAGAGCGGGAACATTCCACCTATTACTTTGAAGTAGCTGATGTAGCTCGGTTGCGGGAGATGTTCACTCTCTTTGACAAAGAAGCACGCTTGGCGTTGGAGCGTAAATTGGTGCTGCCAGCTTATGATTATGTGATTAAGTGCTCGCATACCTTTAATGTGTTAGATGCACGCGGTGCCGTTGGCTTTACCGAGCGCCAGGCGCTGTTTGCAGAGATGCGTGATCTTTCTCGCCAGGTGGCACAAGCTTATTTGACACAGCGCGAAGAAATGGGTTTTCCTTGGCTATCTCCGAGCCAAGCAGCGCAAGAAGCAGTCATCGAACCCTCCTTGCCTCAACCACACACTGAGACAGCAGATTTACTTTTGGAAATTGGCACGGAAGAGCTACCTACAGGCGATTTGGACACCGCTTTAGCTCAACTTCAAGCAGCTATTCCCGAATTGTTAGAAAAGAACCGCCTGAGCCATGCTGGAATTTCTGTCCAGGGCACACCGCGGCGCTTGGTTGTGTTGGTAGAGAATTTGCAAACTCAACAAGCTGACCGAGTGGTCGTGGTGAAAGGTCCCCCTGCTGAGCGCGCTTTCGATGCCACGGGCAAACCCACCAAGGCAGCTGAAGGCTTTGCGCATAGCCGCGGCGTGGAAGTTAGTGCGCTCAAGGTGCAAACTGTGGAAGGCGGAGATTACGTCGTCGCAGAAGTGCTGGAGAAGGGTCAATCCGCAGCGGCTATTCTGGCACAGTCCTTGCCCGAGCTTTATAGCAATATCCGTTTTACCAAGAGCATGCGCTGGAACCAAACTGGCGCAACATTCTCCAGACCGGTACGCTGGCTGGTTGCACTCTTAGGGGAAGATGTGGTCCCGTTCAGTTTTGCTGGCTTGTGGAGCGGGCGTACGACGCGCGGGTTGCGTTTTTCGGAACAGCCGAGCAAAGAATTGCACCGCCCAGCAGATTATTTCGATTACATCGCTGCTCAAGGCATCATGCTGGATCCGCAACAGCGCCAGGCGATGATTTGGGAGCAAGCTCAGCGCCTTGCCCAGAGGGTGGGCGGAAAATTAGCTGATGACCCTGACTTGCTTACGGAAGTGACGAACTTAGTTGAACGCCCTACAGCCATGTTGGGCAGCTTCGAAGAACGCTACATCCAGAACCTGCCGCCGGAAGTTTTGGTTGGTGTGATGCGTAAACATCAGCGCTATTTTCCCGTAATTGATACCGAGGGTAGCTTGTTGCCGCACTTCGTCTTCGTGCGTAATGGCGATGAGCGCTACCAAGAAGTGGTGGTAGATGGCAACCTACAAGTCATCCATGCCCGCTTTGCAGATGCAGAATTTTTTATCCAAGAAGATAAGCAAAAGAAGCTGGAAGAATTTATTCCCAAGCTCAGCCAGCTCATTTTTCAGATAGATTTGGGTTCGATGCTCGATAAAACCCGGCGTATTCAACAGTTGGTCAAAGCTATTGGTCAGCGCCTTAGCCTTTCAGAAGCAGAACAGATAATCGTAGATCGCACAGCAGAGCTTTGTAAAGCTGACTTAGCAACATCAATGGTAGTTGAGATGACTGAACTGCAAGGGGTGATGGGGCGCTATTATGCCAAGCTCAGTGGCGAGCCGGAAGAAGTGGCTGAAGGCATCTTCGAGCACTATTTACCGCGTAATGCTGAGGACCGCCTTCCAGAAGGCAAACCCGGAACATTAGTCGGCATTGCGGATCGGTTAGACTCCATTGCTGGTTTATTTGCTGTTGGCTTAGCGCCAACCGGCAGTAAAGACCCCTTTGCTCTGCGGCGCGCAGCGTTGGGCTTGGTGCAGCTGCTTATCGGTAAAGCCTTGGAGTTCGACTTAGATTGGGGACTTACTCAAGCAGGCAAGTTGTTGCCGGTTAATTTTAGTGAAGAGGATAAGCAAGCAGCTTTTGAATTTATCACTGGGCGGCTGCGCAGTTTGATGCTCGAACGAGGCTACCGCTATGACGTGGTGGACGCTGTATTGCACCGCCAGGCAGCTATCCCAGCTAAAGCGCAAGGCTATATTGATACGCTGAGTGCGTGGGTGGCACGCCCGGATTGGATGAACATCTTGCCGGCATACAGCCGCTGCGTGCGGATCACAAGAGATTTGGACCAGAAATTTTCTGTCCAAGAGAATCTTTTTATAGAACCAGCGGAGAAAGAGCTATATGCAGCATCACAGAAGGCACAGAGCTCTTTGGCAGACAGTAAAGACCTTAATGCTGCCTTAGAACAGTTGGAAAAAATGGTACCAGTGATAAACAATTTCTTCGATAGCGTCTTGGTGATGGCAGAAGATACTGCTATACGCCAAAATCGGCTGGGCTTATTACAGGAAATTGTGGCTCTGCTGAGTGATAAAGTTGACCTCTCGGCACTGGAGGGGTTCTAAGATAAAAAAACGCTCCAGGAAAGGTGGAGCGCAAATAGAGATTATGCAACTGATCAGCCAGCGCTGATCAGTTGTTTTATTTTTTCTAGGCCTTCTGCTAAGGTTTTGCCCAGGTAGATACCGCCCAACTCCGTACGCGCACTCTCATTTTCATCAAAGTAATGGCCGGCGTAAGCTAAGCGCGGTTTGCCACGCAAGTTTGCGAGTTTTTCCGCGAAGCCGCGCATTTGATAGGCTGTGCTTTCTTGATTGACCGCTAATACAATCATCTTAGGGCGCACCTGCGCAGCATAATCAAGCAGATCCTCAACGGGTAGGTCTGGGCCGAGGTATTCAACGAAATAACCTTCCTGCCGTAGCAGAATTGCAAACATCAGCGCAGCTAACTCGTGACCTTCATCTGGACCACAGCCGACTAAGATAAGCGCACCTTCTTTTGCTGCAGGCAGATTCTGCATGATATTAAGCAATCTGCCTTTGATTAAATTCGAAGCCATGTGCTCGGTAGCGATGCGGATTTCTCCACGATACCACGCCTCGCCAACAAGTTCCATTGCTGGGGCAATTACTTCCTGAAAAATAGTCAGCAGGTCAAAATATTTCTGGACTTCCTCGAAGATGGCATTGACCCGTTCTTCGTTATGCGCAATCAGCGCACCAAAGAGCATTTCTGCGTAATCTCGAGCAGGGCGCGGCGGTTTAGGCTTGGGTGCTTGGGGGGCTGCAGTTTGAATCGTCTCAGGCCATTCCCCTCTAGCACGCATTTGTTTAAATTCTTCAGCTACTTCACTGATACTCTTACCAGAATCTAACTTGCGCTGCACCCAAAGAAGAAGCTGGATATCGCGTTCGGAGTAAAGTCGGTAACCATTGGGCATGCGCATGGGCGTGAGCAAGTCATAACGCCGCTCCCAGGCACGTAAAGTTACCGGTTTGATGCCAGTGCGGGCTTGAACGACCTTAATGGTATAAAACGGCTCGTCTGAGTAAGTGCCTATTGAAGTCATGCAAATATCATCCTTTGCAACTCAATTGTACAAGATGACACCTTTAGCAGCAAGCTAAATCACCAAAAGTGAAATTAATATAGTCCATTTATTTATTTTCACCTTCTTAGACGTTCAACCATCGGAGTTATCTTTCTGGTTGAAGAGTTGTTCCCAGCGGCGCACTTCTTCTTGGCTGAGCGGTTTATCTGCTTCGGTAGCAGACGCTTGGCTCAGTGCCTCAACCAGCTGGCGGGCAAACATATCTGAAGATATTACATGCATGTGAAGCGGGCGGGCAGCGGCTTGCACCATACGGTCTGAGCTCACCAAGGTGTCATTACGAACCCGGCTGCCTTGTTTGCGTAGGTGGGCAGCAATGGCAGCGTCGGCAGTTCGCGGCGAGGGCACAAAAACAGCTTTCACCGATCCAAAACTATGCTCTCCTGCTTGCCCAAGGGCGGCGCGGTCAAAAAAGACCAGTACATGATCGCGTTTGATACGGCAGAATTGAATTAGCAGGTCGATGAGGTCTTGTTCATCATCGAGATCTGCCAAAGAGAGTCCACGCACATGCGGGATCAAATTGTGCCCGTCAATTATCCAATTCACCCTCCTATTGTAAACCGTTAAGGCGTCAAGTTATATTTGAAATTAGTAAGAAATATTCTCAAAAGACGAATACTTATGAGTAAACACGATTAGCGGTTTGATTCCACGCGGGGATTATAATTAGGCAAAATTGGGTAATTTTCAAAGGTGAGCATGTTCTTTTATTGGATAGCGTATGTGCTATTTATGACGGGGGCTGTCTTGGCGCTGATAAACTTCGGCTATGAGCTTTCGCTGTGGTTTTTAGGGTTGGGCTGGGTGTTGGAAGTGACGCTGAATTTATTAGTATGGCTAAAATCGAATAAAGTTATGCGTTTGGCGCGTACGGGTTGGCAAAAAACTGCTCACGTAGTGGCACTGATCACATTTCCTTTAATGATGTTCTTTCGCATGAAAGCTGATATGCTTATTTTTGGGCTGCTTCTAATTTTGTGCGTCTTTTTATGGAGCCTTTCCCTCATCAATTTGAGGCGCTCTAAAAATGGCTTTGTGGAGGAATCCTAATGAAAAACGTCTTTCCATCTCAACACCCACTTGTAGCCGCAAAGCTGGCACGCCTGCGCGACGTGAATACTGAACCTAAGAAATTCCGCGAACTTGTACGCGAATTAGCAGCTATGCTCGCTTATGAAGCTACTTTAGATATAGAAGTGCAACCAATTACGGTGCAAACCCCGCTGGCAACTACACAGGGAGTCACGTTAGTGGATAAAATCGGATTGATACCCATATTGCGCGCGGGCTTAGGCATGGTGGAAGGCGTCTGGGAGCTGATGCCAGCTGCGGAAGTATGGCATATTGGCCTTTATCGCGACGAGAAAACGCTCAAGCCAGTTTCTTATTACAACCGCTTGCCTGTGGCGCCAACCGTAACGCAGTGCTTGATTCTAGACCCAATGCTTGCCACAGGCGGTTCAGCGGTCGCGACGGTAGACATCCTCAAAGATTGGGGTGTGCGTAAAATTAAGTTTGTAGGGTTGATTGCTGCTCCAGAGGGCATCGCCAGGTTGCATGAGGCACATCCGGATGTGCCCATTCACATTGCGCACATCGATGACCGCTTGAATGAGCATGGATATATCTTACCGGGCTTGGGGGATGCCGGCGATAGAATGTTCGGCACAGGCTGAGTAATAATGTCACAATAGAGATAGGGTTGATTGTTGCAGCCTTCGGGCAATCTGGCGGTCAACCTTACCCATAGCAAACTCGTCTAACTGTGCGGGCAGCACCCAACGCGCGTGGGAGAGGTTATCGGTGCTCCGCCCTGGGAAAAGCGTGCACAGAAAAGCATGCAGGGTAATCCTAAAGTGCGTATAGGCGTGGCGATAAACACTAAAACCGTTTTCGACGACAATTTCTAAACCCAACTCTTCGCGTATTTCCCTTTTCAGGCAATCTTCTAAACTGCTATCTTCTGGCTCTAATTTACCACCAGGGAACTCCCACAGCCCGCCTAGTAAGCCGTTCGGCGGACGTTGAGCGATCAAGACAAGCTCACCCTGTGTAATGACTGCAGCCGTCACGGTGTAATGTGGCACCGGTGGCTTGGCTTGGCGTTTGGGCAGGCTGCTTGGTGTGCCTTGGGTAAATGCCAAGCAAGTGGTTTGCAGCGGGCATTGCTCACAAAGTGGGGATTTAGGTTTGCATATTCGTTCGCCCAGCTCCATCACTGCCTGGTTAAAGTCGCCGGGGCGCTCTTGGGGCAGCAGCTGCTGGGCATAACGCCAAAGGGTATGCTCCAGGTCAGGGGTGCCGAGAGGCATTTGCAGATTGAGCAAGCGGATATACACCCGCCGGCAGTTAGCATCTAAAGCTGGAACGGGTTGCTGGAAAGCGATAGAGGCAATGGCGCTGGCGATGTATCTACCCACACCAGGAAGCTCGCGCAGCTCCGCAAAAGTTTGGGGTAGCTCCCCTTCGTGTTCTTGCCAAACCAACTGAGCGGCTTTATGTATGTTGCGCGCACGGCTGTAGTAACCCAAGCCTTCCCATAACTGTAAAACTTCGGCTTGCTCTGCCTTAGCTAAGCTCTCCAGAGTGGGGAAGCGCTGCATGAAGCGCTCGAAGTAAGGGACGACCGTTTCCACTTGGGTTTGCTGCAGCATGACTTCGGAAACCCAGGAGCGGTACGGGGAGGGATCAGAACGCCAGGGGAGCACCCTGGCGTTAGCGTCATACCATCTAAGCAAATCCGCGGCAAGCGCGTTCATTAGAATTGAAATGCGCCTTTCTGTGGGGCAATTTTACAGACGTAATGATCGACCAACTCGAGCAGCTGGTCATTGAGCGCTTGCCATTCCGGAGACGAAATGAGGGTTTTAGCAGTTTCTACGCTGGGCATCACTGCGCCGACCAGGATTTGCGGCTCATCGCCATAGACGGTCACCCAGGCATCTGTCAGCTCGAGCCCGAGACTATTCACTTTGGGGAGGTAATCCCCAACCATAAAGCCGTAATAAAACTGTTCTTTGCCCGGCTTGATGTTCCATGTAAGGATAACTTTTGCCCTCATAGCCTTTAACTCAGTTTGGGGTCAAGCGCAATTACGTGCGTTTCTTCTTCTGGAAATGCACTGGTACTGGTAACTTTATAAGATTCCATTGTTTCGAGCTGTGTGATGCCCATTTCTTTGAGGAACTTACTTAATGGATCAAGGTCTAACTTGGAGTGAGGGGTATCGTATTGCATCGGGATAACGATATTGGGTTCCAACATGCTAATGACCTCTGCAGCCTTAGAGGCATTCAAACCATTCCCATCCCCTACCGGAACTAAAGCGATGTTGACTGTTCCTAATGATTCAATATCAGATTGGCTGGGGACTTGATCGAGCTTGCCTAAATGTGCTACAGTGATTGAGCCGAACTCGATTAGGTAAAGGGTATTACGCAAGCCCGAATACTCTTTTTTATGTGGGGTTGTCTGCACTCCGGTAATAAACACTCCCCCAATCTCGTACTCGCCGGGACCATTGATGAGGAATGGGTCACCCTTAACGGCTTTGACATAGTTATGGACGGGGTCATCGCAGCTCACAGTGACGATTTCAGATTTGAGCTTGAGCGGAGGATAACCAGCGATAGTAGAGTCAAAGGGATCGGTGACAACCGAAGCCTTTCCCCGCTCCACGAGGCGAAAACAAGAATGACCGTACCAAAAGATTTCCATCAAACCTCCAACAACCGGTAGTTAGTGCAAAACAACGTTGAATAAAACGAATTCATGCGCGCATATATTATACCTTTTGGGCATTACACTCAGCACCTCACAGCCCTTCGGGCATTATACCCTTCGGGCATCATACCCTTCGGGCATCATACCCTTCGGGCATAAGCTTACAACGAACTATATAATATAGAGATTATATCAGTTTGGCAGTGAGCAAACATGCGTTAAAGGCAAAGACTTAAACCCTCTGATTTTCGTTAGTGGTTTTTTTTATTACAGATAATAAAAACGCGCACAGGGTGATTTTTTACTTAGTGGGATTTTTACAAATTTACCTTGCGTGAATTAGTGATTGTGATAGAATTTCGCTCTAAGTACAGAATATTTTTTGACTGGCAAATTAAGTTATGCATCTCATCGTTCGTTAGTAAGCGTTTTTCTCTCTTCTAATGGTGTTTGCCTACTAACCTTAATAACGATCCCTGTGCATACCTCTCTAAAAGGAGGTAAAACTGTAAAAACATAACCTTAAAGTCCCAACTTGTTGTCGCTTAGTACCACAGAGTACCATTCGTTTTTTGTTTTCGTTAATTAAATAAGGAGAAAGACATGAAAAAAAGGTCAACTTCCAAAGTGTTAGCACTTTTCCTAATGGTAGCTTTGCTTTTAGGAATTGCTAGCCCAATCTCAGTACTTGCTCTTTCATCAGAGCCTCAGAATTCCGTTCAAGTCGATCCAGAGGTTATGCAGGAGATGGAAACCAAAGGCTCTGCCAGCTACTGGATTGATTTCGATGCCAAAGCGGATCTTTCCGCAGCAAATTCAATGGATTGGTCCAAGAGAGGCTGGTATGTTTACGAAACTCTCTCAAAGACTGCCAGTGCTTCCCAAGCCCGTGTCGCGGCTTATTTGACGGACTCCAAGGTTGAATACCAAGCTTACTGGATCAAGAATACCATTTTGGTCAAGAGCTCCAACCTGACCACGCTAAACGGCTTGCTTGGATTTTCTGAAATTAAAGCTATTTCCCCTCGGCAAACATATATCCTGTATGAACCCGACAGAAGTGCCGCGGTAATAGATAATGGTTTGAATTCTATAGAGCCTAACTTGACGCATATTAATGCGGACGACGTCTGGGCAATGGGTATAGATGGCTCTGGGCTTGTGGTTGCCAATATCGATACGGGTGTGCGTTTTTCGCATCAAGCACTTGTTGAGCAATACCGAGGTAATAATGGTGATGGTACTTTTGACCATAATTACAATTGGTTCAACCCCGATGATCTGACGGATGATGCACCGCGCGATGGTAACGGACATGGCACGCATACGATGGGCACCATGGTTGGCGATGACGGCGGCTCGAATCAAGTCGGTATCGCTCCAGGAGCACAGTGGATGGCTTGCGCCGGCTGCCCCGACGGCAGCTGTACGGATACCGCACTATTGGGCTGCGGTCAGTTTATTGCAGCGCCGACGGATTTAGCCGGTGATAATGCTGATCCAGACATGCGCCCCAACGCAGTTAACAACTCTTGGGGTGACTGTGGTCAGACTTACGATGACTGGTACGCTGATGTTATTTCCGCCTGGCATGCCGGAGGTATTTATCCGATTTTCTCTAACGGTAACTCCAGTAACTGTGGATATTCCTCTCCTCCCGGATTGAATACTGTTGGTAACCCCGCTCGTTCTGGGGATGTCACTGGAGTGGGTTCTTCCGGGGAGCAGAACGGACAATACGCTACACACTCCAATTGGGGCCCAACCGACAATCCAGATACAATTAATCCTGTGGAAGGTTTCGAAGATATGAAACCCCAGGTTCTTGCACCTGGAGTAAGTATCCGCTCCTCCACCCCAGGAAATGACACGGAATATCAAGATGGCTGGACAGGAACTTCGATGTCCGCTCCGCATGTGACCGGTTTGGTCGCGCTCATCTGGCAGGCAGCCCCATGCCTTGTGGGTGATTATGCCACAACTGAAAATATCATTGAAGAAACAGCTGTGAATATTACTTACAATGACGGGTCTCCCGATACACCCACTGACTTCCCGAACTACGCGACCGGCTGGGGTGAAATTGACGCTCTGGCAGCAGTTACGCAAGCATCAGGGCTATGCGCGATGGGTACGCTCGAAGGCACAGTGACTGAAGAGGGCACTACGCCAATTGAAGGCGCTAAGATCTTTGCAGATAACGGCGAGGGTTATACCAAGAGCGTTTATAGCGCCGCTAACGGCAGCTACAGTACTGGGCTTCCAGAGGGCACTTATACTTTGACAGCCAGCAAGTACGGTTTTGAAACTGAGGTTGTTTCCGATATTGTCATTGTTGAAGATGGGACAACAACGCAGGATTTTGTACTAGCTCCTTTGGGAATGACAACTGTTTCTGGCGTTGTTTACGATGCAGGTGTTGAAGGGTTGGGCAGCCATGGATATCCATTGTACGCCTCGATCCAGATTTCCGCCTTAGGCTTTGATCAGACGATCTATAGCGACCCGATTACCGGGGTATATTCCATCGATCTAGTCTCCGAAACTGAGCATACCTTTGAGGTTACTTCGGTGGTTTCTGGATATGAACCGCTCGTTGATACCGTTACCCCGACTGGTGCAACTCTAACCTATGATATTGGGTTGGGAATTGATGGCGAAGTCTGTGCCGCGCCTGGCTATCAACCCGACTATGACTTCTTCTGGAGCTTTGAAGATAATGATGGCGGGTTTACGCCCGGCGGCACCACCAGCTTTGCCTGGGGCGACTTTACCAGTGGACCCGGCGAAGGCCATAGTGGCACAAAAGGCATCGCCACCAATCCAGCGGGTAACTATAACATTAATGAATTGGGTTACATGCTCTCACCCGTCATTGACCTGAGCGGCTTTGGCACGAACACCCCAGTCATTCAATGGTGGGATTGGAAGCATATCGAAAGTGCGAGTTATGACTGGGCACGTGTGGACGTCACGAAAGATGGCGGCGCAACCTGGACAACACTTTGGGGCCCTGTGGGCGGCGTTGCAGATACAGCTTACAACCAACAAACTTTAATCTTGGACCCGAGCTATAACGTCAGTAACTTCCAATTCCGCTTCTACTTCAAGAGCGATGGCTCTGTAGTGTATGAAGGTTGGTATATTGATGATGTAGGCTTGGTGGAAGTGCCAGTACCCCCTGCCACACAGGTTTTCTTCACAAATTTCGATTCGGATAACGGCGGTTTTACAGCCTCTGGAACCAACTTTAGCTGGGCATGGGGCGCACCAACAAGCGGCCCTGGCAATGCTCATTCCTCACCCAACGTTTGGGCGACCAACTTGGCTGGCGACTATAATAGTTCTGAGGAAAGCTATTTAACTTCACCTGTCATCGATCTGGGTGCTCATATTGGGCTTTCCCCTGTGCTTTCGTTCTATCATTGGATGGATTCTGAAAGCAACAGTTGGGATTGGGGTTCAGTTGAAGCCACGAAAGATGGCGGGGTCACCTGGGACATCATCTGGCAAAAGTTTGGGGATATCACAGAATGGACGCCAAAATCATTACAATTAGATTCAAGTTATGCAGTAAGCAATTTCCAATTCCGATTCCACTTCCATTCGGATAGTTCAGTTAATTACCCTGGTTGGTACATTGACGATGTGGGGGTCACGGTCTCCGAAGCTTTTGAGGTTACAGCGCCCTGCGTGATCATTCCTGGCGGTGCGGTGGCTGGCTACGTTACGGATGAGATGACAGAGGCTCCCATTGTTGGTGCTGATGTTTATAGTGACACGGCTGCAACCGTGAGCTTTGTTCTGGAAGACGACCCTGACAATGCCGGTATTTACTGGCTGTTCCAGCTGACCGATACGGATCCGGAAAATGTGGTCTTCACGGCTTCTAAGGATCTGTATGCAGATGAAACGGCAACAGTGAGCGTAGTGCAGGATGCTGTAACGCAGCAAGACTTCGCATTGGGCACTGGAGAGCTAATCTTTGACCCGACCGAGTTCGAATTTACCATGGATATGGGAGACGAGCCAGCGACAGACACCTTGACCATCGGCAACAATGGGACGAGTGATGCCACTTTTGAGCTTGTTGAAAAGGATCAAGGCTTCACGCCCTTGAATATCCCAGCTTTTACTGGTGAGCTGCCAAAATCAAATCAGACATTATCATTAGGTCCTGCTCCAAAAACCACGAGTGGACCAATAGTGCGCAGTACTAAGAATGATCTTGGTGGAATTCTGAGCACCGCTCCCGCTTATGCTATGGATGTTTACCCGGGCGAAAATCTGGTTTACATTCCCGACACGACAGTTCCGGGCACTTGGGAAGTTGTTGGTTCAATCACGGGCATGTCTTTCTTTGCTGGCGACTTCGTTGGCGGAGATTTTGACACAATGTACGTTGTCAATTATGACAACAATGGGCTCTATGCGGTAGATACTGCCACTGGTGCTTACACCCAGATTGGCACGACCACTCCGCCGCTTGGCACAATTAGCGGGCTAAGTGGAACGCCAGACGGCATCATGTACGGCATCGCGGGTGACTGCGCAACGAGCTATCTGGTCACGGTTGATATAACTTCTGGCGCGACGACCAATATCGGGGCTATCTCTGGTGTTGGCTGCGGTATTGACCTGGCATATAACACGAACGATGACATGATTTACGTGGTAGATTTACTAACTTCAAGCTTATTCCGCGTAGATCCTGACACCGCAGTGGCTACTTTAGTAGGTTCCTTAGGGGTAAGCCCGAATTATGCTCAGGGCATGGATTTTGAAGAAGAGAGCGGTGTGCTCTACTGGGCAGCCTATACGGCATCGGGTGAACTGCGCGTTATCGATACCACTACGGGTGCCAGCAGCTTGATCGGTGCCTTCCCCGGCGGCGCTGAGGTGGATTGTTTAGCCTTCCCAACTGGCGGTTCTGCGGATGTGCCCTGGCTCTCGGAAGATCCTGTTTCTGGCACCGTGCCTGCGGATGATACCGTAGATGTTACGATTACGGTGGATCCCGCTGATTTGGGCCAACCCGGTGATTATGCGGCGGCTTTGAAGGTGAAACACAACACGCCCTATACTTACCCCAACATCCCTGTAATCCTGCATCTGGTTGCGCCAGAAGATTTTGGAACAATCAATGGCACGGTAAATGGCTTAGAAGCCTGTGATGTTAACCCTGCTCCCATTGAAGGCGCGACGGTTAACTTCAAGCAGGGAGAGGTTATAAAATACACGACGACCACCTTAGCGAACGGCTACTATAGCTTCTCCATGCCAGCGGGTGAGTATGACATTGAAGTCATCGCTGAAGGCTTTGTCAGCCAGACGGTAACTGGCGTTGATTTGGTGGGTGGGTCAACGGTAACACAAGACTTTGAATTGCGATTACTGGCGCCCTGCCTGAGTGTCGATCCAGAAAGCCTGGAAGAGACGCTTACAATTGGCGCAATCGGGACGCAAGGTCTGACCATACTAAACTCTGGCACAATTGATGCTGATATTGAACTCTTCGAAGCTGGGGTTGAGATCACTTCAACTTTGGTAAGCGAAGGCTTTGAAGCTGGTGAAATGCCACCTACTGGATGGGAGACCATACACCTTGGAGATACAACGCGTGAATGGACGTTAGTTGATGCTGTTACCTATCCAGATTATGTTTATGAAGGCGCATATTCTGCTTGGATCAACTATGACTCCTCTTATGATTCAGACGAATGGTTGCTCACTCCAGTCATTGACAGCAGTATAGTCACTGATCTTACACTGACATTCTATGCCGAATCCGATACTGAATATCCGACAGCGACGATGAAAGTATGGGTTACTGATGAGGAAGGTGATCCATTAACTGATGAGCCTATATGGGATATGGTTCGTGATGAAACCTGGTCTGACTTTGAGTATCGGCTAATAACCGTCGACCTGAGTGACTTTGACGAGTACGGAGCAATTCGGGTTGCCTGGCAATATGTAGGTTTAGATGGTGAAAGCTTTGGTCTAGATAACATTGAAGTAAGCGGTGAATTGGATGTGCCCTGGCTTTCGGAAGATCCTATGGCGGGTACAGTGCCAGCTGGCGGGTCCCTCCCGATTACCGTGACCTTCGATGCGACTGGGCTTGATGCAGGCGACTATCTAGCTGCGCTGCGCGTTCATCTTGTTGGTGCACCCAATTTAGACGTCCCTGTGACGCTGCACGTTGTTGAGCTTTGGAAGCTTTACTTGCCGCTTATTGCGAAGTAAAAGGCAGAGAGCCTCAATTAACTTAATTGGTTATATGCTTCCGGCGGAGAAATCTGCCGGAAGCAATTTTTAAGCACTTAATGGTAGAATGGCGGGAAATATTTTATTGCGCAATTCAATGAAAAGAGATCAAATACAATTCCTTTCCGTTGTTTTCCTGCTGATGGTATGCGCGTGTTCGGTTACCGTAGGCGGTATGGGTGATCAAGCGCAAACGCCACCTGTGACCACACCTACCTTAGAGCTACAGCTTCCGTTGAAAGTTTGGATTTTCCCGGAGGTGCCCGCCACATTGCAAAAACGTTTTATCCTACCTGAAAATATGGATTGGGCAGAAAACCCAGCAGTGGCGTCGATCTTTTATGGCTTAGCACAAAATGTACCAGTAGGGCAAGTAGTGATTGCGCAGTCTGAATGGAATTACGTTTTGGTCGCACCATGGTGGTCCGCACGGAAAGGTGTCTTCGCTGAAGATTTACGCGCTCTGTGGCAAGGGAAGCCGCGCGGGAGCTTACGTCAAATTGAAAAGTTATTAATTTACGCTGAGGACTACAACAGCTTGTCTGCCTTATTGGGCGAAGAAGGGGATGAAAGGGCATTAGGTGAGATTGTCCATCTTATTCCAAATTCCCAAGAAAGCCTCGCAGAAGAGCTAGGGGCTTCTGTTTGGGCAATCGTGCCACTCAGTAGGGTTAATGAGGATTATAAAGTTCTGAGGATTGACGAAGTTTCACCCTTAGATGCAGACTTTGCTGAAAAATCCTATACACTGCAAGGCATCTATGCATTCTACATGGATCCGGCTGTTTTGGCTTGGATGGGAGAACAAGGCGTAGATGTTCTTTTAGATGCTTTTGTAGGAAAAGCTCCAGAAAATTTGCCAGAAGCACCGCTCGAGGTCACATCGCCGACCCCAAGCGAGACTATGGAGCCTTCAGAAGGATTGCAAATTGAAGAAAACGAACGCCTCCGTGAAGTTGATGGGGCTGTTGAGGTGCTCATCCCTGCTGGGGAATTTTTCTTTGGCTGTGACCCCCAACATAACGGTAGTTTTGAATGCCTACCCGACGAATTACCGCTCCAGACGCTGTACTTGGAAACGTTTGCAATCGATAAATATGAGGTAACCAACGTGCAATATGCGCGTTGTGTGGCAGCTGGAGCCTGTGAAGAGCCTGTTTACACTTATTCTGCTACACGTGAGTCTTATTTTGACGATCCGGCTTATGCCAACTACCCTGTCTCGGGGATATCATGGAATGAGGCTTATGCATACTGCACTTGGGTGGGGGGCAGGCTGCCTACTGAGGCTGAATGGGAAAAAGCTGCCCGTGGAGAGACGATGCGAGCTTATCCTTGGGGCGATGAGGAACCCAGTTGTGAGCTGGCGAATTCACGGGATGACCGCATGGGCACTTGTGTTGGCGATACTGCACCGGTGGGATCTTACCCGCTAGGTGCTTCCCCTTATGGGGTGATGGATATGGCGGGTAATGTGTGGGAATGGGTGATGGATTATTATGCCGTGGGAGCAGATGGCACGCGTGAAAATATCGACTCCACGAACGCTGCGTTAGATTATCACCGAGAAGTTAAGGGCGGTGCCTGGGATTACAGCTGGAGCTGGATGCGGATTGCTTATAATAGCGACCATAACCCTACTGAACATAAGATCAGTTTTGGTTTCCGCTGCATGCGGCCCGTGGATTGAACTTACCAGATAAACGTTCAGAATAATTACCATAAAAATCCAGCCCTCTTCATCGAGGGCTGGATTAGATATTCTTACAGACTTACTTTTTGCGCGAGAAGGTAATCTCGCTTCCATTGTAGTCGATCAAAATTGTGTCACCTTCGGCAAAGGCTCCTGCAAGGATCTGCTTAGCTAGCGGATCCTGGATCTCCCGCTGGATGGCGCGCTTGAGCGGTCGAGCACCAAACTCAGGGTCATAGCCGACTTCAGCTAAGTGCCTGCGGGCAGCCTCAGTAACCTCAAGCTTAAACCCGCGATCCTTGAGTAGGTCAGCCAAGTGTTCGAGTTGAATGCCCACAATTTGTGCCAAATCCTCCTTGGTGAGTGGTTTGAAGATCACAATCTCGTCCACCCGGTTCAGGAACTCAGGTCGGAAGAATTTCTTTAATATTTCTGTAATTTGTTCCCGAGTGACCTGTTTGGGCAAACCAGTGCCATTGGCATTCATCCATAGTTCGCTGCCTAAGTTGCTGGTCATGATTACAATGGTGTTGCGGAAGTCCACTGTGCGGCCTTGCCCATCGGTCATGCGGCCGTCATCCAGCACTTGCAACAGCGCATTGAAGACTTCAGGGTGGGCTTTTTCAATTTCATCGAACAAGACCACGCTATACGGCCGGCGACGGACAGCTTCGGTGAGTTGGCCGCCTTCCTCATAGCCAACATAGCCCGGCGGAGCGCCAAACAGTCGGCTGATTGTATGCCGTTCTTGATATTCGCTCATGTCAATGCGTATCATCGCGTTCTCATCGTCAAATAGGAACTCCGCCAAAGCGCGAGCGAGTTCCGTTTTCCCCACGCCCGTTGGACCCAGGAATATGAAGGAACCAATTGGGCGGTTCGGATCCTGCAAGCCGCTGCGCGAGCGGCGTACGGCGTTCGAAACAGCCTGAATAGCTTCATCCTGTCCAACCACTCGCTGATGCAGGCGCTCTTCCATATGCAGTAGCTTCTCCATCTCGCCTTCCAACAGCCGATTTACCGGAATACCTGTCCATTTGGCGACGACTTCGGCGATTTCCTCTGCATCCACTTCTTCCTTCAATAAAGCGCCTTCTTTTTGCAGCGCTTTCAGCTTCTCTTCTGCGGCTTTGATCTTTTCTTCAATCTCATGTAAGGTACCGTAGCGCAAACGGGCAGCTTTTTCGAGATCAGCATCGCGTTCAGCTTGTTCAATCTCATGCTCGATTTGTTCGCGCTGCTCTTTGAGTGCACGCAAATCAGCAATGGCTTGTTTTTCGGTCTGCCAGCGGGCCGTTAGGGCTTGCGATTTCTCGCGAAGGTCAGCTAACTCTTTTTCCAGCTTTTGCAAGCGCTCGAGTGAGGCTTGATCTTTTTCTTTTTGAAGAGCCTGGCGCTCGATTTCTAACTGCATAATCTGCCGATCGATCTCGTCGAGCGCTTGCGGCTTGGAGTCAATCTCAGTGCGCAAATGCGCTGCAGCCTCGTCGATAAGGTCGATGGCTTTATCCGGTAGTTTGCGGTCCGTGATGTAGCGGTGCGAAAGTGTGGCAGCGGCAATCACGGCTGCATCGGTAATGCGGACGCCATGATGCACTTCGTATTTAGGCTTCAGCCCACGTAAAATGCTGATGGTGTCCTCCACTGAGGGCTCGTCTATGTAAACCGGTTGGAAGCGCCGCTCTAAGGCTGCGTCTTTTTCTACGTATTTACGATACTCCTCGAGCGTGGTTGCGCCGATCATGTGCAGCTCACCGCGCGCCAACATCGGCTTGAGTATATTGCCAGCGTCCATGGCGCCCTCAGCTGCGCCTGCACCAATGACGGTGTGCATTTCATCCACAAATAGGATGATATCGCCCTGGGCATCGGTAACCTCTTTGAGGGCAGCTTTGAGGCGTTCCTCAAATTCGCCGCGGTATTTTGCACCAGCCACCATGGCAGCCATGTCCAGCTGAACAATGCGTTTATTCTTGAGTCCCTCTGGTACATCTTTATTGACGATACGTTGGGCTAAGCCTTCCACGATGGCAGTTTTACCCACACCGGGATCACCAATCAGGGCGGGGTTGTTCTTCGTGCGGCGCGAAAGGATCTCGATGGTACGGCGAATTTCCTCATCGCGTCCGATAACCGGATCGAGCTTTCCTTGGCGTGCAAGGGCAGTCAGGTCGCGACCATATTTTTCAAGTGCCTGATAAGTAGACTCAGGGGTTTGGGTGGTAATGGATTGCGACCCGCGAATCGAACGCAAAGCCTTGAGGATGGCATCTTTCGTAATGCCATAATCCGCTAAACGTTTCCCCTCGGGGCTATCGGTCAAGCCAAGCAGGATGTGCTCGGTCGAGGTATATTCATCCCCCATGCCTTTGGCATAACGTTCAGCAGCGTCTAGGGCATCCGCAGCCGGGCGTGAAAGTCCGGGTTCGCTGGTGCCAGCGCCATAAACTTTGGGGCGTCCAGCCAAATCTTCTTGGACCTCCTGACGCAGGACTTCTATGCTGCCAGCGATCTGGCTGATCACAGCTGGGACTGTGCTCTCGGTTTGATTGAGTAATGCCAACAAAAGATGGGCTGGCTCAATGGTTTGATGTCCGTAATCACGAGCTAAGCCCTGAGCGTTCACCACGGCTTGCTGTGCTTTTTGTGTAAATTTATTCAAATCCATAATTCCTCCTTTTTGGAAGCAAAAAACTTCTAAGATATTGTTATCCAGTTAGTTGTATTGTAGAAGTTCAATGTAAGCAAAAAATAATAGCTTTGTTAGAATTATAAATGCGAGAGCAAAGTTAAAGTATTGCTGTGAGCAAGAACAGCAAATCGCAGATTGATGGAAATTGGATGGTTTTTTGCTCTTGACATAATTGAGCAGGCGGCTATAATTGCGGTTTGTTCGTGAAGCACGGCACCTTGAAAAAAAGAATCTCGGAAAATTGTTAGAAAGCATACTTTTCCCTTGACAATCGACATAAATTCGATTATAAATAAAGTCCCAAGGGAGATAGTTTGATATTGCCAACTTGGGAGCCGATCTTTGAAAAAAGAACAAGGGATGAGAGACAAACCCAGGAAAGCAGTGCCCGTAGCCGGCGAGCAAGTTGAGAGCCGGCGATTTCGTCTATAAAAACGGAAGCGAGCATTGACAGGATTGGAGAGATTCATTAGAATCCTGCTCTCATGAAGTCAGAACCTTAACAACTGAAAAGTGATAGGAAATAAGCAACAAAAATATAGGTAAGAACAAGCCTCGTTAATTGTTTTCCGTAAAAACGAAACACCGCAAGGTGATAAATTTTTAGCGGAGAGTTTGATCCTGGCTCAGGATGAACGTTGGCGGCGTGCCTAATACATGCAAGTCGAACGAAGACTGTAGTAATACTGTCTTAGTGGCGAACGGGTGAGTAACGCGTGGGTGACCTGCCCCGAAGTGTGGGATAACAGTCCGAAAGGATTGCTAATACTGCATAATATCCAAGAGATTAGATGCTTTTGGATTAAAGGAGTAATTCGCTTCGGGAGGGGCCCGCGTCCCATCAGCTAGTTGGTAAGGTAATGGCTTACCAAGGCGATGACGGGTAGGGGACCTGAGAGGGTGGCCCCCCACAATGGAACTGAAACACGGTC